>NZ_JCANUC010000003.1:0-273591 GCF_059568765.1 Lacicoccus kunmingensis DSM 17847 | reverse complement strand
TCATCCGGTATTAGCCACGGTTTCCCGCGGTTATCCCGGTCTGATGGGTAGGTTGCCTACGTGTTACTCACCCGTCCGCCGCTCGGGTTTGAGGAGCAAGCTCCTCAATCCCGCGCTCGACTTGCATGTATTAGGCACGCCGCCAGCGTTCATCCTGAGCCAGGATCAAACTCTCCATAAATGGACAGCTCATCTGAGCTCGGTCGATACATTCAGTATCATCTTTGCGTGTTGTGTTGTTCGCCTCAACTTTGTGCTCCCATATAATAGAAGCTTTGTTCGGAATTAAACGTTGACATATTGTCATTCAGTTTTCAATGTTCTTTGTTAAATAAGTAATGGAGCGGGTGATCGGAATCGAACCGACGACATCAGCTTGGAAGGCTGGGGTTATACCACTTAACTACACCCGCATATATAATAGATAGAGATGCATTCTTTTTATTTCAAAAGTCACTTTCGATTGCTTTAGGAATAGTGCGGCTGAGAGGACTTGAACCTCCACGGGATTAACTCCCACTAGGCCCTCAACCTAGCGCGTCTGCCGATTCCGCCACAACCGCGTATCAATAAGCTATTTAAAAGTTCTTTTAAAACTTCTTTTCTTATTTTAGCGACAAGAACTATTGTATAACATCCTGTTCTATATGTCAACAATCTTTTTAAATTAATTTTAAAGACTTGTTTTAAATAAGAAGTGACCCGTACGGGACTCGAACCCGTGTTACCGCCGTGAAAGGGCGGTGTCTTAACCGCTTGACCAACGGGCCATTGATTAATGCAACGTCATTTATATTACAAGGTTATTTGTTTAAAGTCAATACATTTTCAATATAATTTTTACAAAATCTTAATATACCCTGCCCTTTTTCACACTCAACCGTGTTTCTTCCTATATATAGAAAAATATTTTCCTCAACATCATGTTATCACTACCATCATTTAATCTTTACTTATAAATGTTGCGTTTCTATTGTTTTTTTCTACCAGTATGTTATTATTTATTTATAATCATTCTAAACAAGAATGTTATAACACATTTTCTTGGAGGGGTTTTTTTAATGGTAAATGAAAATCAAAATAATTTTTCTGGCGATGTACGTGCCGGCGGTGGGGACCAGGCACGCGAACAGGGTAAACATCAATCAGCAGATCACCTGACTACTCTTTTTGGAGCACCAGTCGGTGACCGCGAGAACTCTGCAACTGCAGGTGCTAGAGGCCCTATGGTTATGCAGGACCCTTATTTTATTGAACAGATGGCACACTTCGACCGGGAAGTAATTCCTGAGCGCCGTATGCATGCTAAAGGTTCAGGAGCTTACGGTACTTTCACTGTAACTCATGACATCACTCAATACACAAATGCAAAAATTTTCAGTGAGGTTGGAAAGCAAACTGAAATGTTCGCCCGTTTCTCTACTGTAGCAGGTGAACGTGGTGCTGCGGACGCTGAACGTGACATCCGTGGTTTCGCTCTTAAATTCTACACTGAGGAAGGTAACTGGGATTTAGTGGGTAACAACACTCCTGTATTCTTCTTCCGTGATCCTAAACTTTTCGCAAGTCTGAACCACGTTGTTAAACGTGACCCTAAGACAAACATGCACAATGCAGAAAGCAACTGGGATTTCTGGACACTGCTTCCTGAAGCACTCCACCAGGTAACGATTATTATGACTGACCGTGGTATTCCAAAAGGTTTCAGAAATATGCATGGCTTCGGTTCACACACATACAGTATGATCAACGACAATAACGAGCGCGTATGGGTGAAGTTCCACTTCAGAACACAACAAGGTATTGAAAACTTTACTGGTGAAGAAGCTGAACAAGTAGTAGCGAAAGACCGCGAATCTTCACAGCGTGACCTTTTCAATTCAATTGAAGATGGCAACTTCCCTAAATGGAAAATGTACATCCAGGTTATGACTGAAGAACAGGCTAAAAACCACTACCATAACCCATTCGACTTGACTAAAGTTTGGTACAAAGATGAGTTCCCGCTTATCCCTGTGGGTGAGTTCGAACTTAACCGCAACCCTGAAAACTACTTCGCAGAAGTTGAACAGGCTGCATTCGCACCGACCAACATCATTCCTGGTCTTGGATTCTCACCAGACAAGATGTTACAGGGCCGTTTATTCTCTTACGGAGATACACAGAGATACCGCTTAGGTGTAAACCACCAGCAAATCCCTGTTAACTCACCTAAAGGTGCAAAAAATGTTTGCCCATTCAGCCGTGACGGCGCAATGAGAGTTGACGGTAACCTTGGTTCACACACTAACTATTATCCAAACAGCTATGATCAGTATCAGGATGATCCGAGCGTTAAACAGCCGCCACTGGAAACAGATGGTCCGGTTTACGAACACAACTTCCGTGAAGACGACGACAACTATTACGAGCAGCCTGGTAAGCTCTTCAATCTTCAGTCCGATGAAGACAAGCAGCGCTTATTCCAGAATACTGCAGCTGAAATCGGCGCAGCATCTGAGCGCGTTCAGCACCGTCATATCTTCAACTGTTATCAGGCAGACCCGGCATACGGCCGCGGTGTAGCTGAAGCACTTGGAATCAATATCGATGATGTTGAATTAGAAGATAAGAGTGTTCACCTTTTAGATAAGTAATATCGAAAAAAGACAGGTCAAATGACCTGTCTTTTTTATGTCTTTTGTATTTTTAGTTTAAACGTCTTTCATCGTTAATGATATTCTTCCCTTTTGTGCATCCACATCAAGTACTTTAACATCAACGATATCGCCCGTTCCCACTACTTCCAGCGGATGCTTGACGAAACGTTTGGTCAACTGTGAAATATGAACAAGTCCGTCCTGTTTCACTCCGACATCGACAAATGCACCGAAGTCGGTTACGTTTCTGACAGTTCCGGACAACTTCATACCCTCTTTCAAATCTTCCATTTTCAGTACATTGGATTTCAGCATCGGTGTTTCATAATCATCCCTTATATCTCTTGTCGGAGATTTTAAGCTTTCAACAATATCAGTCAGTGTCGGTACACCTACTGATAATTTCTCTGCATACTCTTTGATGTTGATGCCATCAAGCTTTTCTTTTATCTCTTCTGAACCGATCTGGTCTTTGCTTATATTCAGCTGCTTTAAAAATTCATTTGTTGTTTTATACTGTTCCGGGTGAATTGGAGTCTGATCCAAAAGTTCATTGCCTTCGGGTATTCTTAAGAAACCAATACACTGCTCATACGTCTTTTTACCGAGCCTCGGTACTTTTTCGATTTCTTTTCTTGTTTTGAACTCTCCATTTTCTACTCTGTAGTTTACAATATTTTTACTGATTGAGGGAGAGAGTCCCGCTACATGCTCGAGCAATGTTACAGAAGCCGTATTGACATTGACCCCCACCTGGTTTACGCTCGTTTCCACAACGAAATTCAGGGAGTCCGTCAAATACTTCTGATTCACATCATGCTGATACTGTCCGACCCCTATGGATTTCGGATCGATTTTTACCAGTTCGCTTAATGGATCCTGGACGCGTCTCGCAATAGATACAGCACTTCTCTCTTCAACATTGAAATCAGGGAATTCATCACGTGCAATCTGTGATGCAGAATAAACACTCGCCCCCGCTTCATTAACGATGATGAATGGAATATCCAGATTCTCTTCAGTTAACAGTTCATCGATAAACAATTCTGTTTCCCTTGAAGCTGTTCCATTTCCAATCGCAATTAAAGAGGCATCATGTTTCTCAATCATTTTGACAACTTCATTTTTCGCCTGTTCGACCCTGGAATTAGAAGTATGTGGATATATGATACTTTTATCCATGAATCCGCCATTATCATTGATTACTGCAAGCTTACATCCCGAGCGGAATGCCGGGTCCACGCCGAGTATCGTTCTTCCTTTAAGCGGCGGCTGTAAAAGCAGTCGCTTTAAGTTCTCTTCAAAAATATCAACAGCATGCTCTTCACTGTATTCAGTCAGATCATTTCTGACTTCCCGGTCTATTGAAGGGATGATCAGTCTTTTCAAGCCGTCATCAATAGCAGTTTCCATATACTCAGCCGTTTGCGAGTCTTCTTTGATCACTTGTTTGGAAATATAATTTTTTAATCTTTCCAGATCATGCTGCAGCTTGACTGTCAGTACTTTAAGTTTCTCCCCACGGTTGATAGCGAGCACGCGGTGCGGCACGATTTTCTTGACCGGTTCTTCATAGTCGTAGTAAATTTCAAAAATCTTAGTATCATCTTCTGCTTTTTTCTTTTTGGTGGACGTGATTGACGAAGTATCCTTAATCACTTTTAATATATAACTTCTGAACTTAGGTTCATCCGATATATTTTCCGCAATGATGTCCAGAGCACCTTGAATCGCTTCTTTTACAGTTTCGACTTCTTCATTTAAATATTCTCCGGCAATTGCTTCAATACCCTTTTCATTCTGCTCAAAAATTATTTTAGCCAGCGGTTCAAGACCTTTTCTTTTAGCTTCTGTCGCTTTAGTTTTTTTCTTCTGTTTGAACGGACGGTAAAGATCTTCCACCCTGTTTAAAACAGTCTGTTTATTGATATTATTCCTAAGCTCTTCAGTAAGCATCCCTTGCTCATCAATCAGACGGATAACTTCTTCTTTCCGCTTCATGAGGGATTCCATGTAGTTGAATTCATCAGCAATTTGCTTGATTTCCTCTTCTTTCATCCCGCCTGTCATCTCTTTACGGTAACGCGCAATGAAAGGTACGGTATTTTTATCCTCTAATAATTCCAAAACATTCTTTATGTACTTTTCTTTAAATGATGTTGTTTTTACCAATGCTTCAATCAAACTCTGTGACATAATTCTTCTCCTAAACATTCAATTTTATTTTTAAAAATAAAAACCCTAACCATATTGGTCAGGGATTACTCATTTTCAACAACTGCCTGTCGCAGTTTATCAATAGCGTTTCTCTGTAACCTGGATACATGCATCTGACTGAGTCCTACACGTTCTCCTGTCTCTTTCTGGCTTAAACCTTCCATAAATGTAAACTGGATGATTTCTCTTTCCCTGTCTGTTAATATCGGCAGGATTTTCTCAAGCATTAAACGTTTCTCGGCCAATTCATAATTATCATCCTGGTCTCCCATGACATCGAGCAATGTGACTTTAGAACTGTCCTTATCCGCTTCAACGGAATGGTCTACTGACAATGCATTATAACTCTGACCCATCTCCATCGCTTCCAGTACATCTTCATCAGTGACTTCCAGATATTCTGCAATCTCCTGAATTGTAGGTGAACGTTCAAGTTCGGCCACAAGTGTATCGTTGGCATTTTTTATTTTAGGTCCTATTTCCTTTATACGTCTTGGTACATGCACACTCCATGTCTTATCGCGGAGATATCTCTTTATCTCTCCAACAACCGTCGGCACTAAAAAAGCTTCAAACCGGCGTTCAAAAGACGGATCGAATCTCTTTATTGCACCCAGCAGCCCGACCATACCGACCTGAACCAAGTCTTCATGGTGGCTTTGACCTTTAGAATATCGATATGCAAGAGATTCAACCAGCTTTTGATAGTGTTCGACCAGTTTTGTCTGTGCTATATCATCTTTATCCTGCTGGTAGCTGTTAATCAGAGAATTGATGTCTTCTGCCGAATATCCATTATCTGTTGCTGATTGTTTCCCCATCTGAATGCACCTGGCTTTCATCAATGTACTTAGTCATGCTTATTGTAACACCCGGATCCTTTCTTACAACAATTTCATCCATTAATGTTTCAATTAAGAATAACCCGAGTCCGCCTTCTCTCAAGTAATTGACATTATCATCTTCATTATATGGTCCAAGTTCAGATTTAATCTGTTCGTAATCAAAGCTCTGCCCATTGTCAGATACTATGATTTCAATTTTATCGTTGAACACTGCAAAACCGACCAGGATGTTGCCTGATTCATTATCTGTATAGGCGTGTTTTACAGCATTGGTTACCGCTTCAGATACTGCAATTTTTGCATCTTCAATCTGATCATAAGTTGCACCTACACGTGAAAATACACCAGACAGAGTCAATCTGATCAATCCGACGTATTCAGCACTTGAAGGGAATTTCATTTCTATATAATCATATTGATGACTCATCCTATTCCACCTCCGATGATTCATTAATATGCATCAGATCTCTTAATCCAGTAATTTCAAACAGTCTTAAAATACGGTTTGATGCACCCGTCACACGAAGTTCCTTATCGTGCTGATTCAGGTCTTTAAGCGTACCTACGAAAATTCCAAGGCCTGTTGAATCCATATATGATACATCTGTTACATCTATTCTTACATGGTGGGTGCCTTCCTGTCTGATGGGATCCAGTACCTTCTGCAGTTCTGGTGCGGTATAGACATCCAGCTCTCCACTCATTGTTATAACGTACTCTTCTCTTTTTTCTTCTGCGCTAATGTTAATATTCATTATGTATATACACTCCTAATAGTTTCTAAACGCAACTCATTAATAATTACCCTCAGCAAAATAAGATAAACATGAAATCCCCATTATTTTAAACTTATTCTGCTGTATTCTTTAAAATAAACAAAGTCAAATCATCTTTTTTGTGCGAGTGCTGCATACGCGTGAGTGATTCATATACATATTGAACTATATCCTGAGGATGGTGTTCCTTAGTATCGACAATCATATCCTTGATGTCATCGAGATCGATAAAGGTGTCGTCATGCTTCCGGAGCTCAGTTACACCGTCAGTGCAGACAATCAGCATATCGCCTTTATGAAGCTTAACCTGCCGCTGTTCATATTCAGCTGAATCCGTCACACCAAGAACAATGCCCTTGGCATCAATTTCTTCGAACTCATTCGTTTCATTTCTGTAAATCAAGCCGGGTTCGTGACCAGCTGAAGAAAAATGCAGCGTGTCTGTCTCTATATTGTAAAGACCATAAAACATTGTGATGAACATATTCTGATTTACATTTCTTTCTACCACTCTGTTCAGCCTTTTTAAGCCCTCGCTCGGATTTTTAGTGGCACCCTGAAAATCCATGGAGAATTTAATCATCGACATCGCAATCGCCGCAGGGATACCCTTACCGATAACGTCGGCCACACCAAAGCTGAGTAAATTGTTTTTGTGGTTGATTATGTTGAAATAATCACCGCTCACTTTACTCGCAGGTACTGAGATAGCGCCGATTTCCAAGCTGTCCAGTACAGGGATGGTAGTCTTCAACATGGTTTCCTGGAGACTCGATGCAACGTCCAATTCCTTGTCATGCACTTCAATTTTAGCCAGCATCGCTTTATAGTCACGATAAGTGAAGCCGAATGCAATCAGAACTTCCTGAACTACATTCAGCGATGCTCGGATTTTATCACCGTCAGTCACCTGCATATCGTCCAGCAGATCCATATGTAAAGTCACTATTTCTTCAGGGGATGTATCAATTTGAATGACTTTATCGCTGAAAGTATGGCACATTTCGAGTGCTTCATCCTGCTTTTGATCAAACAGATATTTAGACATTATCTCTTTATATTCATTGGCTAATTCATCTACATAAGTCAAACCTTGCACCTCCTGCTGGAATACAGAGCATCCGATTCACTCTGACCTATTTCTTTTTCTTCTTTTTCTTTTTGGGATCTAACGCCAGGCTCACTTTTAAAGCCGTATCAACTTCTGCCATTTTATCGTCTTTCAAATATGTAAGCTTTTCCATCAGACGTTTTTTATCGACCGTCCTGATCTGTTCCAACAAAATGACAGAATCCTTATCCAAGTTATATGTATCCTTTGAAATCTCCACATGTGTAGGTATCTTAGCTTTGTTTATTCTGCCTGTAACAGCAGCAACTATCACAGTCGGACTGTGATAGTTACCCACATTGTTTTGTATAATGACAACAGGCCTTTTTCCACCTTGCTCTGAACCTTCCACCGGTGATAGATCCGCAAGATAAACTTCTCCTCTTTTCATCTATTCACCATCTTTTATATAGTCAAGGTAATCTTCATTGCGTTTATGCGCTTCACATTCGGCCGTGTGAAATTCAGTCACAATGGATAAATTGATATCGCTCATCTCAATATAACCCATTTTAAGTGCCATATCCATGTTATTTGCATTTGATTGTTCGCTCATACTCATAATCAAATCACCCCTGGAACGATAATGTAATTATAATTTTACCATGTACATTCACACGTGACTAGCTATTTCAATACCTCATTATACACGAAATCAACATCTTCACCCTTATAGCAGCGCGGAATCCGCCTTGAAAGAAGCGTCAACGACTCATAGGGAATCGTCTCTGTGTACTCACTGTAAATATCCATAGACTGTAGGGAATCAGGGTTTTTATTGATAAGATATGCCTCATCGCCGATTTTGACATCAGATGGTACTTTAACCATTATGGAGTCCATGCATACTCTGCCGACTACAGGGCATTGGTGACCGTTGATTTCAACTTTTGATCCTGACCGTGCCCGGATGAAACCGTCAGCGTATCCGATTGGCAATGTTGCAATCGTTTCATCTGACTCAGCTGTGTATGTCCTTCCGTAACTTACAGATTCACCGCTCTCCAGGTTATGGACCGCCGCAACTTTCGCAGTTAAATCTATCGCTGGTTTCAATACGATCGATGAAGTGGATTTGACGAATGGACTCGGATAATAACCATATAATGAAATACCAATTCGCATCGCATTGCAAAAATCGGCATCATAGCATAACGCACCAGCTGAATTTTGGATATGTACATATTCAGGCGTTTCCACCTGCCCGATCACTTTTTTAAAAGCATCCATCTCCATCCGGGTGGATTCATTATCCATGTCAGCAGAAGTCAGATGACTGAAGATTCCTTCATAAATGAATCGTTCAAATGTATTGATTTCTTCAATCATCTCTCTTATTTCCTCTATATCCTTCGTACCGTATCGATTCATGCCCGTATTCACTTTTATGTGAATCCACACTTCTTTTTCAAACTTATCATCTACATAATCTTTTGCATTCTTTACCCAGCCAATGCCGGGTGCCGTAACCGCAATTCGGTGCTGTATTGCCTTGTTGATATCTTCAGGTCTGATGGTCCCCAGGACCAGAATCCTGTCTTTTATGCCGTGCATTCTCAAATCTATGGCCTCATCCAGCGTGGCGACCGCAAAATAGCCGACGCCCCGTTCAGACAAATAATGTGCGACGGTATCGCTGCCAAGCCCGTAACCGTCGGCCTTGACCACCGCTATGAAGGTTTTATCCGGGTGTTTACTCCCGATCATTTTATAATTATGATGAATCGATTCTAAATTTACATGTACCAGCGTGTCGCGATAGTATCTCTCACTCACTGAACTGCCTCCTTATTGTGTTTCCAGAACAACCGTTGCCACTGCATACTTCTCGGCATGTGAAATGGACACATGTGCACGCCGGTCATCTGCGATCGATGGCTTACCATGGCTGTCATTCAAACATTTAATCTCTTTGAATGCGACGGTTTTACCAATCCCGCTGCCAAGCGCTTTTGAGTATGCTTCCTTGACTGCAAAACGACCCGCCAAAAACTCCGTTTTTCTCGAATCATTTTTTAAATTCATATATTTATCGAGTTCTTCATCCGACAATATTCTTTTCGCCAGACGATGATCTTTATTCACCTTTTTGATTCTGCCAATCTCAATAATATCTGTACCTATTCCTATAATCATAGATCCAACCTCGATTGATTATTAATGATATCACGTATTGTTGTTCTAAGTGTATCTGCATCCTCCTCACGGAGTTCAGGTATATAAACTCTCTCTGCAGGCGTTCTTAAACTGATACCTTTAAGCGCCATCCTTCTCATGATTGGACCGACAGTCGTATCGATATTCTGAATTCGGAATATCGGTACAGCTTTCTGTTTTTTAATGAATATCCCTTCATGCACATGGATTTCATCGTCAAAAATACCATATCTGAAAAACTTGTACTTAAGTTTAGGTATCAGCCAAATATCCACAAGCACAATATATGAAGTGATTAACAGCAGCGCGAGCGGTACATACCATGGTAAAAATTCCAGCACCGTCACTGATAATATGAAAACTATGATAGTCAGGAGCAGACATATCGAAGCATAGATACCCGCTTTAATCCTCCACAATCTGATTGCTTTCGGAGAAATCTTCTTCATCCTGTCCGCCTCCTTCTTTGATCCAATTCCAGATTATTTCTATATCTTTTCTGTCAATGAATTTTACTGTCGCAGTAGAACCGACGATTCCTGCCGCTGTCGTCACTGATATATTCGCAAGTTTTGAACGAATTAAAAATGGATTTTCCAAAATTGCACCTTCTATCACTTTGTCATGCTTGATGACGAAATGACTGCGTGTAAAAAAGCTCGTGGTCAGCATATTCACTTCATCATCCTTAATGACATATCCGTTATTTCTTGCAGAATAAATACCTGCTGTAATGACGATAATCAATGCAAACAGACCGATAATCCACGCCCAGCTGATCCAGAAATACTGTACAACGCCCGTGATCAGCAGCAAAATAACAGTTGAAATCTGGAAATAGCGGCGGTAGCCCCTTAAAGGCACGTTGCTTTTCGGTTTGATCAGATTATAGTTCGGCAGGATTTCCTCAACAATATCATAAAGGATATCTCTTTTTATAAAAGGCATGATTTCCACCGTACTGTTATCTCCATCACTCTCAAATGTTTCACTCGTGATTGTCACCGACAGGGAATAGTAGCCAATTATACGTCTTAAAATGGAATCTTTGATGATTATATTCTGAACCCGGTTAATGTTGACACTTTTATGTTTCTTCTCAAGCAGCCCGTATTGAACTGCCAGGTCATCATCTTTTCTGCTCAATGTATAGTCATAATACTTAATCAGTAAAATGATGACACCGAATGTATAGCCGACGATGACAAAGAATATCGCCGCAACCGACATCGCAATAATTGTATTTTGAAACAGTCCGCCAAAATAATCAAAGTACCTTTCGATAATGAACTGTGACCCGATAATGTTTAAAATCGCGAAAAGTATTGCGACAAATGCGCCCAGCGCACCGCTGGTCATGCTCATCAGCAGTAATTCCCCGCGTTTCAGCTTATGCAGCACTTCAAATTTCTTCTTAG
This sequence comes from Lacicoccus kunmingensis DSM 17847, assembly GCF_059568765.1. Lineage (NCBI taxonomy): Bacteria > Bacillati > Bacillota > Bacilli > Caryophanales > Salinicoccaceae > Lacicoccus > Lacicoccus kunmingensis. The sequence goes on along the minus strand of NZ_JCANUC010000003.1, from coordinate 262,428 downwards.
GTGCTGCTTCAGTCTCAGCAGCTGCCGCAGCAATGTCTTTCTCTTTCGGCCACGGGCTTGCATCGCCGATTTCAACAGTGTCAGCCTGTTCAGCCCCTTGAGCGATTCTCTCCTGTTCATCATAGATGATTGCCTGGAGCTCTTCTGCCTGCGTCTTTTTCATCGTATCTATTACGATACCTTCACCAGGCGTGAAGACTTCCAGTTTTACAGCTTTGAACAGACGGTGGAAAATCGGTTCGGAGAAATCGATGGACTGTATCCGTTCAATATCAAATTCTTTCTCTCTTCTTGTCAGAACGCCGTCCTTGTATATAAATTTGCCATCTTCTATCCAAAAACGAGTGCGGTATTTATTAATAAAATCCAGACCGCCGAAAATAATCACGAGCACAAGGAATATCCCCCCGATTCCGAGAATCCAGCCAAGAGATATATTACCGGACATGATTGTTTCACGCTGGTTAAAAACTATGATAATCAGCGGTATCCACAAGTTTTTCAGCGCATTACCCACACTTCCCAGGTAAGCGATCGGATGAAGCTTCTGAGGTCTATACATCAGAAATCTCCTCCTTTACCAAATCAATGATCTGTCGTTTCAGTTCTTCCGCTTCTTCGATTGCAATGGGCGGCAGGTCTATACCCATGCTCGCCGTTTTCGCCCGCAGAATCGAAAGATTGTAACGTCTCGAAACAGGGCCAGTAACAAGTTCGACACTCTGAATTCTTTTAATCGGAATTAAAGTTGTTCTTATTAAAATAAACCCTTTCTTGACGATGATCTGCTCACCCGCAAGTTCGTAACGGGTCACTCTGTAAAATACCATCGGACGGATGATTACATTAATGATGAATATTAAAACAAATATTCCGGCTGTTATCCAGATGATATATGCCGGCCATTCAAACCATAAGGTCAGTCCGATCACCGCTGATACAATGACCAGCCACCATATCATGTCGAGCAGTGCATTCATCCTTAAATAAGGTTTTGCTTTTTCAGATAATCTTTTCATACTTACCTTCCTTTTACAGAGAAGATTTTTATTCTACTTTATCATTATACATTTAATCTTCATTATACTAAATAAAAGCACCCACTTTAAGTGGATGCTTTTATCAATTTTAATTTATTTAATATGATCTTTGAAAGTACGGCCGGACTTGTTACGGCGCTGTGATTGGGGCTTGCCGCCGCCTCTGTTCTGCGATTGCGGTTTACCGCCGCCGCTGCGTCTGCCTTTGTTGTCATTGCGCTTTTGCGGGCGTCCTTTTCTGTTGCCTTTGTAGTTTGATGATTTACCGCCTCTGCGGCCGCCGGAACCTTTTTTAGATAACGGCTTTTCAAATGAGAGCTGAATATTTTCATCCTGTCTTGAAAACATGAATTCATTCAACATTGCAGAAATGACATTTTCAGCACCATGCGTTTCAATCAGCTTATCTGTCATCTCTTTAGTGACTGAACTGTTGTCATTCGCCATCCACTCAGTAATCTTTTCGAATACTTCATTTTGTCTCGCCGCTTCAACCTCTTTTTTGTTTGGCGGTCTGAGAGCACGGATAGCCTTCTGCTTCTCATTCTCTATCATTCTTAAATAATCCATTTCAACCGGGTTGACGAAAGTTAATGCCATACCGGAATGACCTGCACGGCCCGTACGTCCGATTCTGTGTGTATAGCTCTCTGCATCCTGAGGAATATCAAAGTTGTATACGTGGGATACACCTGAAATATCCAGACCACGTGCAGCGACGTCAGTCGCAACCAGAATATCCAATGAATTGTTCTTGAACTTCTTGAGCACTTCCAGACGTTTGGACTGGGTGATGTCTCCGTGAAGTCCTTCTGCACGATAGCCTTTTGCAATTAATGCACCTGTCAGTTCATCGACACGGCGCTTCGTACGTCCGAAGACGATTGCAAGTTCCGGCTGATGCACATCGAGGAAATCAGCGAAAATATCGAGTTTTTCCAACTCTTTGACAATCGTATAGTTCTCATCAATCTGAGGATTGTTAGTAGACTGCTTCATCGTTTTAATGATCTTTGGATCGTCCATGAAACGTGTAACCAATTCCTGGATCGCACTCGGCATTGTTGCCGAGAACAGCAATGTCTGACGGTTCTCTGTAGGCAGTTCAGACATGATGAATTTAACATCATCGATAAAGCCCATGTTCATCATCTCATCAGCTTCATCCAGAACCAGCATATTTACAGTCTGCAGTTTTAACGTGCGGCGTTTAATGTGGTCAATGATTCTGCCCGGTGTACCTACTACAATTTCAGGCTTTCTTTTCAATTCTTTAATCTGACGGTCGATACTCATGCCGCCGAAAATTACAGATACATGTAATTTTTTATACTTGGAAAATTTGCCGATTTCTTCGGCCACTTGAGCAGCCAGTTCACGAGTCGGTGTCAAAATTACATTCTGGATTCCTTCACCTTTAGTCGTCTTTTCTATAAGCGGAATACCGAACGCACCTGTTTTACCCGTTCCTGTCTGAGCTTGACCAAGTATATCTCGTCCTTCTAATGCAAACGGAATACTTGTTTCTTGTATTGGTGTCGGAGTTTCAAATCCCATATCTTCCAGGGATCTGAGCATTTCCTCACTCACACCTAATTCTTTAAAAAACTTCAACTTTTAGTCTCCTTTGACTCTTAACGTACTTTTTTTCTTATAACTTCTCTATACTAACACCATTTACACGTTAACTCAAGAACTCTTTTTTATTCCTTTAAATAAAAATCGTTCCGCCAGTATATTCAGTGTGTGCTGATGTTCCTCTGTATAGGACATGACGTGCGGCGCGCCTTCAATAAGTTCCAGACGGCTGTTCTCTATTTTCTTCTGTGACTCCACGCTTGATAAATAAGGTACCAGCAAATCAATTTTCCCGTGTACAATCAATGTTTCCGATTTTATCTTTTCGTAATCCGGCATCTTCGCCTCCATGATTAAGCGGAATTCATTAAATGCACGAATCGATAACTTGGGCAATCTGCTTTTGACCACATCCATCGTTTTCATCTTCAGATGTTCACCCAGTCCCTCCGGTCTTAAGTTCAGACGTGACAACTTATTCAGATGGGTATATTCAAAGGCCGGAGCAATGAGCAACAGCTTGTCCACCTTATAGTGTTCTGCAATGTGACTTGCAAATAGACCGCCCATAGAAAAACCGACGATATATATTTGGTCCACCTTGTCGGAAAGTACCTGATACGCTTCAAAAGCTTCTTCATACCAATCCTCGCCGGTAACATTTTTAAAATTCAATTCAAGTCCATGGCCCGGGTACACTGGAAACTCATACTCGAAGTCATGTCTTGATTTCAAATATTGAAACAGCGGCTCCAGCTCATACCGGCCGCCAGTATATCCATGTAAAAATAAAACACCGATTTTACCAGATATAATCGTTCACCCTTTCCATTTCCATACCGCGGGATCCTTTTAACAGTACAACCGTCTTATTATTCATCATACCCTTTAAATAATCGCTTAACTCTTCAAGTTCATTGAAATGTCTGCTGCCTTCAATACCTGCCGCTTCATCTATCAGATGCGCCTGTTCTCCGTAGGTCAGCAATTCGAAGTCATGATTGAGTGAGGCAATATGATCACCAATCGATTTGTGCAGCGTTTCACTGTAGTCGCCAAGCTCCAAAATATCACCAAGCACCAATATTTTTTTTGTATAGTCCATCTCCCCTACTGTATTGATGGCACTCTTCATGCTCGCGGGACTTGCGTTATATGCATCATTAATAATCAATGCACCACTTTGGTGGACGGATTGTTCCATACGCATTGAAGACACCTGCAGCTGATTAAACTTTCTGCTCCTTTTTTCCATATCTTCACCGAATGCCCGCACAGCGAGAAGGCTGAGTGCCGCATTCATCGCATTGTGTATGCCGAGCTGCGGTATGTCCACTTTGAAATCCGACATCTCAAATGAGGTGCCGCTCTCGGTTTGAATGATATTTGAAATTTGAAAGTCGTTATCAGGTGATGCGCCTGCCGTCTGCATTTCAAAACGTGGATTCTTCTCTGCATCTATCAGTTCATTTAGTAACGGATAGTCTCTTGAACAGACCAGTACACCATCATCTTTCAGACCATCAATGATTTCATATTTTGCTTCTGCTATTTTTTCGCGGGAACCCAATTTCTCAATATGGGATTCACCAACATTTGTAATGATTGCGATATCCGGCTTTGTCAGTCGGCTCAAAAAGTTGATGTCGCCTGTCTGGTCCATACCCATCTCCAATATGGAGATTTCCGTATCTCGGTCCAGCTCGAGTATTGTCAAAGGCAGTCCGATTTCATTGTTATAGTTGCCGATTGTTTTTTTCACTTTATAATCATCAGCAAGCAGGCATTCCACCATGTCTTTTGTCGTCGTTTTACCGTTTGAACCGGTGATTGCAATCACTTTCGGGTTCACCAGCTGTAAGTGCTTCTCTGCAATCATCTGCAACGCTTCAAGTCCGTTTTCCACATGAATCATAGGCAGGGTTGCATCCGTATTTTCAATCGGTTCCTCGGTCAATGTAGCGCCTGCTCCTTTTTCAAAAGCATTGTTTATAAAGCGGTGTCCATCTACATTTTCACCTTTAAAAGGGATGAACAGATTCCCCGCCTCTATTGTCCTTGTGTCTATCGAAGCCCCTTTTATGGATTCTGCAGCCATTTCTTCTGCTTTGCCGTTCAAAATTCCCTTGCAGTATTCTGCAACATCTTTAATAGATATATTTATCATTTTGCTCCATCCGTTTCGCAGTTATAATAGATTTGTAATAATTTTTACACCTTAAGACTCATATCAGATTATAAAATATAGTATAATGAAAATCACGATTTTATTTTTGAATAGGGTGATATTCTTGGAAAATAATCAAGGATACAAAAGACAGAACTCTAATTTTTTGTCTCGTATTGATTGGATTTTAATAACGTTACTGATTGTCCTTGCATTGATCAGCATATTTACGATCTCATCTGCAATGACCAGCGGACAATATAATACAGATTTCTCAATGAGACAAACTTTATTTTATATATTGGGTTTCATTTCATTGTTCATCGTCACTTTCATACCCGTAAAGCTTTTCAAATCTTATATTTGGGTGTTATACGGTCTCGGCATTTTAAGTCTGGCTGTTCTGTTTTTCGCACCGGCCACCCCGCTGACCCCGATCATAAACGGTGCACAAAGCTGGTATCAGCTCGGCTTTATCAGCCTGCAGCCTTCTGAATTCATGAAGGTATTGTACATAATGGCATTGGCCTATGTGATACATCAGCATAATAAATATAAAATTTCTACAGATTTAAGCTCAGATGTGAAGTTACTTTTTAAAATGTTTCTCGTATCCATTCTACCAATGTTCTTTATTTTAATGCAAAATGACCTGGGAACCGTCCTTGTTTTAATCGCGATACTGTTCGGCATGATCATCGTTTCCGGCATCAGCCTCTGGATTATTCTGCCGACACTCACAATTGCTGCCACAACTGGCGCTGCATTGATACTGGGAATTTTGTACAGGCCGGACCTGCTGCAGACTTACCTCGGCGTGCGCCCTTACCAGTTTGAACGTATTTACTCATGGCTGCAGCCTGAGATGTACTCCTCCGAGGGCGGCTTCCAGCTGAGTAACTCGATGCGCGCAATCGGTTCGGGAGGTATTGAAGGTAAAGGCTTCGAACAGGGCATCGTCTATATACCGGAAAGTCATACCGACTTCATCTTCACCATCATCGGTGAAGAATTCGGATTTTTAGGCACGACTCTCGTCATCGTCATATTCTTTATGCTGATGCTGCACCTTGTAAGAATTGCTCTGACAGTCAAAGATTCATTTTCTTCTTATTTCATCATCGGTTTTCTGTCATTATTGATATTCCACATATTCCAGAACGTAGGAATGACGATACAGCTTGTACCGATCACAGGCCTGCCGCTGCCGTTTCTAAGCTACGGGGGAAGTGCCCTGTGGGCGAACATGATAGCAATCGGAGTCATCATGAGTATATATTTCCATCAATATAAACAAAGAAAATAAAAAAATGCAGTCAGTTATCAATCTGACTGCATTTTTTAAATATTTTGTTCTTTCAATCTCAATTTCTCGTTTGTAGCAATACGATTCATTATGTCGAACCTTGAGCTCGAAACCTTTACCTTGACCCCGAGTTCATTTAGCAACGTGACGACTTGTTTTACTTTCGTATTGTCGATTTTATGCATAATGACACTCCTATCTCATTGGTTAATAACATTTTACCATTGTTTACACATAAATATCCATAAGATTTCAAGATTAATTATTACGAAATTTTAAAACTTCTAAAAATATTATACAATGGATATGGAGGTGAAATATATGTCGTGGTTATCTCTCGAGAATTGGGACTTCAGTCTCATTCTGTCAACAGTTGCTGCAATTTTATTTATCGTTAACTTATTACTTGCAATCGGTCTTATTTTCTTAGAACGGCGAAGCGCACAAAGTGTCTGGGCCTGGGTGCTGGTCCTGTTCTTCCTTCCGATCGTCGGGTTTATCATTTATATGATTTTTGGAAGAACGATATATAACCAGCATATATTTAAAATAGATGAGAAGGATAAAGTTGGTCTGGAACATCTGGTAAAACAGCAATTGGAAGATATTAAAAATAAGCAGTTCAGCTTTGTCAATCCACTTGCAAACAAATATAAAAAACTGATTCATATGCTGCTGTATAATAACCAGTCTTTCTTAACCAATAATAATTCAATCACTACTTATACTGATATGAATGAGAAATTTGGTCAGATGCTCGAGGATATCGAAAATGCTGAAGATCATATACATTTTCAATACTATATTTTCAGATTGGACGGTATCGGAAAGAAATTATATAATGCAATGCTCAAAAAACAAAAGGAAGGTGTTTCCGTAAAGATTCTATATGATGACATGGGATCACGCGCATTGAATTTAAGACAATTCAGGAAAATAAAGTCTTATGGCGGTGAAGTGGAAGCATTTTTCCCTTCATTCCTAACTATCATTAATCCAAGGGTGAACAACAGAAACCACCGTAAAATTGTCGTCATAGATGGAAAGATCGGTTATATCGGTGGTTCAAATGTCGGAGATGAGTACGTCGGGAAAAGTAAAAAATTCGGTCCTTGGAGAGACACCCACCTCAGAATCCAGGGGAATGCGGTCAAATCACTGCAGCTCAGGTTTATGTTGGATTGGAACTCTCACGCCAAACGTAATAATATGGTCTATTCCGACCGTTTCTTCCCTGCTAATTATCATTCCGGTGACAGATATGTACAGATTGCTTCCAGCGGTCCGGATGAAGTTTGGCAACAGATTAAATATGGCTATTTGAAAATGATATATCATGCTAAAAATAATATTTACATCCAGACGCCTTATTTCATCCCGGATCAATCCGTCATGGAAGCACTCCGTATAGCAATACTGGGCGGCGTCAAATTGCACCTGATGATTCCTAATACGCCGGACCATCCTTTCGTCTACTGGGCGACATATTCAAATGCCGGTACACTCGTCAAAATGGGGGCCGATGTACACATCTATGAGGAAGGGTTCCTTCATCAAAAAATTTTAATGATCGATGATGAAGTCGTCAGTATCGGTACAACCAATATCGATAATAGAAGCTTCCTATTGAACTTTGAAGTTAACGCGTTCATCTACAGTAAGCGTGAAGCTGAAAAACAACGGAACATTTATGAAATGGATGTTAAAAACAGCACTCTGCTCACCGAAGAAAGATATAAGGCGAGAGGCAAATGGATCAAGTTGAAAGAAGCTGTGGCGAACCTCATTTCTCCAATACTATAGAAAATAAAAAATCGATTGGAGCTGATGTATATATCAGCCAATCGATTTTTTATTATTTCTTTTTACGTTTCTTTTTGTTTTTAGGCATTAGTTTTGCATTCTTAAGACGACGCTCTTTTTCTGCCTGTTCACGTTCATGTGCTTCGATAATCGGAGCCATTTCTGCATTAACTTTCTTCTTCCAGAAAGTATTACCTGCCCACGTTTGGAATATAAGGAATAGACCACCGACAGCCCAGTAAAGTGGAAGAGCTGCTGGAGAAATAAATGAAATCCAAACAATCATCAACGGTGAAATATACATGAACAACTTCATCTGTTTACGCTGTTCTTCTGAAACAAATTGCATGGACACATATGCCTGCACCAAATAAACAAGACCTGCAATGATAGTCATTATAATATTCGATTCAGTCAGGTTCATCCATAGGAAGTCCGGATATTCCATGATACCGCCCTGTGACGGGTATTTAAGTGCAAAGAAAAGTGCCATGATGACCGGCATTTGCAGAAGAATCGGCAGACAGCCCATGTTTAACGGGTTAATACCGTGTTTCTTGTAAAGCCCCATCATTTCCTGCTGAGCTTCCATCTTCTCTTCCTGAGTCGTTGCCACTTTTACCTTCTTCTGAATTGCTTCCATTTCAGGCTTAACTATTTTCATTTTTTCACGCATCATCATTTGGTTCTTATATGTATTCATCATGAATGGGAAAATAATAAGACGTACAATCAATGTGATAACGATGATTGCCAAACCATAGTTATTACCTAAGTTATCACCTAAAAAGTGTAAAAAGTTATCCATCGGCTGGACAAATGTATTAAAGAAGAAACCGTCTCTGTTCTCTTCCTGCGAGTAGTCACAGCCCGCCAAGAACAGCACGAGGCCCATCATCCCAGCCAGTAGCCATTTTTTATTCATTCTTTCACCTCAAAAATTTATCTCACATGACTAAAATTGTACCATAAATCACTATGTAACTAAATAAATATTGTGCCGATAATACGAAAGTTTCTTGAAGTCCGTACTAAGTGTCCAGAGAAATTGTCGGTTTTGTTCATGTTATTTATTATTCGCGTTTTATTTCACACGATCTTGAACATCTTATACTGCACCATGCGATTTTTTAATATGGTTTCAGTCACACCTAAAGCCGTCTGATCCTGCAATAAACCGTTTTCCTCAAAAAACTAAAAAAAGTATGGACAGAGTCGGACCTGCCCATACTTCCAATATTAAAATCTATATTACAGTCTTGAACCACATACAGGCCAAGGCTGTGAACCTCTTTCGTTATAAAGTGTTTGGGCTCTTTGAGTCTGCTCAGCTGCTGATGCTTGTGATGCTACACCAGAACCGCCTACTGACTGCCAAGTTTGAGCATCAAACTGGTACAGACCGTGGTAAAGACCATTGCTGCTTACGATGCTAGAGTTTCCGCCTGATTCACAAGCTGCAAGTGCACCCCAGTTTAAGCCGCTGTTGCTGCTTGGAGCTGCTGATTGGTTTTGTGTTTGAACTTCTTGTTGCTGCTGTTGTTCTTGCTCTGCTGCTGCTTCCTGAGCCGCTGCCTGCTCTGCTGCTGCCTGCTCTGCTGCTGCTTGTTCTGCTGCCGCCTGCTCTGCTGCTTCCTGTTCATTTGGGCTCTGCTCCTGTTGAGTCTGCTCCTGTTGAACTGGCTGTGCTTCAATTACTTCTTCTTCCTGAACAACTGGCTCTTCAACTACTTCTGGTGCTGCTACTTGTACTTCTTCAGATACTGCTTCTTTAGAAACGATTAATTCATTTCCTGCAACGATCAGGTCTGATGACAAGTTATTTAAGTCCATCAGTTCTTTAACAGTCAGGTCAAATTCAACTGCGATTTCAAATAGAGTATCGCCAGGCTGGATAACGTAAACACCATCTTTTTCTTCCACAGCATCTTCAGAAACTTCGTCAGTAACTTGAAGTACTTGTCCTGGAAGGATTAAGTCTGATGAAAGATCGTTAGCTTCTTTTAATGCACTTACTGTTGTTTCGTTAAGTGCTGCGATCTCTGATAAAGTTTCCCCTGATTCAACTTTATGATCTTTTTCTGAAGCTTCTGCGTTAGCCGCCAATACTGTCGAAAATGCTACTGCTGTACCTACTGATAATAATTTCTTCATTATAAAATTCCTCCTGAGTTTTACCTATTGATTTAAAGTCTTATCTGCTTTTTATATTTGATGTTTCACTTAGGTTTCTTAATCACTAAGTAGAACTATAACAGATAATAATATTTCATAGGTTACAGACAGATAAAATGTAAAGGTCTCTTTTACAGTTATGTTACAAAGAGATTTCCTGTACATTTTAAATATTTCAGTAGGTCTTTATTTTATGTAATTAGTTACTTGAATGCTTATATTTCTTAAAAAATAAAACCGTTGAATGTTGTTAAATCAACACTTTTAACTTTTCGTCCTCTTTTCATCCCGCTGCTCTGAAATCTGAAAACTGTAATAAACAAATTAATTATGTAACAAAGAAATTCAAAAAATATTTAATAAAAGCTTGAAAAAGTATTGCCTGATGTATTTACGCAGTTAAAACAACAGGCAATACTGTGTGTGTGTGAGTTTTGAAATTAAGGATACATGAGTGGTTTGTAATCATTTTAAACATGTGCTATTTCTTCTACATCTTCGTTATCTTCTTCATTATCAATCTCATTGGATAAGTTCTCAGCAGGTTCATTATCTTTAATCATGTTTTGCAGTATTTCGATGTGCTTATCTGATTCCTGTTTATTAAGCTCTTCTTCTTCAATCCTTCCACTGTTACTGTTCACAATCGTAAGTATTCGTTCCTCTCCAACGAAATCATAACGGTTGTAATTTTTAACTGCTTCATTAATCAGTTCATTTGGGTTTTTAATATTCGGGCTGTTATGCAGCTTTTCCGGCATGAACTTTACACTTTCAGCCCAGACTTCCATACGGTACTCCTTGGCGCCATTTTCTGCCGTATGCATCATTGTTGCAAGCTGGCCGCTTACACACAGCATCTGTCCTTCTCTCGCGCTGTCCAATAAATTAGGTATTGCTTTGCCAAACGCTTTGCAGTAAATGAAATGTACTTCATGGTCTCTCTTTTGATCTTTAGGTATACGTATCGTTGCTAGTATGAATGAATTAACATTTGAATTATTGTTCTGTTTAATGGAAACATTTCTGACGAGCTCTCCGACAAGCACTACTTTGTTTAACATCCAATCCACCCCCTTCCATGCTCATAGCTTAAATCCATGCTAAATATTCTGCAAATGACAACAATTCAATTTCTGCAGTAAATACTATACAATAAAGAGAGAACTGTATTTAAAAGTGTACAGAAATTTAAATTCTGCTGACAGTTTTACGAAATCTGTAGTTTTTGAAAAAAATGAGGGGGATGTCATGAAATCATTTAAAATTGTGGATATAAAGATGCAGCATGAAAATAACTACATCATTTTAGATTTGATGGATGGAATCATCATCAATAAGGAAGCAGGCAAGGATTCCTGGATAGTCGAAGTTGCGATTTCCGAAGACTTTAAAGATATTTTACAGGATTTTCTCAATACCGAAGTCACTTTACTTATCAGAATTACAAGAACTTCAAACCAGCCCGCATTATTCGAAGGTAAGTTTTTGGAAATGAATCCGATTCACAAAGGAATATCTCTTTTATTCGTTGGGGATATCCTCCAGCAGGACCCTAACTATGCCGAGAATTTACTCGAGAAACTCATGGAAGAAAATTATGAAGGTGATGCGCTGCTGAATGAATTCAAGGCACGCATGGATTCCAAAGAAGACATAAAAACATCCGATTGATTATTAATCAATCGGATGTTTTATCTTGTATGGCAAAAGTGATTTCACATTTACATGCGACCTCACCATCGACAAGGGCCACAGCATCGCCCTTACCAATAGGGCCTTTCATTTTCGTAATTTCCACCGTCAGTTCCAGAGTGTCTCCAGGAGTTACTTGTTTTCTGAACTTACACTTATCAATTCCTGCGAAAAATGCAAGCTTTCCTTTAAATTCCGGCTGCTGCAATAGTGCTACTCCGCCCACCTGAGCAAGAGCTTCCACTATCAATACTCCCGGCATGACTGCGTACTCCGGGAAATGGCCTGGAAAAAACGGTTCATTTCCTGATACTTGTTTAATACCTGTACATTTTACCCCTGGTTCGATCTCGGTTACCCGGTCAATTAATAAAAATGGGGGTCTGTGCGGAATGATTGCTTTAATCTGATCATAAGTAAGCATATTTTATACCTCTGTTAAGTTAATGATATGTTCCCACGTCTCTATTCTGAATATCTCAAATGGGTTACCCAAAATACCGTAGCCCATCATCAATCCCACGAAAAAGACGATGATTGCGATATAAACGAACAGTAAAATACGGACGACAAGCGGAAAACGTCTATGAACCAATTTTTTTGATGTTTGTTCCATACTACAACCTCACTCTAGTTAGTCACGGGCTCTTTTTCTTTATCTTCGTCACTAACCCTTTCGATATCGGCACCAAGCTGACTCAGCTTTTTGTGAAAATCAACATAGCCGCGATCTAAATGTCTTAATTCTGTAACTACAGTATAACCTTCAGCTGACAATCCTGCCAGTATTAAAGCGGCTGCCGCTCTTAAATCTGTCGATTTAACACGTGCACCCTGCAATGGCTGCCCGCCTTTAATCACTGCTGTATTATCTTCTAACGCTATATCTGCATTCATATTACCAAATTCATCCACGTGCATAAATCTATTTTCAAAAATCGTTTCAGTAATTGTGCTTATTCCTCTTACAGTTGTTAAAAGAGCCATCATCTGACTTTGCATATCCGTCGGAAAGCCGGGATGCGGCATCGTCTTCACACTGATCGGTTTTAAGCGTTCAGATGGTACTACTGTAATTTCATTCCCATCATCTACAATTTTAAGACCCATCTCCTCCAACTTGGAAATTAAGGATAATAAATGATCACCAACAACGTTCTTCAATGTAATCTCACTGTTTGTGATTGCTGCTGCAATCATGAAGGTCCCAGCTTCAATACGGTCAGGTATGACCTTATGATCTACACCCGTCAATTCTCTGACGCCTTCAATAGTGATATGACTTGTACCTGCGCCTCTTATATGGCCGCCCATATCGTTGATATAATCAGCCAAATCTTCAATTTCAGGTTCCATGGCGACATTCTCAAGATGAGTCGTACCATCAGCAAGACTTGCAGCCATGATAAGGTTCTGGGTAGCACCTACACTTGGAAAATCCAAGGAGATCTTCGCACCCTTTAATTTACCACCGGTATAGCCTTCGATATTACCATCAACATTTCTGAATGTCGCTCCCATTTTTTCAAGACCTTTGATATGCTGTTCGATCGGCCGGCTGCCTATAGCGCAGCCACCCGGCATGGCAATTTTACATTTTCCATAACGTGCAAGCAGCGGTCCCATGACAAGCATGCTCGCTCTCATTTTACTCACTAAATCATATGGCGCATTAACAGTTAAGCCATTTGAAGAATCCACCTTGACGGTGCCTTCTTCAGTTTTAACTTTTGCGCCTAGTAATTTTAATAAAGAAGTTAAGGTATCCACATCAGATAAGTTCGGCACATTTGTAATTACAGAGCTTCCTTTGACCGGTAACAGTGAAGCCACCAAAATTGGAAGTACTGCATTTTTTGAGCCCTCTATATTTACAGATCCTTTTAATCTGTTTCCACCCTTAACAATAATTTTATCCATTGCCCACACTCCATAAATAATAGTTAAAACACTATCTATTTAACTATAAACAATACTATAGTTGTCTAAACATGTTGTAAAGTATTTTAATCAGTTTTAATTAAATATTAATGAAGCCTCCTGAACAAGGGAAAAGAAATCCATAACAAAATTACTCAATGCACTGCCTAATAATACTGATAGCACTATCATCAATAACATTATTCTCCCGGATTCTCCTTTTCGGAAAAACCTTTCTATATTTAATCCTTGAATTAACCAAAAACAAAATACGACACTGAAAAGATGTAATATTATATGCATGAAAGCCAGTTGTGAAAATAAAATATAAATCATCCTTTAAAAAAAGCTTGGGGAAGCCCCAAGCTTTATCTGTGTTGTGCAACATCTATACGGTTGAGTGCACGTTGTAATGACAACTCTGCACGGTATCTATCTATTTTTTCATCCTGTGACTGTTGCAGTAATTCTTCTGCACGGCCACGTGCTGCTTCTGCACGTTCTGTATCTATATCTTCAGCAAATTCACCTGCTTGAACAAGTACAGTGACTTTTGAAGGATTTATTTCTGCAAACCCTTCAGTTACAGCAAAGTATTCATACTGACCATTTATCTTTACTCGTAGACTACCTATTTTAAGTGCAGCTACAGTCGGGATATGTCCAGCCATAATACCAAGTTCACCTTGTTTTGACTGAAGAATGATAATCTCGCAGTCTTCTTCTAGAAAGACTGAACCATTAGGAGTCACTATGTCGAGTGAAATTGTCATGTGATTTTACCTCCCGATTTTATACTTCTACACCCATATCACGAGCTTTTTTAAGTACATCTTCGATACCGCCGACTAAACGGAAAGCATCTTCAGGTATATGGTCGTAGTTACCTGTAAGGATTTCTTTAAATCCTTTAACAGTTTCAGCAACAGGTACATAAGAACCTTTTTGACCTGTAAACTGTTCTGCTACGTGGAAGTTCTGACTTAAGAAGAACTGGATACGACGTGCGCGTGACACTGTAATCTTATCTTCGTCTGACAGCTCATCCATACCAAGAATTGCAATGATATCCTGTAATTCACGATACTTCTGAATTGTTGCCTGAACCTCTCTTGCTATCTCGTAGTGCTCGTCACCGACAACTGCTGGTGTCAATGCACGTGATGTAGAAGCGAGTGGGTCCACCGCAGGGTAGATACCCATCTCAGACAAACTACGTTCCAGGTTTGTCGTTGCATCCAAGTGTGCGAAAGTTTGAGCCGGCGCCGGGTCAGTATAGTCATCGGCAGGTACGAAAACCGCCTGAATTGATGTAACTGAACCAGTACTTGTCGTTGTTATTCTTTCCTGTAGCTGACCCATCTCTGTTGCAAGTGTCGGCTGGTAACCAACCGCTGAAGGCATACGGCCAAGCAACGCTGATACTTCCTGACCTGCCTGAGTGAAACGGAAAATATTATCAATGAATAATAGTACATCTTGTCCTTGTTCATCTCTGAAATATTCTGCCATTGTCAGACCGGATAATGCTACACGCATACGTGCACCAGGCGGCTCATTCATCTGACCGAATACCATCGCTGTTTTTTCGATAACTCCTGAATCACTCATCTCGTAATAAAGGTCGTTACCTTCACGAGTACGCTCACCTACGCCGGCAAATACCGAAATACCGCCGTGTTCTTGTGCTACGTTGTTGATCAGTTCCTGAATCAGAACTGTTTTACCAACACCGGCACCACCGAACAGACCGATTTTACCACCTTTAGTGTAAGGAGCAAGTAAGTCTACTACTTTAATACCTGTTTCTAAAATTTCTACATTTGTAGTCAATTCATCAAATGTAGGTGCTTGTCTGTGAATTGGATCTCTGCGTTCAGTATCAGCAACAGGCTCGCCTAAATCAATATGTTCACCTAATACGTTAAATACCCGGCCAAGAGTTACTTCACCGACAGGCACTGAAATTGGGCTGCCTGTATCGACAACTTCTGCACCACGCTGTAGCGCCTCTGTTGCAGCCATAGCAATTGTTCTTACAACATTATCACCCTGGTGAAGTGCAACTTCCAAAGTAAGGGAAGTTGTTTCGCCACCTTTATGAATGTCTACAGTCAATGCGTTATTTAATTCAGGCAGTTCACCTTCATTAAAACGAACGTCAACTACAGGACCCATGACTTGTACTATTTGACCTAAAGCCATTCGTTTTCCTCCTAGCAATCTTATTCAAGTGCAGCTGCGCCGCCAACAATCTCTGTGATTTCCTGCGTAATTGCAGCTTGTCTCGCACGGTTATACTCTAATGATAAATCATCAATAAGTTCTTTGGCATTATCTGTTGCAGCCTTCATGGCAGTCATACGTGCTGCATGTTCACTTGCCTTGGCTTCCAGTAAAGCACCATAGATTAAACTTTCTGCATACTGCGGCAGAATAGTGGTAAGCAATGATTCTTTATCCGGTTCAAACTCATAGCTCGTTAAAGCTGATTCAGATGTTGAAGCCGAATCCATGTCTGATTTTGACAATGGCAGCAACTTATCAGTTCTTACTTTCTGTTCAAGCACATTAATGAACTCATTATATATAATGTACAGTTCATCTATGTCTTCATCTATAAAGCTTGATACAGCTTCATGTGTAATTTCTTTGACACTACTAAAGTCAGGCTGATCGGCTAAGCCGGTACGGTATTTTGAAACGCTGTAACCTCTGGAGGTCAGGAATTCATAACCCATTTTACCGATAGCTAAAATATCGTAATAATCAGCATCATTATTATGACGTTCTTTTATTGCGCCAGTCAGTTGTTTTAAAACGTTTGAGTTATAAGGACCTGCCAGACCACTGTCGGCAGTAATCACAACATAACCTGTACGTTTAACCGGGCGTTCTTCAAGCATAGGATGTTCTGCTGAGGAATCTCCAGACGCTATCGCCTGCACAGCTTCCTGCAGCTTATCGCGATATATCTGAAATCTGTTCGCATTCTCCTCTGCACGACGAAGTTTTGAGTTTGAAACCATATGCATTGCACTGGTAATCTGACTCATCTTCTTCGTCGAACCGATACGTCCTTTTATTTCTCTAAGTGAAGCCATACATTCACCACCTTATCCATCATCGTCTTAACTTACTTTGAAGGATTAAAAATTTTCTTGAAGCTTTCCATCGCACTAACGTATGCTTCATCATCTGGTAATTGCTTTGTATCACGGATTGTGTTCAGAAGTTCTTTCTGGTTTGAATCCATCCAGCTTAAAAACTCATCTTCAAAACGTGTGATATCTTCAACTGCGATATCGTCCAGGTGTCCGTTTACAAGTGCATAAAGGATCGCAACCTGATACTCGACTTTCAGCGGATTATTCTCACCCTGCTTAAGTACTTCGACAGTTCTCTTACCACGTTCAAGTTTCGCTGCAGTCGCCTCATCCAGGTCCGAACCAAACTGGGCGAATGATTCAAGTTCACGGAATGAAGCGAGGTCAAGACGCAGTGTACCTGCCACTTTTTTCATCGCTTTAATCTGTGCGGAACCCCCAACACGTGAAACTGACAGTCCGGCGTTGATTGCAGGTCTTACACCTGAGAAGAACAGGTCGGATTGCAGGAATATCTGCCCGTCAGTAATGGAGATAACGTTTGTCGGCACGTATGCACTGATATCACCTGCCTGTGTTTCAATGAATGGCAATGCAGTGATTGAACCACCGCCAAGGTCATCATTCAGTTTTGCAGCACGCTCAAGTAAGCGGCTGTGTACGTAGAATACGTCACCTGGATAAGCTTCACGGCCCGGCGGACGGCGAAGTAGTAATGACAGCTCACGGTAAGCAGCTGCCTGCTTCGTCAAATCGTCATAGACAACAAGCACGTGTTTGCCGTTGAACATGAATTCTTCTGCCATGGATACTCCTGCATATGGAGCAATATATAATAATGGAGCAGGTTGGGCTGCACTCGCAGATACCACGATTGTGTAATCCAATGCACCATTTTGACGTAATGTTTCAACTGTAGCTGCAACTGTTGATTCTTTCTGACCGATTGCTACATAAACGCAGATCATATCCTGATCTTTCTGGTTGAGAATCGTGTCGATTGCAACAGTTGTCTTACCTGTCTGACGGTCACCGATAATCAGCTCACGCTGACCGCGCCCGATTGGAACTAAAGCGTCAATTGCTTTAATACCAGTCTGTAATGGTTCATCAACACTTTTACGATCCATTACACCAGTTGCAGGACTTTCAATTGGTCTTGTTTTCGTTGCACCGATTGGGCCTTTGCCGTCAACCGGCTGGCCTAAAGAGTTTACAACGCGGCCGATAAGTTCTTCACCAACAGGCACTTCCATGATTCTGCCTGTACGCTTAACTTCATCGCCTTCTTTAATATCATCATACGGTCCTAAAATAACAATACCGATATTACTTTCTTCTAAGCTTTGTGCCAGTCCCAGTACACCACTAGGGAATTCCAGCAACTCTCCAGCCATTGCATCATTCAAACCATGAGCAAGCGCGATACCGTCACCCACCTGGATAACAGTTCCGACATCAGATACTGTCATGTCTTGTTCATAATTTTCAATCTGGCTTTTTAAAAGAGCACTAATTTCGTCAGCTTTGATTGCCATGAATGTCACTCCTCAATTAACTATTCGCGTGTTCTTTGAATTGATTTTTTAAAGTGTTCAACTGCCCTCTTAAGGAAGCATCATATACTTTCGTATCGATAAATACTCTGATGCCACCAATCAGGTTTTCGTTCACTTCATTTTCAATCATTAGTTTTTTCAATCCTGTTTTCTTTATGAAAAATTTTCCGACATCATCCAGCTCATCACTGGATAATTTATAGACAGATTCGACCACCACATGCTCCTGACTGAAACGTTCATTGTAAAGATTGATAAAATCATCATGAATGTTTTTAAGCTCAGTCATCTTTCCCTTGTCGAAGAGAATCAGCAGCATGTTGTACAAAGGCTCTTCAATTTCACTGAAAACACTTTCCAGAACTTTTTTTCTTTCAGCTCTGGCAATTTTTGGATTTGTGATGAAATCATTAAACTTCGGCACGTTATGTACGCTTTTAATAACTTTGTCGAAATCCTTTTTAACTTCGGTCAATATCTCGTCGTTCTTGACTGCTTTGAAGAGGGCGCTGGCATAATTATTAGATACTTTAGCCATTATTTATCCCCTGCTTCCTGTAAATACTGCTGTACCAATTTTTGCTGATCTTTGTGATCCATTTCTTTTGAAATCATCTTCTCAGCAATCAGAATTGACAATTCAGCGACTTGATCGTTAATTTCCAGGATCGCTTTTTCTTTTTCACGCTCAACATCAGCCTTCGCATTTGCCATAAGCTGATTCGCACGTGTATTCGCATCATGAACAATAGCTTCTTGTTCTTTTGTCGCCTGGTTCTTGGCATCTTCCATAATTGCTGCAATATCTGCCTGTGTCTGTTTTACCAATGCTTCATTTTCTTCCTGAAGACGCTGTGCTTCAATTCTGCGCTGTTCTGCATCATCTATTTCCGAATGTATAAGATTCTCTCTGTCATCCATCACTTTTTTCAATGGTTTCCAGACAAAATATGATAAAGCTCCAAGCAGAATAAGGAAACTCACGAGCAGTACGACACTGCTTCCGATTGCTACACCAACATCTCCGGTATTTCCCAATATAAGAAATTCCACTTATGTACACTCCTTTCAAGAAAGTTTCGTTCACTCATCAAACAACATAATAAGAGGGCGAAATCTTGATATAAGACTTCGCCTTAGTAACGATTCTTAGAACGTAAACATAAGTAGGAATGCGATAACGATTGCCATGATTGGAACTGCCTCAACAACACCGATACCGATGAACATGATTGTCTGTAAAGGTCCTTTCGCTTCCGGCTGACGCGCCACTGACTCAACTGTTTTCGAAACTACCATACCAATACCAAAGCTCGCTCCAAGTGCTGCTAATCCTGCTGCAATACCAGCTGCAAGTAAATTCATAAAATATTTCCTCCTAAATAGATATAAATGTAATTTTAATTTTTTATATTAATGATCATCGCTCAGCTTATGAGAGAGATAAACCATTGCTAACATAACGAATATGAACGCCTGAATCGCACTGATGAACAATTTGAAGCCCTGCCATACCATCAGCGGGATAAATCCACCGACCATGCCAAGCACTCCACCTGTAGTTATCAGGGATACCAATAGCAATAACAGGATTTCACCTGCGTAGATGTTACCGTAAAGACGAAGACCTAACGTTAAATTATATGTAAATTCTTCAATGAATTTGATCGGTGCCATAAACCACATTGGTTGAAAATATGATTTAACGTAGTTCCCCAAGCCTCTGGCCTGGACGCCGTAATAGTGCGTCAGTACAATCATCAGACCGGCAAGTGTCAACGTTACCGTCGGGTCTGCCGTTGGTGATTTCCACCATAGAGTATGGTCGGCATCAGGAAGTATGATTGTAAATGGTATACCGATTATATTGGCCACAAAGATAAATGCAATCAGAGTAATTGCCATGAAGTGGAATTTACCACCCTGCTTCCAGGCCATGTTACTTGAAATCATACCTTTAACGAAGTTTACCAGTGCTTCCACAAGAACCTGCGGTTTACCTGTCGGTCTTACGGCCAATTTTCGCGTCATGAAAAACAACATGAAGAAAACAACCAGACATGTAATGACAATCATCAATGATGTCGACAGATCAAACATTATTGGCAAACCGAAAATATCAATCGTAATCGTTGGAGTTCCGTGTTCCATTATTTCACCTCTTTCACTTCGTTAATTCTCTGACAGCATGAAAAACAATCAATATATAACCAAGGAGTAATCCTACAGTTATAGCAAAAATGTTAAATGTTTCCGGGAACCTCAGCCACACCAGCAATGTCACTATAACAATGATGAACCTTGTCATTGTCCCGAGTTTAACTTTGCCATTTTCTACGTCATACGATTTATCAAGATGATAATACCAGTTGAAAATCATCAATATGGACGCAAAAGTGCCTAAAAATAAGCCGGCTGCTATTGATGATTGAGTAAAAAGGACAAAGAGTAAACTTACTACAAGCGGGATAGATAAATATCTTAAGAAATGATTATAAAATCGTCTGAAAAATGACACTATTAATACAGTCTCCTAGTGGTTGGAAAAGCTTCCTAGAGTAACTTTCACATTCCTCTTGTAATGATATATGAGTGCAATTTTTGTGTCAATAACATGTATAGATTTATTTGCACAACATCCCTCTGCGACATATTATCGACACAATTAATTACACCCGGAAACTCTCAGGTTTATTATTGATGACGCCATAGAAATATTTTATATTTTCACATATACGCTGGGACGCCTCGCCGTCTCCATACGGGTTGGCTGCCTGCGACATTCTCTTATACATATCGTCATTTGTAAGCAATTCTTTAGTCAGATCATAAATATCCTGTTTCTCGATTCCGGCAAGTTTCAGTGTACCCGCTTCGACACCTTCCGGACGTTCTGTAGTATCTCTTAAAACTACAACGGGCTTTGCCAGAGAAGGTGCTTCTTCCTGAACACCGCCAGAGTCTGTCAAGATGATGTGACTGTTCGCCGCAAAGTTATGAAAGTCTACGACATCTAAAGGTTCAATGATTTCTATACGATCATGTCCACCCAGATATTCTTCAGCAATGCTTCTTACTTTAGGGTTTTTATGAATTGGATAAACGACTGTTACGTCTTCGAATTCATCCACGATATCTCTTACCGCACTGAAGATATTATGCATCGGTGTACCGATGTTTTCGCGTCTGTGGGCCGTCAGAAGGACTACTTTATTATCTTTATGTTTCTCGATAATTTCACTGTGATAGTCTTCATTAACAGTCGTTTTCAATGCGTCTATCGCTGTATTGCCTGTAACAGATATAGACTCCTCATTTTTATTTTCCACAAGAAGGTTCTGTTTCGAATTTTCAGTAGGTGAAAAATGAAGATCGGCAAGTACGCCTGTCATCTGCCTGTTCATCTCTTCAGGGAACGGGGAGTATTTGTTATGTGTTCTGAGGCCCGCCTCTACGTGACCGATATCTATCTGATTATAAAATGCAGCAAGACTGCCGGCAAATGTAGTTGTAGTGTCCCCATGCACTAAAATCATATCCGGTTTTGCTTCTTTAATTACAGAATCAAGACCTTCAATCACTCTGCCTGTAACTTCCGACAGCGTCTGCCCCTGCTTCATGATATTTAAATCAAAATCAGGCTCGATATCAAATATTTTCAGTACCTGGTCAAGCATTTCTCTGTGTTGTGCGGTAACTACAACAATCGGTTCAAGCTCCGGATCGTTTTTTAAAGCAAGCACCAGCGGCGCCATCTTGATTGCTTCCGGGCGGGTTCCAAATATAGTCATAATCTTTTTCATGATTTTTCTCCCTATTAGTTTGAATTATTTTGTTCCGAATAAACGGTCTCCGGCATCTCCAAGACCCGGCACGATGTAACTGTGTTCATCCAGCCTGTCGTCAAGTGCTGCAATATAAATGTCTACATCAGGGTGAGCTTCCTGCAGGACTTCCACACCTTCAGGCGCTGCAATTAAACAGATGAAACGAATTTTGCTTCCGCCTCTTTTTTTGATTGCAGTAATAGCCTCCACTGCAGATGCTCCCGTTGCAAGCATCGGATCTATAACGAAAATATCCCTCTCTTCGATATCCCCCGGGAATTTCGCATAATATTCAATTGCCTGCAATGTATCCGGATCACGGTAAAGACCGATATGGCCGACACGGGCAGAAGGTATCAGCTTATGGATACTCTCCTGCATACCGAGTCCTGCTCTTAAAATCGGAACAAGGCAAATCTTTTTACCGCTCAGCCTTTTGGCTGTTGTTGTCTGTATCGGTGTGTCTACCTCAACGTCTTCCAATGATAAATCTCTGGTCACTTCATAAGCCATAAGCATGCCGACTTCATCAACCAGTTCTCTGAATGTTTTTGTGGGAGTGTTTTTATCTCTTATAAAACCCATCTTGTGCTGAATAAGAGGATGTTCCATCACTTGAACCTTTGACATAAATGCCCTCCTGTTCATATTTAATACTTAAATTTTATTTACCGTATAGAGGATAATCTGCAGTCATTGCATGAACTTTCTCGATTATTCCATCCAGACTCTCTTCATTTTTCGTACGTTTCAATGTTTCTGCCATCAACTTCGCAACTTCTTCCATATCTTTTTCTTTAAAGCCTCTTGTTGTCATGGCCGGTGTTCCAAGACGAAGTCCGCTTGTTACAAATGGCGATTCTTTATCAAATGGAATCGTGTTTTTATTACATGTGATACCAATTTCATCAAGTACTTCTTCCGCCTGCTTACCTGTCAGACCGAAGCTCTTCACATCGACAAGAACGATATGGTTGTCAGTACCGCCTGAAACGACTCTCAGACCATTGTCCGTCAGCCCCTTAGCCAGTGCCTGAGCGTTTTTGATCACCTGCTGCTGATATTCTTTGAACCCGTCCTCAAGCGCTTCGCCAAACGCAACAGCCTTTGCTGCGATAACGTGCATCAACGGTCCGCCCTGGATACCCGGGAAGATGATTTTGTTCAATGATTTAGCATATTTTTCCTTAGCTAAAATGATACCGCCGCGTGGGCCTCTCAACGTCTTATGCGTTGTTGAAGTGACAAAGTCAGCATGCGGTACCGGGTTCGGGTGCAGTCCTGCTGCAACAAGTCCCGCGATGTGTGCCATATCGACCATGAAATATGCACCGACTTCATCAGCGATTTCACGGAATTTAGCAAAGTCGATCTGTCTTGAGTAAGCACTTGCACCTGCGATGATCAGCTTCGGCTGCTCTTTTTTAGCAGTTTCCAGCACTGCATCGTAGTCGATTGTTTCATCTTTCTCATCCACACCGTACTCGCTGAATTCATACATCGTACCGCTGAAGTTGACAGGGCTTCCGTGAGTCAGGTGTCCGCCATGGCTCAAGTTCATACCAAGCACTTTATCACCAGGTTCAAGAATTGAGAAATAAACTCCCATGTTTGCCTGTGAACCGGAATGCGGCTGTACGTTTACGTACTCTGCGCCAAAAATCTCTTTCGCTCTGTCGATCGCCAGATCCTCGACGACATCCACGAATTCACATCCGCCATAATAGCGTTTATGGGGATATCCTTCTGCATATTTGTTCGTTAAGATTGAACCTTGAGCTTCAAGTACTGCTTCTGATACAAAGTTCTCAGATGCAATTAATTCAATGTTTTTATCCTGACGGTTAAACTCCGACTCGATTGCTTCAAACAGTTTTGGATCTTGTGATTTGATATTTGACATTTGCATTCTCTCCAATTCATTTATTTAGTTATTATATTTTGCTCTGGGACCGCCAATCAGTTTTGGTCTGGTCTTAGCTATTGTGACAACAGCCTCACCGATCAGTCTGGTATTTGTCCTCAGAGGTACAGCAACATGCTTTAAATGCATACCTATCATGGTCTGGCCGATATCTATACCGGAATCCGCAATGACGAATTCAGCTACAACCGGGTCGGCTATTTCCTGGTACGCATATTCACTCAAACTTCCGCCTGCACTTCTGTGAGGTACGACACTCACTTCTTCGAAGCCGAACTGGACAGAAGTTTTTCTGTCCATTGTCACTGCTCTGTTGATGTGTTCACACCCTTGAAACATTAAATGGATATCATACTTCTCTCTTACTGTTCTAAAACTGTTGAAGATCACTTCCGCCACTTCCAGTGAACTGCTTTTACCAATGTGTTCACCGATCACTTCAGATGTGGAGCAGCCGATAATAAGACGCTGGTTTTCAAAGAAAAAGCTTTCCTCTTCCAGTTCTTCTATCAGTGTTTCCAGTTCATTCTTCAATTTTTCGAACTCTTTTTTCATGTCTACCACCCTCAAATTCAGTATTTAACCAAATATCTACAATATCCGACGCGAGACCTTTTCCAATTACTCTTTCACCCATTGCCAGGATGTTTGAATCATTGTGCTCTCTTGTCGCTCTTGCTGAGAATGTGTCATGTACTAAAGCACACCGGATACCTTGGACTTTATTTGCTGAAATACTCATGCCTATGCCGGTTCCGCAAATCAGTATACCTTTATCGTATTCACCTGCAGCGACTTTCTCTGCAAGTGGTTTTGCGAAATCAGGATAGTCCACCGACTCTGCAGATTCCGGGCCGAAATCAGTGACCTTTACACCTTTTTCTTTAAGCTCCCTGACGATGGTACTTTTCAGATTAAAGCCGCCGTGATCTGAACCAACTATAACTTTCATATTTTCACCTCAACTATATTATATATAAAATTCTGATACTTGAAAGTAATCATATTACTTTTATCACATTATTTAAATAATTTATCGATAAAACCCTTCATTTGTACGTATACTTTTCGATAATCTTCATCGCTTCCCCCTATAGGGTCACTGATATCCTCATCACTTTCGCCGGCGTATTCACTCAATAAATATACTTCAGAATCAGGGTACAGATCCTTCAATATGTGGAAGTGTCCTTTTGTCATTGTCAATAATATGGAGTCCACTGCATCCTCCCTGGATATTTGCTGCGGCATCTCCGGCTGGACAAGGGATTCTTCATCAATGATTTTCTGTGATGAGGGGTTGGTTCTGCCGTCCGTCACCATGATTCCTCTTGAAGCAAATTTATGCGCTTTATATTTTGATTTCGCGTAACTTTCAGCCAGAGGGCTTCTGCAGGTATTTCCCGTGCACACAAATACAATCGGTTTACTCACTATCATGCGCTCCTTTTATCAATACATTCCCCGTCGCTTTATAAATTCTGTTCAACAGCGCTTCAGACCGCGGATTTTCCCTGAACCTGTATATATAGATTACATCGACATCGGATTTGTCCATTTTTCTGAGAGCACCATATAAATTTTTAGCCGCTTCTCTATAGTCATCGTCCTTTTGGCATAAACTGACAAACTCCACATCTTCAGGCATATCCGACCGGAACGATTCCGGTGCAATCACCCCGAGATTCTCCCCTTTTTTCGAAATCAGCGTCTGTGATAAAACGCTGCCTTCTATTAATATAAGCGGCTGCCTCGGTGCATAGTGCTTGTACTTCATACCGGGAGAAATCGGCTTTTCCATATCGTCAGAATGAACAGTCACCTGTCCGTCGATAACATTTCCCAAATCTTCTTTAGTGATCTCACCCGGCCTTGCGATACGGTACGGGAATGTCGTACAATCCAGCACTGTACTCTCGATGCCATAGTCTGCCGGATCACTTGCAACGACGCCGTACACCTTATCTTTCAAATCATCAATCACATGGCTGTAATCAGTCGGGGATGGTTTCCCGCTTATATTGGCACTGGGGGCAGCCAGGGGCATGTCCGTATGCTCCAATATTTTAAGCCCTACAGGATGACTCGGCATCCTGACAGCGACCGACCTTAAATCCGCCACTGTTTTTGCTGCAATATAATCATCTTTCAAAGGTAATATAAAAGATATCGGCCCCGGCCAAAACTTTTCCATTAACTTCAAAACCCGCTCATCTGGTATTTCGGCGAACTTTTCCAACTGTTCGATGCTGTGGATATGAACGATCAGCGGATTATCCTGCGGTCTGCCTTTGGCATTGAATATTTTCTGAATGGCTTCGGGATTTGTTGCGTCCCCTGCAAGTCCGTAAACTGTCTCGGTGGGCAGCCCGATGACTTCTCCGTATGTGAGTGCTGTTTTTATTTCTTCCAGCTTCTCCAACGTCCCGGGGCTGTTCAGTTCATCTGATGAAATCTGCCAAACTTTTGTATCCAAACTTCCTCATCCTTCCCAGGTGAAATAAAGTATTCTGTCCTGTTTGTTAATATCTTTCATTACCCCGAACTGTTTTGTCTCCGGCCATCTCTTTAATAAATATTTTAACAATGGCTCTTTTTGATTAAAAGCAATTTCACAATAAACGCGGCCTCCGGAATTCAACACTCTATCAAGGCCATCAATCAGCCTTTTGTAAATTTCCAGACCATCATCTTCCGCAAACAGTGCCTGGTGCGGTTCATGTTCAATGACGGAAGGTGTCATGATTGAAACATCATCTTTGGATATATAAGGCGGGTTTGAGATGATGATATCTGCCTTTATATCATTTTGAATGAGAGGCGCGTATAGATCGCCTTCATAAAAAGTGATGTCCACATCATGATGGTCACGATTTTCTTTTGCCACTTCGAGAGCACCTTGTGATATATCAGTTGCGTACACTTTATTATTATTCCAGTATTTTTGCAGCGTCACCGGTATTGCACCGGTCCCCGTCCCAATATCCACTGCTCTCTGGCCATTATCAGCCTCTTCACCCAGGACAAACATTACCAGTTCTTCAGTCTCATTTCTCGGGATCAGAGTATCTGTCGTCACTTTGAATTTCTCTCCATAAAACCATGAAAACCCCACAACGTATTGATAGGGTTCTCCGGTACACACTCTTTTTACTGCTTCAAAATAAAGTTCAAATTCCTGTTGAGACATCGGTTCGTCAGACTTCAGCATGATCTGCGCCCCGGTCATCAGGAACAAATCTTCTGCTAATAGCTGGGCAATCCGCTTTTCCTTACCATGTAATTCAAGGGAATGCTCAGCTTTTCTTATCGCCTCACGATAACTATATTGTGGCATTGTTCAACTCTGCAAGTTTGGATGTCTGCTCTTCGATGATCAATGCATCAATGATTTCATCAAGCTTACCTTCTATAATCTGATCCAACTTTTGGATGGTCAGGCCGATTCTGTGATCTGTTACACGGCTCTGGGGATAGTTGTATGTTCTTATACGTTCAGAACGGTCGCCTGTCCCTACCGCGGACTTTCTCTGCTCTGCGTATTCATCTTCCGCTTCCTGCTGCATCAGGTCATAGATTCTTGCATTCAGAACTTTTCTCGCACGTTCCCTGTTTTTAATCTGGGACTTTTCATCCTGGGAGGTGACAACCACACCGGTCGGCAGGTGCGTGATACGGACTGCTGAATCTGTCGTGTTTACGTGCTGCCCGCCTGCGCCGCTGGACCGGTAAGTATCTATTTTAAGATCTTCATTTCTGATATCCATTTCAACATCTTCAATTTCAGGCAGCACTGCGACTGTCGCCGTTGATGTATGAATACGGCCGCTGGACTCAGTTTCAGGCACTCTCTGTACACGATGCGCGCCATTTTCGTACTTCAGTCTGGAATAGGCACCGCTCCCCTGTATCATGAAGCTGATCTCCTTATAACCGCCGTGGTCGCTTGCGTTCGCTTCCACCACTTCAGTCTTCCAGCCGTTATTTTCTGCGTAGCGGGAATACATTCTGAACAGGTCGCCTGCAAATATCTGCGCCTCATCTCCGCCAGCAGCACCCCGTATTTCAATGATAACGTTCTTGTCATCATTTGGATCTTTAGGAAGTAGTAATAATTTCAATTGTTCTTCCAGTTCCGGTATTTGCTTTTCCGAGTCCGAAATCTCTTCTTTCAGCATATCGAGCATTTCTTTGTCGTCTGTCTCACTCAGCATCTCTTTTGATTCTTCTATCGTTTCTTTATGATTTTTATATTCGCGAAAGACTTCCACTGTCTTTTGCAGATCACTTTGCTCTTTTGAGTATTCTCTTAATTTGTCAGGGTCACTGACAACATCGGGATCACTTAAAAGCTCATTCAACTGCTCATACCGATTTTCAATTATCTCCAATTGATCAAACATATTTTCACCTTTTCCGTCTTCTGTAATCCCTACAAGTATATCATATTTTTGACACAAAAAAACTGCATTGAAACACATGTCCCAATGCAGTTTGACTGTTTTTCAAACTATTCATTTGCTGATTTGAAACCAAATTTTTTGTTGAATCTCTCAACACGGCCATCCGCAGATGCGAATTTTTGGCGACCAGTATAAAATGGATGTGAATCAGATGATATGTCTAAGCGAATAACCGGATATTCGTTACCATCTTCCCATTCCATTGTTTCATCGGAAGTACGTGTAGATCCACTTAAAAATTTATAATCTGTAGTAGAATCTAAAAATATTACTTTATGATATTCCGGATGAATGTTTTCTCTCATGATATTTCAGCTCCCTTGCCCTGAACCATCTGGAACAGAGTTATTTTGTGGTTTTGCCACACAATACTTGTGTATTATACATTGTAGCACTTCAAAAATCAACCATTTTCAAAGTATTTTATATTACAGGTTTGCCTGACTTTTGTGATGATACCATACGGTCCCGGAGGACATCAAAGAATTCTTCGTTCGACTCCGTCTGCTTTAATATTCTCAGGAATCTTTCTGTAAAGTCCGGTGCATCTGTAAATAGTTTTCTAAGCTGCCACAGTACGTCCAGTTCTTTCTTGTCTAACAGCAGTTCTTCTTTTCTTGTACTTGAACGACGGATATCAATTGCCGGGTAAATACGTTTCTCACTGAGTCCCCGGTCAAGGTGAAGTTCCATGTTACCTGTCCCTTTAAACTCTTCATATATGACGTCATCCATCCGGCTTCCTGTTTCAACAAGCGCCGTAGAAAGAATGGTCAGGCTGCCACCTGCCTCTATATTACGGGCAGCTCCGAAGAAATGTTTCGGGCGGTGTAAACTCGCCGGGTCCAACCCGCCGGATAAAGTTCGTCCGCTTGGGGGCATGACCAGGTTATATGCTCTTGCGAGACGGGTGATGGAATCCATTAAAATAATGACATCTTCCCCCATCTCAACCATACGTTTGGATCTTTCAAGCAGAAGTTCTGCTACTTTCACGTGATGCTGAGGCGGCTCGTCAAAAGTTGAATGCACAACATCAGCGTTTTCTACAGAACGTTCAAGGTCCGTGACTTCTTCCGGCCTTTCACCAATCAGCAATATGAACAGTTTGGCATCTGGATGATTTGCCGCGATTGCATTTGCAATTTCTTTCAGCAGTGATGTCTTACCGGCTTTCGGCGGTGCAACAATCATTCCGCGCTGTCCGAAACCGATCGGTGTGACCAGGTCCATAATGCGTGTGGATAAGCCGCTCCCCTTACTTTCAAGGTGTATGCGCTCTTCCGGATAGAGCGGTGTAAGCGCCTGGAAATGAGGACGTTTCTTCACATCTTCAGCATTTTGATCATTGATAAAATCCACTTGCAGCAGTCCGTAATATTTTTCATTCTCTTTAGGTTTTCTGACTTTACCTGTGACTTTATCCCCTTTTTTCAGTTCGAATCTTCTGATTTGGGAGGCTGAGATATAAATATCTTTCTCTCCCTTGGAAAAGTTCACAGTACGGAGGAAACCATAGCCATCCTGCTGGATGTCATCGAGTACGCCCTCCATATAATAGTTGCCGTCTTTCTCCATTTCGGCTTCCATTATGGCAAGTACGAGTTCTTTTTTATTTAACTTGCTGTAGTTTGTCAGCTTAAGTTCTTTTGCGCGTTCGGTTAGCACCTTGGTGGAGTTACCTTTATATAGCGAATCGAAGGTTTCATACTTCAAGCCTTCTTTGTTTCGATCAGCCATGTATTCACTTCACTTTCATATTTTTGGATATAATTTGATGTATAATTAAAAAGTCTAAAGAGGAATTTTGAAGATGTTGTGTGATGAACAACTGATATTCTACATTATTTAAGTATAAAAGAAAAGAAGCATATCATTTTTTCAGATACACTTCTGTAAAATCTAATCTTCCATTACCATATTCGGTTTCTTCTGCAGACTATGGCGTCCGTTGATGAAACGTACCGTACCGGACTTGGCTCTCATGACCACTGAGGATGTTTCTGCATAGCTTCCTTTGAACTGGATGCCTTTCATCATTTCTCCGTCAGTCACTGCTGTTGCAGCAAATATCGCATCGTCACCTTTGACCAGGTCATCCATCATGAATTTCCGCTCAGGATCCACACCCATGGACTCACAGCGCTCTGCATCCCCGTCTCTCATAGGAACAAGCCTGCCCTGGAAATCACCGCCCAGACATTTGATGCCCACTGCAGAAATCACGCCTTCAGGTGCACCGCCGATTCCGAGCATGATGTCGACACCTGTCCAGTCAAAACAAGTATTGATGGCACCTGCAACGTCGCCATCATGGAAAAATTTGATGCGTGCGCCGGCCGCCCTGATTTCATCTATGATTTTCTGGTTTCTGTCTCTTTTTATAATCGTAACTGTAACTTCCGATATGCTTTTGCCTTTGGCCTTTGCCACTGCTTCCAGATTGTCAGTCACTGAAAAATCCAGGTCCACGACCCCGCGGCATTCCGGACCGACCGCGATCTTATTCATATACATATCAGGCGCATGCAGTAAATCGCCTTTATCGGCAACAGCAAGTACCGTCAGAGCATTCCATGCCCCGTTTGCTACAATCGAAGTGCCTTCCAGAGGATCTACTGCAATATCGATTTCCGGTCCTTCACGCGTGCCCAGTTCTTCGCCTATGTAAAGCATGGGTGCTTCATCGATTTCACCTTCACCTATAACCACTTTTCCTGACATCGGTATAGTATCAAATACAGTACGCATCGCTTCAGTCGCTGCGTCATCCGCCGCTTCCTTCATGCCTTTACCAACCCATTTAGCACTTTGAAGAGCTGCCGCTTCCGTGACCCTGACCAGCTCCATAGATAAACTTCTTTCCATGTGAGAACCTCCAAGTATTATTTCAAAATCAGTATATCACATCGAAAAATTGCAAGACATAATAAAACCCGGAGTTAATTATTTTCATTAATCCGGGTTCAATTTCTTATTCTACGGTTTCTCTCCATATGTCTGCACCGAGTTCTTCCAGCTTTTTCACTATATCACTGTAGCCGCGGTCAATGTGTTCGACATTATGAATTGTCGTCACACCATTTGCAATCAGACCGGATAATAATAGACATGCACCGGCTCTTAAATCACTGGCATACACATCGGCACCCTGTAGTTCAGATGGATAAATCAGAGCTGTTCCGCTTTTCTTTTCGATGTTTGCACCCAGGCGTCTCAGCTCGTCAACATGCCGGAACCGTGCCGGGTAAATCGTCTCCGTAATTTTACTCACGCCGTCCGTCAGAAACAGGAGCGGTGTAATCGGCTGTTGAAGGTCTGTTGCGAACCCGGGATACACCTGTGTTTTCAGTGAGACCGGCTTGTACGTTTCAGGGTGGGATAAAACGACATAATCGTCACCCTCTTCAATTTCAACACCGATTTCCTGAAGTTTTGAAGTCAATGATTCCATATGCGTCGGTATGATATTGTTGACCCGGTAGTTCTGGCCCTTGATTGCGCCGGCAATCATATAAGTCCCTGCTTCAATCCGGTCCGGGATGATACTGTGGCGTGTACCGCGCATCTTATCCACACCAAAGATTTTAATCGTATCAGTGCCTGCACCTTTAATATTGGCGCCCATCTTATTGAGAAGGGATGCTACGTCAACAATCTCCGGCTCTTTGGCAACATTCTCCAGAATTGTTTTACCTTCCGCCTGGCTTGCTGCAACCATGAGGTTGATCGTCGCACCGACACTCACAACATCAAAGAAAATCTTTGCGCCTGTCAGCTTTTCCGCTTCAAGATACATCGCCCCGTACTCATTTGTCACTTTTGCACCAAGTGCTTCGAAGCCCTTGATGTGCTGATCTATCGGTCTCGGACCGAGCGGACAGCCGCCGGGGAGACCAATCACACATTTCTTGAAGCGTGCAAGCATTGCACCCATCATATAGTAGGATGCTCTTAATGACTGAACCTTGTTGTTGGATAGAGGCATATTCTGTGCCTTTTCCGCGTTGATTTTAAGTGTGGTGTCCTCTAATTCAGTATCAATATTCAAATCGTTCAATAAACTCATTAAAGTATCCACATCAGAGATTTCAGGCAGACCTTCCAATGTCATTTCACCTTCAGATGCCATCAATGATGCAGGAATCAGTGCAACTGCACTATTTTTTGCGCCGCTTATGCCGACTTCTCCAGTAAGCGTTCTTCCGCCACGTACTTTAATCACTTCTTTTGTCATATACTTACTCCTTACTTGATATCGAGCGTTTTACTTATCTTTATTCCAGTCATTTAAGAATTGCTCGATTCCCTTATCTGTCAGTGGGTGGTCTGTCAATTTCTTCAATACTTTATAAGGTACTGTTGCTATATGGGCACCTTTAAGCGCAGCGCCATGGATGTGTCCTTCGTTTCTGATGGATGCCGCTATGATTTCAGTATCGATATCATGAAGTGCGAAAATATAACTGATATCTTCGATCAGCTGCATACCTTCAAGACCGATATCGTCCAGTCTGCCGATGAACGGTGATACGTATGTTGCGCCTGCTCTTGCTGCAGTCAACGCCTGGACAGTATTGAATACAAGAGTAACGTTTGTTTTAATCCCTTCTGCAGACAATACTTTGACAGCTTTCATACCTTCACCTGTCATAGGTATTTTAACAATGATGTGTTCATGCAGCTTTGCAAGCTCTCTGCCTTCTTCAATCATGCCTTCTGCATCAAGCGCAATGACTTCACCGCTGACAGGGCCCTGTACCAATTCACAGATTTCCACAAGACGTTCATGAAATGAGATATCCTTTTCTTTTGCTACGAGTGATGGGTTGGTTGTCACACCGCTAAGCACGCCCCACTCATGTATTTCTTTAATTTCGTCCATATTTGCTGTATCAATAAAGTACTTCATAATTAAAAATCCTCCATTACATCTTTTTATTCATTATATAAGAATTTTGTTTGTACCGGCAAAGAAAATGATGAAAGATTTTATACTCATCATTTAAACTATAATATCTTTCAATTAAAATATGATTAAAATCCGGCGTTGTTTTATTAGAATTCAAATAAACATTCATTTTATTGTTATGATGATATATGCTTAATTATAATATAGGGGTGATAATCATGGATAAAATATTACAGACTCAACTCATCAACATTTACAATCATATAGACGCTCAGGAAGAAGAAATCGAGATTGCTGCAAGATTATTATCTCAGGCGGTTCATGGTGAAGGCAACATCATCATCAAAACTTTTCACGACTTCAAAAGCATGGAACCCCTTCTTCTCCATGGGGAGTTGAAGCTGGGCAGCCCTTCTTCATTCAGTGCATTTGAAAATATCGATACACCGGACAGAATGCTGGTCGTTGCAAACATTTTCGATGATGAAGTAAAATCATTTGTAGACGAATTGAATTCACAGCCCATCGAATTTGTACTGATTTCAAATTATAACAGACATGAAAATGAGACGCTCGACAATGTTCACCATTATATCGACCTGTCCTCACCGAGGGAATTGATACCCACACCGAATTTCGATAAGATCGTAAATCCATATATAAATGCATTTACTTATCTATATTATCATCTGTACGTCCTGATTGACGAGATGACGAATGATGAATATTAAAAAATCCCCGGTTGGGGATTTTTTTATTTTATACTCGCATCAATCAGACCCTGGAATAATGGGTGTGGTCTTGTCGGTCTTGATAGGAATTCAGGGTGGAACTGCACACCCATAAAGTAAGGGTGATCTTTCAATTCTATCATTTCAACCAGACGGCCGTCCGGAGATGTTCCGGAAAATACCATACCGTGCGCTTCCAGCTGTTCTTTATATGCATTATTAAATTCATATCTGTGTCTGTGTCTTTCGCTGATAAGCTCTTTATTATAAAGTTCTTTCGCGATCGTACCGTCCTTCAGTTCACACGGAAAGCTTCCGAGTCTGAGTGTTCCGCCAAGGTCGATAACATCTTTCTGTTCAGGCATCAGATCAATGATCGGATGTGGTGTGTTCGGATCAAGCTCTCTTGAGTGCGCTCTTTCCAGACCGATGACGTTTCTCGCAAACTCGACTGTCGCAAGCTGCATGCCGAGGCAGATTCCAAGTACAGGCACATTGTTTTCTCTTGCAAATTTCATTGCCATGATTTTACCTTCGACTCCGCGCTCACCGAAACCGCCGGGTACAACGATGCCATCCAACTGACCTAATTTTTCTTCGTAATTATCAGAACTCACATGTTCTGAATTGATCCATTTGATATCGATATCTGTCTGACGTTCGTATCCGGCATGTCTCAATGATTCAGCTACTGACAGGTAAGCATCCTGCAGCGAGACATATTTTCCGACAATGCCTATGGAGACAGATTTATCGATATTGTCGAGGTTTTCAAGAAGATGCTTCCATTCAACCAGTTCCGCCGGCTCAGACGGTTTCAAATCGAGCTTTCTTATAACCAGATCATCCGTTTTCTGCTCCTGCAGTCTCATGACAATATTATAGATTGTTTCTTCATCACGGGCTTCGATGACATTTTCTTTTTCAATATCGCAGAACAGTGCAATCTTATCTCTTAATTCTTCCGCCATTTCATGTTCTGAACGCACAACAATCATATCCGGCTGAATGCCGAGACCGCGTAATTCCTTAACACTGTGCTGTGTCGGTTTTGTCTTCATTTCTCCGGCAGCTTTGATGTAAGGCAGTAAAGTACAGTGGACATACATGACATTTTCACGTCCGATATCACTGCGCATCTGTCTGATACTCTCAAGGAACGGCAATGATTCGATATCACCGATCGTACCGCCGATTTCTGTGATGACAACATCGGCTTTTGAAACCTCTCCCGCTTTGATCAGACGTGATTTGATTTCATTAGTGATGTGCGGGATAACCTGCACAGTCGCACCAAGATAGTCTCCGCGACGTTCTTTTCTGATCACTTCAGAATAGACTTTTCCGGCCGTTACGTTTGAGTATTTATGTAGATTGATATCTATGAAACGTTCATAGTGGCCGAGATCCAGGTCTGTTTCAGCACCGTCTTCAGTAACGAATACCTCGCCGTGCTGATATGGACTCATCGTTCCAGGGTCCACGTTCAAGTATGGATCGAACTTCTGGATCGTCACTTTATAACCGCGGTCTTTCAATAATCTGCCAAGCGATGCTGCTGTAATTCCTTTACCGAGTGAAGATACAACTCCTCCGGTAACAAAGATATATTTTGTCATCTTTCTTCCTCCTGTAAAAATAAAAATGCTCCCTTTCACGCAACGTGAAAAGGAGCCGTTCTTTATCTTCCCTACTTTAGGGAGCCCAAATAAAATAATAGCACTTCTGGGAATAAAGTCAACTATAAGTTGAGTTACACACTTTGCTCATCGTCTTCGTATGAGTCTTCCAATTCATCAGTATCGTCATACTCAATCGTTTCATCGATTGACTCGTCGATCGCTTCGTCTATTTCCTCATCTTTATTATCATTCAAAGGTGTTTCCAGATCTTCAGTGTCTCCGTCAACGAGCTCTTTATCCTGGTCGAACGCATCTTCAACAGTATCATCTTCTTCGTATACTTCAGGCTCTTCTTCTTCAGTCGCAAGCTCTATTTTGTGAATTGTCGGCGCAACCTTATCAGAAATATCATCTACTGAATACCAGTCTCTCAGTCCCCAGATATTTTCACCTGTAGACAGGAAACGGCCGTCCGTGTTCAAATCCGTATAGAATTGCAGAATACGGTTTTCTATCTCATCTTCATTATAGTTGCCCACTTCTTTGAATTTATCTATGATCTCATATAGATCAGCGTCTTTCCCTTTGTCTTCCAGGTAAATAAACGACATGTCTATAAATGAATTCTCATCCATCATTTCTTTTGAATAATTATCTATCCTCATTGATTTACATCCTTTCGTCCGCTCGTATCTTTAGATATGATACAGTTATTTAACTGATGAATCAAGAAGTATTTAATATTTGATATACTTTATATATAGATCATCTTCATCCGTCTCTTTAAAGCGTGCGAAACCGACATATTCAAATAACTGATTGATGCTTTCATCTTCATCCACCGCTACAGCAAGTTCCGAGATTTCTTTCATATTCCTTCTGAGAAAAGTGCCAAGTTGCCTTAGGGCACTTGAAGCAATCCCCCGATTTCTTTCATTCTCATCGACATAAATATTTTTTATGAAGAGTGTTTCTTCTTCGGCTGTGCCTTCAACATAACCAATCACTTTTTCATTATCAAGAATAATGTCTATTTTAATTTTTGGTGACTCTATACTTTCCTCTACCACTAATTTGATATTACTAACATACTTCTGGTCAAGATCTAAATGATACAGCCGCTCAAGTCCGATCGGTCCGTCTTCTTTAGTTGCTGTATGAATAAAACCGGCTCTTTCATAAAGGTTCCAGGCCGCAGCATTATCAGTATCCACCACAAGGTGCAGATGGTCGTAATCTGAAAAATGTTTCTGTACAAATATAGGAAGGTTCAAAGCCACTTTTGTACCGTAACCCTTTCCCTGTACGCTTTCATTTATGGATAAAGAGCGGACAAACACGACTTCTCTGCGTGTGTCATAGCCTTCATGACGGTAATGTTTGTGAAGTATGAAGAATCCGACGATTCCGTCTTCACCGTTGACAACAACGCATGGCTGACGCTCTTCGTCACCCAGTGCATCGTTCAGCACATCAAGCGGCAGACTGGTAAATTCAAGCTGCTGTTCACTGAGTTTAAAATCCTTCAGTGCGGCTCTGTCATTCTCTTCAAATGGCCGTATATCAATATTATTCATAAATTTCGTCCCCTTTTTGACATATGTATTTATTTTGTTATGATACAGAATATACAAATTGAATTTCAATTATACTCTATCTTCACTTTCAAAATAATCCTAAGTGTAATTGTAGAAAGATCATATTTAGTGTATGATTTTCCTATATTATACTAAAAGATGTAAGTTTTACTTAAGCAAAATCTATTAAAGTAATTTAATTGACAAACACACAGCCAATTATCTTACTATCAGCGAAATGCCGCTGGTACGAGGTACCAGCGGCATTCTTTATGGACGCCACCAGAACAGACATCTCTGCGCATTAAAACTGTAAAAAAGCTGAAAATTATTTTTATGGAGGTTTTTTTATTGAGTAAAGAAACAGAACAGGAAGATCCTAAAAATACTAAGCGCAAACTTCCCGGCGAAGACGATGCAAAGCTCGGCACCGTTTTCTGGGGAGCCGGCGGCGTCATTGCAATTGCAGCATTAATGGCAATGTTTTTCCCTGAAGCAGTGGAAAACGCCTCGAGTAGTATTTACGACACTATCGCACGTAACTTCAACTGGTTATTTCTAATCAGTGTGTTCGGATTCGGCATGTTCCTATTATTCATGGCAATCTCACCATACGGCCGTGTAAAACTCGGTCCTGATGATTCAAAGCCTGAATTCTCATTCCGTTCATGGGTAGGCATGCTGTTCTCCAGCGGTCTAGGTGTCGGCCTCGTATTCTACGGGGTTGCAGAACCTATGGAGCATTTTATGATCGCTCCTTTCCCAGGCGGTGAAGTTGAATCATATGAAGCTGCGCGGGCAGCGATGGGCTATTCTTTCTTCCACTGGGGTATCTCACAGTGGTCCATATTTGGTGTAGCAGGTCTGGCCATCGGCTACAGTCAGTACCGTAAAAAGAAAAACGGTATGGTTTCTACATCACTTGAACCGTTGTTCGGCCAGAATTATAACAAGACCTCAAGGAAGTTCATTGATATCCTTGCTGTTATTGCTACAGTGACGGGTATGGCAACTTCTATCGGTCTCGGTATCCTTCAGATGGATGGCGGATTGAACTTTGCTTTTAATATACCTTCTGGACCAGTCACTCAAATCGTACTGACTGTTCTGATGGTTACTCTCTTTTTATTCTCAACAATTACAGGTTTAAAAAGAGGTATTAAGTGGCTGAGTAACTTGAACATGGCGCTTGCGTTGATTTTAACAGTGTTTGTTATGTTCATGGGACCATTTACATTCATCATGGAAACTTTTGTTCTCGGTATCGGGGACTACTTGAAGAGTTATGTCGGATACTCACTGAGAACCCAGCCGTATTCAGGCGAGACTTGGGTGCAGGAGTGGACAGTGTTCTACTGGGCATGGGTTATTGCCTGGAGTCCGTTTATCGGTTCATTCGTCGCCAGAGTATCCAAAGGACGTACGATAAGAGAATACGTGCTCGGTATACTGATTGTTCCACCGGTGCTGTCCTTCTTATGGATCGCTGCTCTTGGGGGAACAGCAATATACTCAGACTTGTTTAACGGCACTTCTATCGGTGAGATAGTACTGGATGACCAGACTGCCGCATTATTTACAATGTTTGATACGCTGCCGATGAGTCAGATTACATCAGCACTGGCTATACTGTTAATCTTCACATTCCTTGTTACATCTGCAGACTCTGCAACGTTTATCGTAGCAGGAATGACTTCAGGAAGCACTGAGAACCCTGCTTTACGCTTAAAGATTCTTTGGGGAATTCTGCTTGGGTTCTTAACAATCACATTGATTCTTGCAGGTGGACTGAGCAGTTTGCAGGCCGCATCACTGCTTGCCGGACTGCCATTCACAGTCGTATTGATATTGATGATATTCTCAGTATCGAAATCTCTCAGACGCGAGTCGAATGAAGCAATGAAACGTCGTCCGAGAAGATCAAAACTTAAATAATTGTACAAAATATTAAATGTCATTGGTATACTATTGCCAATGACATTTTTTTGGGGGCATATTATGAAAATTAGTATCGATGCCGGGGGCACTTTATTAAAAATAGTTTATATTAAAGATGATGGTGAAAGAGTGTTCGATAAGGTGCCCTCTTTGAACATCGATGACTTTATAGAAGATTTGAATAAAGACCATCCTGATGCCGACATTTATATCACCGGCGGTAAAGCGGAGTATATGAGCAGAAAACTGAACCATGATGTGAATATTTCCATCGAGTTCGATGCCACTTATATCGGCCTGAAACAGCTTATGGATGAACAGAATTTACATATTGAGCGTTTTGTATATTTGAACGTCGGCACAGGGACCTCATTCCACCAGGCTGATGCGGACGGCCAGAAAAGAGCCGGCGGTTCTGGCGTCGGCGGCGGTACTTTAATGGGCTTATCCTATCTTCTGACCGGCATTAACAGTTTCGATGACATAGTCAGCCTGGCAAAAGAGGGCAACCGCGATGAAATTGATTTGAAGGTCCATCACATATATGCCGGCGATGCGTCCCCGATACCGGGGGATCTGACAGCAAGTAATTTTGGTAACGTAAAGTCTGGGGACAGAAAGATCGTCAGACACGCGGATGAGCTGCAGGCTGTTATTGCGCTTGTTGCTGAAACTGTCAGTACAATCGGCATCAACCTCGCGGACGGCTTTGACACTGAAGATATCGTCTTCATCGGCTCCACCATCAGGGATAATGATGTCATGAAGGACATCATCAACAGATATGTATCATTGAAAGGCATGCAGCCTCACATCATTAAGAACGGTGAGTTCTCCGGTGCTCTGGGGGCAATGTTTGTATAGGCCATACAGGTCCTGGCATTTACGCGTACGGTGCTTTAAAATATAATTAAAGGACTATTATGGGGGGATTGGATGAAACTCTTGCTTTTAATCATTACGACACCTTTGTTTTTAATTTCCTGTTTAAGTACGATTACAGGAAATAATTCTGATGACCTTGAAACAGCAGGAGAGCCCGAAGAGGAAGTCGAAGAGACCGAAGAGACCGAAGAAAACGAGGAAACGGAAGAAGAAACTGAACCGCCCGAAATAGAACCGATCAATATCACTTCCGATGCTTTCATTTCAAATTTCTTCTCTGCAAGCTATGAATATCGCACAGTTTCACTGGGTTCCAGCTATGATTACATGGTCAATGCACTTGGAGAACCCAATGGAAGCGGTGAATTGACTGATGGCACATATTATCACTATGAACATATTGCTTTTAATTTCCCGGAATCTGCCGACGATACAGATACTTCGGAACTTAAAGCAGACGGTATAATCATTTTTCCTGATGAATTCACTAAAATGAATGCTGTGGAAAATTACGGCTGGCCGACATTGGATGATACATCCAATTTCCGAATGATGTATGACAGCGATCCGGATAATGGTTACTATGTCATGATGACTTATGACCAGCAGGACTACATCACCGAAATCGTGCTTCACAGTAAAGATTTTCAGGATACATCATTGAGTGATGACTAATAAAAAATGTTTCCCGGTCGTTTTGGTCCGGGAAACATTTTTTATATCTCTTTGCCATTTAAAACAGCTTTTGTTGTAAATTCGGCGTTTAATGAGTTGACTGCTGAACAATACTTTTCATGCGACAATTTCACCGCCCGGTTCAAAACCTTTTCAGGAACGTCCCCGTCCACCTTCACTGTAATCTGAATATCAGTAAAGCGTTTCGGTTCCGTTTCTGCACGGTCCCCGTCAAGCTCGAGTTCCAAATCAGTCACGCTGTCCATATGGTGTCTCATTATGACACACAGGTCGATGCCCATGCAGCCGGCGACGCCATGCAGTACCATTTCCATCGGTGAAGGCGCACTGCCTGAACCGCCCGCTTCTTTTCTTGCATCCATATTTACAGTGTGTCCTGAGACATCTGCTGTTGATTCAAAAGAGATGTTGCCCTGCCATTTCGTATTTACTTTCATTTTTATTCCTCCACTTGCTCATCTTCTGATTATACTTTACTAGAAAAAGCTGGTCACCGCATCAATCATGCTGTACAGCCCTAAGAATGTCACGACTGCCGTCACCACATACCCTGCAATATTCAATGCCAGAGGGTTTTTAAAATTGCCCATAAGACCTTTTTTATTAATCACTATCATGATGAATATCGCAATAATCGGTAAGATCAGGCCATTCAGTGCCTGCGCTATAAGCAATACTTCAAGCGGTTCAAAGCCGATTGCCGAAGTGATGATACCGATACTGATGACAAGTGCAAAAATCAGTTTATACTTTTTATTTGTGAATCCGCCCTTCCAGTGCATAAAACTGCTCACGGTTGCTGCAGCACCCATCGGTGACGCAATTGCTGATGAGAACCCTGCTGCAAACAGACCGACACTGATAAATACAGGCGCCAAACCTCCCATTAATGGTTCAAGCGGTGATGCAAGCTCTACGACACTTGTCACTTCTGTGCCCTGAATCAAAGCACCCGCAGTGATTAATATCGCTGCAGTAATCAGACCACCGACAGAAATCATTAAAATTGTATCGAGCCTCATATCAGACATCTTGGAAGTGTCTCCCCATTTTTCACTTGCAGTCTGTGCATGTATGAAGAAGTTGTACGGAACGACTGTAGTACCGATCAAAGCAATGACAAGCAGGATGGATCCGCTTGGTACTCCCGGTACAA
Source organism: Lacicoccus kunmingensis DSM 17847 (assembly GCF_059568765.1). NCBI lineage: Bacteria > Bacillati > Bacillota > Bacilli > Caryophanales > Salinicoccaceae > Lacicoccus > Lacicoccus kunmingensis. The sequence goes on along the minus strand of NZ_JCANUC010000003.1, from coordinate 220,347 downwards.
AAGCGCCTTTGAAAAGTTCTGCAATATCAGGTCCCGCTACAAACATCGTTGTAATAAAAGTAATTCCCATAATGATGATCAGAAAGATCATCAGTTTCTCGATAACTTTATAGCCGCCGCTCAAAGCGAGAATTAAAATGATAACACCGAGAATCGGCGCGACTATATTTTCAGGAACATTAAATAAATATGATACGCCGAGAGATGTCCCAAGAAGATCGCCGCTGATGTATGCCGCACAACCGATGGCCACAGCAATCATCACAATATAGACTGATGCAAATTTAAGTATTTTGTTATCGAAAAGCTCTCTAATGTTTTCACCCAGCCCCTGCTTTGTCACAACCCCGATTCTTGCCACCATCTCCTGCAGAATTATCGTTGCAATAATCGCAAATATGACCGCCCACAGCAATGCAAATCCAAAACCTGCACCTGCTCTTGTTGCTGTGGTCACTGTTCCCGGACCAATAAATGATGCAGTAATAATAGCACCTGGACCAATCTCTTTCAGTTTATTTATAAATCTTGATTCTGACATACTATCATCCCCTTTTATTTATAAAAAAACAGGAGGTCACCCCTGTTTTATTTGTGGTGACCTCCCTCAATATGACCTGCAAGAACGTGCAGTACTGCAGTTGAAACAAAATGCGCAGAATTCTGGTTGGCATCCTGCATCGGATAAACTTCCACGTAGTCCATTCCGCACAGACCACGCTTGCCGAATTCATAAATCATCGTTAATAACTCATACGAATTCAATCCATTGCCGTCCACCGGACCGCCTGGGTTAAAAGCAAAATCAAGAACGTCGCTGCAAATCGTCAAATAGACGACATCAACATCTTTTGAAGCCATATCATAAATCTCATTTGCATATGCTCTTAAATCGCTCTGCTCGCGTATATCATTAATCGTCAGCGTTACAGCACCCGCTTCTTTTGCCGCCTTTCCATTTTCCGGCTTATTTCTCGGACCTTTGATACCAGTATGAATCAGACTTTCATTTCTCACACCTTCAGTTTCATATAATCTCTTGAACGGTGTGCTGCGGGCATACTTATCCCCTTCATAATCCTCATAGTTATCATAATGGGAGTCCAGATGAATGATCCCCACTTTTTTTCCTGTATTGGTCAGTGCCTTTACAATTGGATAGGACACGCTGTGATCTCCGCCGATACCGACGAGAAACTTGCCGCTGTTCCAAAGGTTTTCAGCGAACTCTTCAATGATGTCCACCGTTTGCGGAACATTATGCGGGTTTACAGCCACATCTCCGACATCTCCAAAACTCAGGTGATCTTCTATGTTTATATGATCGAGTTCCGGTAAATAAGTACTGTATCTTTGTGAAGACAGACGAATCTGCTTAGGGCCGAGTTCCACGCCCGTATAATCTCCCCATGTACTTGAAGCTTCCCATGGCACGCCATAGAAAAGTACATCCGTATTATATTCTGCCGCCTCCGTTAAATTTTCAGCCCCGAGCATTGGTGGTGTATTGCCGTAAATATTTTTTTCTGCCACTAGATGAACACTCCTTTAATATTTTTCATAGTAGAAGCCATATACCTTTCAATTAACCTAATATTGAATATATAAACCCGCTTAATAAAAACTTTCTGCTGCAGTTATTTATTCTCCCCGGTTGCCTCGTCATAAGCTTCCAGTGCTTTTCCGCCATAGACCATTCCGGGGCCGCCGCCCATGACTATAGCAACTTCTGCAATCTCTGCAATTTCCTGTCTGGAAGCACCGAGCCCCACCAGTTTATTGACATGGTTGCCGATGCAGCCTTCACATTTATCTGCAATAGCATAAGTCAGTGCGATAATTTCTTTCGCTTTTTTATCAAGTGCACCTTCAGCGTAGGCACTGTTCTGCAGCTTTTTATATTCTCTCATCGTTTCCGGCACAGTTTCCTGGATACGTTTTGTATTGGCCTGTGCACGTGTGTTCAACTCTTTCCATGTAGACATAGAATCACCTCTCCCATAATCTGTCTTTTTAAAACATTTTTACATATTAAATATAACAATGAAAATTTGAAAAGTGAATTGACAACCATTTAAAATGATGTATGATAGTGAAAGTGAATTTGAAAAGGAGGCTTGAAAATGCAGGTAGAGTTAACGAAATTTCGTATAAAACAAGGCAAAAGCGAATTGGTAGATGAGTGGATGGAGTTTCTGAATGAAAACATGCAGGATGCGCTGCTTTCACTGGATGGTGAAAAAATGTTTGTAGAAACTATTATGCGTGATACTGTAGGAGATCATGAGTATCTCTACTGGTATTCAATTCAAGCTGACGATGGCGACAGCAATTCAGATGTTGCTGAGTGTATCGACCGCAGGCATATTTCTTATTGGAACAGATGTATCGATAAAACATATCGCCCGAGAAACTTACAAAATGAAGTAGTCATGATTCCGCATCGTATAAAAGACTATATGCAGCACCTTGAAAATGAAGATAAAGCAGTCACAATATAAATGCATAATGAAAAGGTACAAAATCAAAATTGATTTTGTACCTTTTTTATTTCTGTATCATCTTTTTTCATTATCCCTGTCCCCTTTGGAATCCCGCGTGAATTTCACAATCAGCAGGGCAAATAAAACGACAAGGGAAAGTATCAGTATCAGACTGGCCACTGCGTTAAACACGAAGCTCTCCGGAAAAAATGCTATTCCCGTAAATATTAAAAGGAAGCCCAGCAGAACGCCGCCGCCCACCATTAAAATGGATTTCATAACAAACCTCAACCTTCAATCTTATAATAACCCCATCTGCAGAACTATTTGACGAACTTTGCCATCTGGATCAGGTCTGTATAACCGTCTTTCAGTTTCACCTGGTCTTTTTGTCTGCCTTCCTGAACGAAGCCCAGTTTTTCGTAAAATCGTATCGCACCTTCATTATTGGAAAACACGTTGAGCACGATTTTTTCAAGAACCGTACTTTCTTCTGCATGTTTAATCGCCCGGTCAATCAGCTCAGTGCCGATACCATGACCTGCATACTGCGGCTGCAGACTGACACCGAACTGGCAGACATGTTCAAATTTTTTGCGAGGGTTCTGCCTTAAATTCAATATGCCCACAATGCGGCCGTCCGCTTCCACCACCAGCCCCAGATCTTCCTTCGTCAAGGAGGTGATGCTGTCCTCCTGCTCATCAAGTGGAAGACCTCTGTCTTCAATGGGAGTGGCAAGTGTATCCGGATATGCCTCAGTCACAATTTCTTTATGTTCGATAATCTGTTCTGCATCTTTAATTTCAGGTTTTCTAATAATATATTCCATGCCGACTCTCCTATGCTATTTTACTATTATCTCAATTTTATCATGTGAAAGATTTATTACAATTTAAGTGTTTGAGAGAGTATCAGAGGCCGCATCACATCCCCCTTTTGTAATTCATTCAGTATTACAGCACCCTGTATCAAGCGCATCACCAGTCACTTAACTTTAAAGTATAAATTTTCACTTTATAATTAATATCCTCCAATGAAATCTTATTTTACGATTGCAATTGAGAAATAGAATCGTCATGGCGCCGATGTGTCAGTACAGTGCCAAGGACGGCATACCGGGCGACTGGCATACGACACATTATTTATCCCGCGCCCATGGCGGTGTCGGTATGATCATGGTTGAAATGACGAATGTCGAACCGAGAGGAAGGATTACACACGGCTGTCTCGGCATATGGTCTGACGGGCATGTTCCCCACTACAAACGCCTGGTGGATGCGGTCCACAAAACAGGTGCAAAAATCGGTATTCAGATCGCCCATGCAGGACGGAAGGCAGAGGACGCCGAAGTACCTGTATCATCCAGTGCCATCGCATACAGCGCCAAATATAAAGAACCGCATGAACTGACGACTGAAGAGGCAGAGGAAGTCATTGAAAACTACCGTCAGGGTGCCCGCCGTGCTATTGAAGCAGGTTTTGACACGATTGAAATCCACGGTGCACACGGTTATCTGATCCACCAGTTTTCAGCACCGCGTACAAATAACAGAAGTGATGCATTCGGCCAGGACTTGAGTTTATTCGGTGTAAAAGTCATTCAGGCAATGAAAAAAGAGATGCCTGAAGATATGCCGCTGCTGATGAGAATGTCATCGAAGGAATTCACTGACGGCGGATACGACCTGGACCACGGTGTTTATCTTGCAAAACAGTTTAAAGCAGCAGGCGTCGACATGATCCACGTTTCTGCAGGCGGCGAAGGGAAACCTTCACGTGAACGTTTCCCGGGTGCAACACCCGGCTATATGCTCCCTTACGCCAAACGCATAAAAGAGGAAGCAGACATCCCTGTCATCGCGGTCGGTATACTGGATGAGCTGGAAGATGCCGAGCGCGCGGTCACTGAAGCAGGCGCAGACCTGGTTGCTCTCGGGCGCGTGCTTCTCCGCGATCCGCACTGGGTACTGAACAATGATGAGAGTAAACAATTTGTCCCAGAACAGTATACAAGGGGTTACAATTAAAAGGATTTAAAAAGAGTATCATCCATTCCATGATGGATGATACTCTTTTTTTGATTTATTTTATTTTTCTGCTGAAGCGATGAGCACTGTTGCATCAGTTTTCACAAATATTTCTTTACCTTCATAAAAGTTTTTCACCTTTATATTTTTAAAACCTGCATTCTCCATCATTTCTTTCAAGTTACCGTGAGTAAAGCCATTCGTCACTTTCGGATGGGTCACTTGGTCATTTTTATCAAAGTCCACTATATATACTTCGCCGCCATCGGCTGATACATCATAAAGTTTCTGAATCAGTTTCTGATGGTCATTCACATGAAGCAGGACAAGAGACATGATAATCGTGTCTGCCTTGATAATAGTATCCGATTCCAGCAGATTCATTTCATGTGCTTCTGCATTTTCGATATTTCCAAGGTCTATCTTTTCCTTTAAAACTTTTACCATCTCAGAGGAGACATCTGCAAGATGCACCTTCTTGAATGATTCCGCAAGTTCAAGGCCGAGCAGACCTGTGCCGGCGCCGTAATCGAGCAGCACTTTTCCTTCGGTATTATGAAGGTGCTGTTTCAGCTCATTTAATATGACACCGGCCAGATGACGGCGTTCTTCATTATCATAACGTTTTGCAATCTCATTAAAAATTTCCTCATTCATTGTAAAACTCCTCTCAAGTCGTTTATTCTTAATTATAATCACTTACAGGAAGCGGTGCTTTTCCATGGATAAAATGATCAATCCCGATACGCCTTATATTGAACCCGGTGACTTCAGTTATTTTGTGTATATGGTTTTTCTGGCAATTGCCGCTTATGTAATATATCGGCTGAGGTTTAAGATTTCAAGAAATACGTCTTTGGTGCTGTTTGTATTCCTCATCATTTCCGTTTTTCAGAGAGTGCTGATCAATTCCTGGTATTTGATCAATGATGATTACTCCTTCGCCTATTCACTGCCTTTTCAGATTTGCCGCATCATCATCTGGCTGATTATTATCCAGTTCTTTGTCAGGAAAGATGTGTTGAATCAGGCGATATTCTATATCGGGCTGTTCGCGTATGCCGCTTTTTTCTATCCAATCGGCATCCACCCTGTTTGGCATATGGCCGGATGGTCATTTTTCATCCTGCACGCCGCCAACGTACTCTTCCCGCTGGCCATGCATTATGCGATGGGATTCGTTCCCTCATTAAAAGGCACCTTCCAGGCGTATGTCATATTTGCCGTTTATTTCTTGTTTGTTTACTTTTTAAATCCTATTGTCAGCGGCAATTACTTTTTTATTAATAACCGGCCGTTTTTCCATGAGATGAATGAAGGCTTATATGTTACTGTAAATCTAGCCGGTACATTCATCGGTTTTATGGCTGTATATTTTGTCATACAGCTTATTATTAAATTCAGAAAAAAACTTACACTATAGACAGGAGACACACGAATGACGGAACGTTCCAATAATAAACTCAATCCCCTTAAATACTTTTATATGTGCCTGCTTTTGCCGATCCGCATTTTAAATCACAGTAAGGTCGTATCAAAATGGGCAAGCACACTCATCAGCACATTACCTTTGATTTTGTTTCTTACACTTGCTCTGATGCCGCTGTACAGAGCTTTTGAATCAATGTTGGAAGTCGGCAGTTTAATCATAATGGCAGGACTCATTCTGCTGGTCTATTTATGGGTGTTTTACGCCGCAGGATTCCTCGTTTTTTATTTTATGAATAAAATCGCGCTTCAGCGTTCGAAAAGCACGGGCAAACTGCTGCATGATTACGGCGTGCTCGCATCCAGTACACAATTCATGCTGATACTGCTTGCGGCGCTGATACTCATCCTTCTTAATTCAGCCGCTGATATTACGATTGTATTTGTCATAACCATACCTTCAATCGTACTGGTCATGTTCATATATATTACGTTTGCGATTTTCATATTCGGTAAATATCTGGTTCAGGAGAAAAATGCCCAGACCCTCAAATGGATAGTGATGTTCATCATATTCCAACTACTTACAGCATTTATCTTTACCGTGCTGCCATTCATCATTTTAAGGTTCAGTTAGATTGTCCTTTTAAGACTGTGTGGTCAGTCATTCATGATCCCCAATGAGTGATTGAAGCAAAAATAAACCCCGCTGAAATTGAGAGTCACCTCAAATTCAGCGGGGATTTTTATTAATCACCAAATGTGGCCAATGTCACTTTATCCGGATCTTTACCGACCCTCTCATGTCGGTCGAGTGCAGTGATTGCCTCAGCTTCTTCATTCGTCAGTTCAAAATCGAATATATCTCCATTTTCTTTCACTCTGTCGGCACTGACGGATTTGGGTATCGTGGACACGCCTGTTTCCACGTCCCATCTCAACATGATCTGCGCAGGTGTCTTGCCGTATTTTTCCGACAGTTTCACAAGCACCGGTTCATCGAACATGCGGCCGCGCTTAAGCGGCGACCATGCCTCAAGCAGAATGTCGTGTGCTTTACAGAATGCTCTCAGTTCAGGCTGCGCGAGATGCGGGTGGTACTCAACCTGGTTCAGCATCGGTTTTATTTCACATTCATCAAAAAGATCCTGTAAATGATGCGGATTGAAGTTACTCACGCCGATAGCTCTTACTTTGCCTTCTATGTACAGTTTCTCCAGCGCTTTCCAAGTTTCCACGTATGTTCCCGGCATCGGCCAGTGGATTAAATAAAGATCGATATAATCCATGTCCAGTTCCTCAAGACTCTTATCAAACGCCTTCAAAGTGTTTTCGTAGCCCTGGTCCGTGTTCCAGACTTTTGTTGTCACAAAAATCTCTTCTCTCGGTACACCGGAATTTTTAATCGACCGTCCGACACCTTTTTCGTTTTTGTAGACTTTTGCCGTGTCAATGTGACGGTAGCCATATTCAAGCGCAGTCGCGATAGCTGTCTCGAGTTCGGTTTCATCTACATTTTTATAGACACCGAGTCCCATGACAGGGATTTTAACTCCGTTAGATAATGTATAAGTATCCTGTATAGATTTTGCCATTCTATCACCTTTTCTCTCTCTTTATAGTAACAATGCACCATAGACCAGCCCGAACAAAATGACGAGAGCCGGATGCACCTTGAATTTTGTCAGCATGAGGAAGCTGGCAATGATCAATACGACTGTGTGCACGACACCCGACTGGATGAATGCACCGCTGAAAAAGTCGTATGCGATGACGCCGAGCAGAATCGCAATGACGGGCCTGACGAGTGACGTCAATGTTTCAAACTTCTTGGTGCCCTTCATTTTGTAAAGCAGCCCTGCTAAAAATATCATCAACAGTAGTGACGGCAGGACAGCCGCAGTTACTGCAATGATTGCCCCCGGTACACCGCCGACCATAAAGCCGATATAACCGGCCATCTTAGTGATGATCGGCCCCGGCAGGCCGTTGCCGAGCGCCAGCACTTCCGCAAACTGCTGTGAATCCATCCACCCGTAGTTACTGACCACTTCCTGCTCAACAAGCGGGATGGACGCCGGACCACCACCGTAGCCGAGAATGCCGGGAATGAAAAACGCTAAAAATATCTGGATATATATCATGCTTTTCTCCCCTCTCTTCTAAGCAGGCTGAAGATGATGATCACTGCAATGATGATTGCGGGATGCACATTCAAAGGTACAAGGAGCACTAATGATACCAATGTGAAAGGAATCAGAAAGACCCAAGTGGTCTTGGCTTTTGCCTTGCTTAAAAAGTCGATGGTCAGCAGTGCCATCATGACGCCGACGACAGGCAGAACACCACGGCTCATGCCCTGTACCCATCCCAGATTCTTAAATTCGACAAATAACGTCAGAAGGAGGATCATCAGGAATATTGTCGGTATGATGGTTGCGAGCACCGCATTGACCAATCCCAGCCAGCCGCTCTTTATATAACCGATATAACCGGCGAGCTTGGTCGCAATCGGACCGGGCAGCGTGTTGCCGATGGCCAGCATATCTTGAAATTCCTCATCCGTCATCCATTTATGTATGTCCACCACTTCTGCTTTTATTAAAGGAATGGACGCCGGACCGCCGCCGTAGCCCAGCATCCCTACTTTAAAAAATACCCAAAATATTTTTAACTGCATATTCGCTCACTTCTTCTAATAAATTGATATGGAACCGTCCGTTCTGGATTCAGTTCCGCCGACATAACTGCCGTTGTCCTGCTTGATGATTACCTGACCGCGTCCGAAATGGTTCGGTTCGAGGTTAACATTGATTTTATGACCCCTTCTATTCAGTTCACGCGCAATATCCATGGGGAAGCGGTCTTCCACATCGACACTCAAGCCTTCCATGAACTGCCATCTCGGTGCGTCCAGCGCGCTCTGGGGATTCATGCCGTGATCAATGAGGTTCATCGCCACCTGGAGATGCCCCTGCGGCTGCATAAATCCACCCATAACACCAAACGGGCCGACAGGCGCTTTATCTTTAGTGATGAAGCCCGGAATAATTGTATGGAACGATTTTTTGCCACCGCCGATATAATTCGGATGGTTTTCATCAAGTGAGAAATTGTGCCCTCTGTTCTGCAGAGCGATGCCTGTATCCGGCACGACGACACCGGAACCGAAGCCCATATAGTTGCTCTGTATATATGAAACCATGTTGCCCTCGTTATCTGCTGTCGCGAGATAAACCGTCCCACCCTTCGGCAGGTCACCGTGCACCCGTTCATGTGCATAGCCGTCAATTTCTTTCCGGCGGGCCTGCAGATATTCCACATCCAGCAAATCCTCACTCTTCACTTTCATATGACTGCTTTCAGAAACATAAGCCGTCGTGTCACTGAACGCCTGCTTCATCGATTCGATCTGATGGTGATAATAGTGGCCGTCTTTCTCTGCAAAATTATCATCTTTAAGTATGCCAAGTGCCATCAATGCTGCGATGCCCTGTCCATTTGGAGGGATTTCATGAATATCATACCCCTTATAATTGATGCTGATCGGGTTCACGTATTCGACTTCGAAATCCTTAAGGTCCTGATGCGTGATCAGACCGCCGGTCTCTTCGGCGTACTTTACTATTTTATCGGCCAGATCACCTTCATAAAATGAGTTTGCCTTCGTGTTTGCGATGTCTTCCAAAGTGTCCGCATGTTTCGGCAGTGTTTTCACACCCCCTGCCTCGACTTCGCCGAACACTTCAAACCAATGTTCGATTTCCGGGAAATTCTCAATTTCTTTTTTGAATGTTTTATGTGCAGCCTGCCAGAATTTCGCAACTGTCGGTGTGATGACATAACCCTCTCTCGCCGCACGGATGGCAGGCTTTAAAACTTCTTTTAAAGTGAGTTTGCCGAACTTTTCAATCAGACTTGCCCATGCCGCCGGCACTCCCGGTACATTTACGGGCAACCAGCCGTATGTAGGTATTTCATTATGACCATGCGCTTTTAATGTGTCCATGGATACTTTATCCGGAGACTGTCCACTCGCATTCATGCCATGGAGTTCACCGTTCATCCAGGCAATCATGAAAGCATCTCCGCCGATACCGTTGCTGGTCGGTTCCACGACTGTCAATGTCGCTGCGGTAGCCACCGCGGCATCCATCGCATTGCCGCCCTGCTTCAATACTTCAATGCCCGCTTCTGTTGCCAGAGGGTGCGTCGTTGCCACCATCCCGTTTTTTGCATATACACTGTAACGACTGTTCTGATACGGATAATTGTTATGTTTCATATAATCCCCTTAATTTTATTATTTTGAAAATTCAATATAAAGAAGAACCCTGCATCGCGCAGGGTTTTGTTGTATTAAGCACCGCAGCATTTCTTATATTTTTTACCGCTGCCGCACGGACAAGGATCATTACGTCCGACTTTGACTTCTTTTACAATCGTCTTCGTTTTCAACTCTGATTCTTTATGCCCTCTGAATTTGAAGTGGCGTGTATTTTCAACGATCCCTGCAATATTATCGAAAAAGTCTCGTTGGTCGTTAACGTTGCTGAATTCAACATCAAGAGACATTAAATACTGCACAATCTCATCCTGTTTTTCACCGCGCATAATCAGCTGTAACAAAGAAATATAAATGCTCTCATGTTTTGAACGGGGCACTTTCACATTTCTCTCGACCCATTCACGCAGTTTCCTGTGGTTGGATGATTCATCAATATAGTTCGGATTGCTGAATTTGATGAACTTGCCGAACTCAGGCTCATAATACGGTCTGTCGCCCTGAAGCTTTTTGACCATTTCATACTGGGCGTAGTTCATATCATCAATCACTATTTGTGCATTATCCTCATCAATGGAAATATCATAAGGCGAGCCTTCAAGGAAATCGATGATTTCTTTTGAAGTCACATCTTCATCGTAATACTTTTTAAACAGATGGATCAGCTGTTCAAAGCTCACGATGCCGTACAGGTGAAGCGCCGCTCTGATCAGATTCAGCCTTCTCTGGACTTCGAGCCTTTCTTCTCTGTTCTCTTTCGTATCCACTTCGTTATACAGATTGACGATTGTATCCGTCAGAAAGAAATGATCTTCCTGTTCTGTATCCTCAAACGCATATCCCATAATATACAGGCCGAAGATCTCTTCAAGCGAGTAACGCTTTTCCTTATCTTCTTTCACTGATTTTTTCCATGTATTAAATGAATCCTCATCAATGTACTGATATGCATATGCTGCCGTCTCGGCATTTTTTTGCTGCTTAATGATTTCTTTTATCAAATCATCTTTTTTAAAAGTAGAATAGTTTTTAACCGAAATGGTCTTTGCCAATCGTTTTAAATCATTCATGTTATATGCTTCCAAATGTGTCTCTGCATTCGCCATGACAGATTCACCTCCAAATACTATTTAGTAATTACATTTTATCATACAAGAAATATTAAAATACATTCAAAGCGATGTAGATGACGAAAGGTACGGTCACCACACTGAATAATGTACTGAACATGACGATTTCCGCTGCGTATTCAGGGTCGTCACTGTACTGCTGGGCAATGATGGTGCTGTTCACTGCCGAAGGCATCGCTGTTGTGATCAGTATCGCCTGTGCGACCACGCCATCAAGATTGAACAATAATAATAAAACAATTGTCAGGGCGGGTCCAATGATAAGTCTGATGAAACTTGCAGCAATGGAGCTGATACGGATGCGCCTGAACGATATACCCGCAATCTGCGCACCGAGTATGAACAGAACCGTACCAATCATGGCATCACTGATATAGTCAAAAGAAATATATACAGACGCAGGTACACCTATATTGAAAAAGTTAAATATCAGACCCAACGCGAGACCATAAAATATCGGCATTTTAAAATATCCAAGCAGCGCTTTCCATTTGCCGGATTCCGCGGCTCTGAGAGATACGACCCCATAAGAGTATGCAAACATATTTTGAAAAAAGACCATCATGATCTGAACACTCATCGCATAAGGGTCGCTTCTGAATACCAGATCGTTGACCGGCACCCCATAATTGCCTGCATTATAAAAAAGATTCGAGTTAGTAAAAAGTATCTGTTGCCCGGTTCCGAGCCCCATCGCCCTGCCGATAAAATATGTAAGAACAAATGTCAGTGCTGCATATAATATAAGGAACAGCAGGACAGACATAAGCAGGATGAACTCCATATCCGCTTCAAACAGATTCATGAAAATAAAGACCGGCATTATGTAATTAATCATCAGTTTTGCAAGTGTGCCGCGGTCGAGTTTGAACTTGAGCTGGACCACATAGCCGATAATTACAATGATTGCGATGGGGAGCATGACATTAATGAATATAAACAAAAAATCTGACATAATGTTCCCTCACTATTTTATATTAAAAAGTATACGAAAATAATTGTTCCAAATACAACAAAGAACAGCGGCACTCTGAATATTGCCAGTATCATTGCAAATAAACCGCCTAAAACCCCCTGCACCGGCGTCTCAACCGCCGTCAGCAATCCGGGGAAGATCAATACACCAAGTGCTGCATAAGGTATGTAATTGAGCAGAGTGATCAGCCACTGAGGAAATTGAATGCCTCTGACAAAAAATGCAGGCAGAATTCTCGTAATGATTGTCGCCATAAATAAAGCGATGACTAACATTATCATACCCTATCACTCCTTTTTTCCAAAACAAGCCCGAACATTGCCGCCAATACCATCGCTAAGATAATTGCGAGACCGGACGGGATGAAGTTTATTTCTATAAAAATAAAGTGCAGTATCATACCGAGTACCGCAACAATCAAATATTTATAATGTGTTCTGATGGCCGGGACCAATAGAGCGATAAACAGTGCGTATAAAGCGATGCCGCTTGCCGTCACCCACTCCTCACTCATTATCTCCCCCGCCATATATCCGACAACCGAGAAAACGACCCAGAATATGTAAGCCGTAATAAAAATAATGAAGTAATTGATGAAGTTTTTCCGTTCGTCCTCCACGTTGGCAGAGAGTGCGAATGATTCGTCGGTGACATAGGATGAAATGAGCAGCTTTTTCAACAGTGACTCATCTTTTAAGTCATAGTTGATTTTAAAAGACATCACGAAATGTCTGGAGTTCAAAACAAAGATCGCAATGGTGATTGCTGCTGCACTGCTTGATGCGGAAAGCATTTGAAGTGCCAGAAACTGACTTGCACCGCCGTAGACCATAAAGCTCATCAGAAATGTTTCAAATGCGGTAAGCAGCGGTTTTGCGGTGATTCCAAAGGCGACAGCAACCGGCAGATAGCCGAGTCCGATAGTGAGACCGTCCAGTAAAGATTTCTTGTATGTGTTCAATTCTTGCGCTCACTCCAATAAATTTAATTAACAAACATTTTAACATATTTGGTATAGTCTAATTAACAAATAAATTCAATCATCATACGTTATAGGAGATATATTTATGAAAGCAATCGCTTTGGATATGGACGGTACGATTTTAAACAACCGCGGGGAGTATTCTCCGCGTCTCGTGGAAGCTTTAAGGCAGCTTCACGATCAGGGAATGCTGGTCTTCATCGCTACAGGCCGGACAAAGAGCGGCATTCAGAGAGTAACACCAAATGAAGTCCCTTTATCAGGCTTTGTCGCAGCCAGCGGAATGAGCATCTACAATCTTTCAGGCAGTGAATATGAAAAGATTGTCAGCTATCGCTTCGACAGGGCACTGGTTGAGGAAGTGCTTGCCTCTGCAAGAGAACGTGAAATTTATTATGAAGCGTTCACTGCTGAAAGCGGCGGCAGAACACTGAAGCAGGATAAGGAATACAGCGCCCGTGATATCGGCGGAGAACAGCCTGAAACAATGTTTGAATATGAACATGTGCAGCTCTTGAAGACACTGGATAACGAGGAACAATGGGTCGATGAACTGAATATGGATGAACTGTTGAAAGTATTTTTCATCTCCAAAGATATTGAAAAGATAGATGCCTGGTTCGATTACTTGAGTGATGAACAGAAAAGACTCGGCTACTCACTGTATAAGACAAGCAGACATAACAGTGAAATCATGCTGGGCGGAAAAGATAAGGGCACCGGACTTGAAACATTGGTGAAAGAATACGGGATCTCGACTAAAGATGTCCATGCCATCGGCGACTCAATGAACGACCTGCCGCTCTTTGAAGTATGCGGCAGAAAAACAGCCATGGAAAACAGTACAGAATCCGTCATCAGTGCAGCTGACGATGTCACGGAGTTCAGCAATGAAGAAGACGGACTCGCAATTTATCTGGAAGAAACTTATTTAAAATAAAAACAGGCTTTAAGCCTGTTTTTTTGTGTTCTAAATTCTGTCTTTTGATGAAGCTTCTTTATATTCTTCCCGTGCTTTCTGAAGGCGGTCATTGATTCCATCTGACTTTCTTAATGTGACCAGGCTCAGTGCGCCCCAAAAGAATATTTGCATCATGGCAATCGTTCTGTGTTCTGATTGATCGATGATGTGCATATTACCAGCCCCTTTATCATTGTCCCAAATTATCGAATTCATCTTCTGCTTCTCTTTTAAGGCCGAGGAACCATACATGGGCTTCCATCAGTTCATCGGGTACTATTTCATGACCGCCATCGGTCAGCTTCACTTCGGCAATCGCCCCGCGCAGTTCCAATTCTTTTTTCAACTGGTACGACTCCCCTGCCGTCGTCACCATATCCCTTGCACCAGCAGTCAGCATGACACTCGTACGTGTCAGATCCACTTTTTTAATCTGTTCACTTTTATAGCCGCTGTGAAGCAGTACCGCACCGAAGAAATAAAGGTCATAATTTAACAGCAGATGCGCAGCCATATTTGCACCATTGGAATATCCAACCAGTATCGACCGCTCCAGGTCAATGCCGTATTCTTTTTCGTAAGATGACAGTGCATCTTTTACTTTTTTGCCCTCTTCCCGGAGACTGTCTTCATCAAATTCCGCCGGACTGTGCCGTTTGAAAAATCTGGTCCGCCCGTTTTCTTCTGTCTCACCGCGCAGACTCAATACGTTCGCATTGGAATCTATCGTCGCCGCCACATCCAGCAGATCGGTCTCCCGTCCGCCCATTCCGTGAAATAAAATGATTGTATAAGGGTTTTTATTATTCCCTTTTATAAATAGATGCTTCATATTCAACACCCTCTAAAGTTAGTCTTCTATGCACTCGTATTATATAATAAATGTAACATATTTACCGAGGAGAGATATCTGTGTCAGTTAAAGGATTGCATCATGTCTCTGCAATAACTAAAGAAGTTTTGGACAACCATGATTTTTATACAAAAATATTAGGACTCAGACTCGTCAAGAAAACGGTCAATCAGGATGAGCCGAGTATGTATCATCTGTTTTATGCCGATTATCAAGGGACGCCCGGCACCGACATCACATTTTTTGAAATCGGACAGTCATCCAAATATCAGCCGGGCACTAATTCCGTATCAAGAACCGTATTCAGGGTGCCTTCCCTCGAAGCCCTGGAATATTTCAAGGAACGCTTTCAGAAAAATGGCGTGTATACAGAAGGCACCATTGAAAGATTCGGTTACACATATATGAACTTTTCCGACTATGAAAACCAGCGCCTCGCTTTGATCGTCGATTCGGAATATGATGAATCACAGCCATTTGCCGGCGCTGATATACCTGAAGAATTTGCCATCACCGGCATCAAGGCGGTTGAAGTCACCGTCCAATACTTGAAGCCGATGGTTTTATTTTTAGAAATGCTCGGCGGACAAGTCGTTGGTGAATGGGATGATGAAACCGTTGAAGCGGAAGTGAAATTCGGCGCGGACTCGGTCTTTATTATAGAAAACAGAACTTCCCAGATTGAAAAAGAGGGGTTCGGCAGTGTTCACCACTTCTCACTCAGAGTCAGTGATGAAGCGGCGCTTGAAAAAGTGCTGGAAACAGTCAATGCGGAGAAATGGCGGAGTTCCGGGATTGTTGACCGCTTCTACTTCAAAGCAATCTATATAAAGGCAGTCGGCAATATCACCGTTGAAATTTCAACCGAAGAACCAGGATTCACCGTGGATGAGCGTCTTGAAGCACTCGGAGAATCACTCTCCCTGCCGCCTGACCTTGAAAAGGACAGAGACTTTATAGAACTTTACATGATTCCGATCAACTGATGGAGATGCTTAATGGGAATTCGTGGTACGGTTTCGAATAAGTCTCCCGGAAACATGAAGTTATTCGAATTTCGTCGGCGATTTCGAATAAAACCCCTCGAAACACAAAGTTATACGAATCAGGTTTGCTTTTGTCATCAAAAAACCGAGCCGCTCACACGGGAGCCGCTCGGTTTTCATTTTTATAGACTAGACTTTTAATTTCTCTCTTCTATTTCAGAGGGCAGTTCTATATCTTCCACTTCGTTGAAGCTTGTGAATTCGACATCGCCGTTCATCGAGTATTCCCCTTCTTCATCCTCACCGGATGCTTCGTAGGCAATATACTCAACGAGATGATCTTCTTTATCCACTTCGACTTCCAAATCACTGTATATCTCTGATGTATCCAGAGCGCCGAACTCAAAACCAAGGAGTGATTGAAATGCTTTGTATACTGACTGGTTGGAACCTTCGTAAGTAAACAAGTATGAATCATCCGTTTCCTCTTTGCTCAGCTGCCCTGACAATTCCGATAAGGAATTCAGCGTACTTTCGTACGTTACGAAAAATAAACTTTCAATATTCATGGACTCGGTCGTTTCCACCCAGTCATCACCTGTGAATATATAAGTGGAGCCGTCTTTTGCAACTGTTCTCACTTCATCATTGGATTTTAATAACAGATCAGGCGGATCTCCATCTTTAATCGCCGCTTCAGCATTTAATGCATACGGGGCGCCGTCAACAGACCCTTCCAAATCTATCAGTGCCTCATAACTGTCAAGGTCTTCCGACTTATCTATAACCCGATTGAATATTTCATTATTTTCAGCTGTACTTTCATCTTTTTTGTCTGATTCTTCCGATGCAGGCTCACTATTTTCTTCTTCATCTATGTTTTGCTCTTCACTTTCTTCTGCCATTTCTTCTGATGTTTCATCTGTCGTTTGTTCCGCCGTTTCTTCAGATGCTTCATTTTCTGTTTCGTCGGTGTCATTCTGACAGGCGGTAAAGAACACTGACAGAAGGAGCAATGGTAACATCATATATTTTTTAGTCGTCATTAATATTTAACTCCTCAAAGCCTAATCTCAATAAAATAATACCATGCTTGATTAATATTAACTAATAATATGCTAATTTTTGATACGACGTCTGGATTGTTTTTTATTCTCATTGCGCATTGCCAAATACCTGTTCACGCTGTAAATGATCAGTCCGCTCCAGATGAAAATATATGCAACGGCATGGACATCGGTAAATGCTTCACCGTACATGAATACGCCGATGATCAGCATAATTGTCGGTGCAAAATATTGAAGAAAACCAATCAGGGACAGTCGGATTTTCTGAACACCGAGACTGAACAGAAGAAGTGGAATAACAGTCACTGCGCCCGCACCTATCATCCACATACTCTCAGTATTCACACCGAACGTACCGGCACCTGCCCACTGGAGGTAAATGATGTATATCAGTGCAAATGGAGCCAGTACAAAAGTCTCTACAGCCATTGCGTAGACTGCATCCAGATTTATCGTTTTCTTAATAAGACCGTAAAGGCTGAAACTGACAGCAAGATAAAAAGATATCCACGGGGCGGATCCTAAACCTGCAATCAAGTAGACGACCCCGACCGTCACGATAACAATAGCGACCCATCCCACTTTGGAAAACCGCTCCCCTAAAATAAGGAGGCCCAGCAGAATACTGATCAGCGGGTTTATGTAATAGCCGAGACTCGCATCGAGTATATGACCAGCCTGCACAGCAAAAATGAATACCAGCCAGTTTGAAGTGATCACTGCCGAGGCTGTAAAC
Organism: Lacicoccus kunmingensis DSM 17847; assembly: GCF_059568765.1. Taxonomy (NCBI): domain Bacteria; kingdom Bacillati; phylum Bacillota; class Bacilli; order Caryophanales; family Salinicoccaceae; genus Lacicoccus; species Lacicoccus kunmingensis. The sequence continues at coordinate 202,432 of NZ_JCANUC010000003.1, read as the reverse complement.
AACGCTATCACTTTCTTTTTATTGCTGAAGATGAACTTCAGGTCCTCTTTGAAGTATCGCCACTTTCCGATAAAGAAGATAAATAAAATCATAAATACAAATGACCACAACACTCTGTGAGCGATAATTTCATAGGAAGAAATTTCTTCAATCTGCTTCCAGTAAATTGGAAGGAAACCCCAGATGAGATATGCGCCCAGAGCAAATATTACACCTTTTTTGCTCGCACTCAATTCGCTATCACTCCCGACGTTAATATTTATTTGCAATAATCTTATGTTACTTCTCCGCACTGATAATTAAAAGAAATTCACCTCAAAGAAAAAGCCTGGGATACCCGGGCTTCAAAGTTATTTTAATAATCTCTGTCATTCAGAGGTCTGAGATCGTCATCTCTGAGGTCATTTTTTTCGGATTCAGTTTCATTCACACCATATGAGGCAGCACGTGCAGCCTGTTCATCCAATACATTCCGCCCTTTATAATAAAAGGCAACGATTGAACCGACCATAAGATACATGACATATATATAGAAGATCAGGAACAGCACTCCCGTAACGACCAATATAATTACAATCAGGAAAGGACTGTCCATCGCAGCCGCCAGGAAGCCGATAAGCAACCCGACAACAAGCATAAGAATAAAATAAAGTATCGTCACACCTGCGAGCAGCAATACGTTGCTGAAGAACAGTCTCATCAGACTCTGCCCGGCCTGGAACATTACTTTGAAGGCAATTGAAAACTTATCGAACGTCGGTATATGCGGCTGATCCACGAATACAAGGTATACCAGGAACATGTAGATCATCAGCAGCACGTAAGGTATATACATGACGAGGACCATCAGCAGGTTCACTATCAGCATCAATATGAAGACACCGATCTGTCCTGTAATCATCGCAGCTGATGTCTCGATATTGTTTTCATATGACAGACCGCCGAGCAGCGCGGAAAACGGCAGATTGACCACTGTGAAAGCCAGCTGCATCAACAGTGACAGGCCTAAACTGATAATAGTGTATCCGACTATTATCAATATGGTCAGTTTAATTGCCTTGCCGTACCTGCGTTCCTTGAATACAAAGAACAGATCACCAAAGCCGTATCTTTCACCGGTATAAGCCGAAGTGAAAAACTTGATGACACCTATGCTCAATGGATAAATTATAAAAACACTGAATAAAAATAACAAAAAGAAGATAAACAATACATACAATATTACCCAGCCGCTATCACCAAACGCAAAAGTGGGCAGCATGGCCAGAGAAAATATGATAAAAAAGCTGATAATCATAAAAAGAGCCGCAAGTATCGTCAGGCCGATAATTTTTCCAGCCTGATTACTCGCATTTTGCCTGAATAGAGATTGATATTGAAACATTCTATCATCCTTCATTTTTTTATTTATATTGCAAGAATATCATTTTTCAAACAATTGTGCGATATTCGACAAATTACCACACATACAATTAATTGAACAGCGCTTTTAAAAATGCTAAACTTCTTCTGTGGTAATTTAGTACAACATACTGAACTATATAAGGAGGGAAGCGTGTGGACAGAATGCATGAGACTGTAAACAACCTGCGCAATATTTATGGGTATGGCTATGCGAATATTTTTAATGATGTGACAGATACTGTGTCAAAACTGCATATCTCCAAATCCCAGATGGAAGTGCTACAATACCTGTTCATTCATACACAGGCGACTCCCTCAGATATTACCGAAGCTTTGGATACGACGAAAAGTTCAACTACACACACTTTAAAGAAACTTTCCAATAAAAATCTGATTTCTTTTAAGATGAATGAACTGACAAATGACCGCCGTTCGAAGCTGGTTGTTCTGAACCCGAATGCAAAAAAGCTGTTAGTGGAGTTCCTCTCAAATATTAAAGATTCCATTTACGATGATATTAAAAATATCACTGCAGAAGAACTATCAGAGTTGCACAAGGCAACAGAAACAATACTTAAATATACAGATGGAGGAAAAATGAATGAAACATATCCTGAAATTTAAATGGCCGGTTACGGTTCTGATGATTGCCTTTGCGGTCCTGACGTTCATATTTTCTCCAAACCTGACACAGCTCGCCACTGAAAAAGGTGATGTCCAGTTAGCTGATGACCAGCCAAGTGAACAGGCACGTAAATATTTGGAGAAGCACGGACAGGACAGCGAAGTAATGTCCCTTGTGCTGGAATTTGACGACGGTGTTAAAGAACACCAGGAAGATATAGGGACATATATTGAAGAGTTGGAAAATGTCGATGAAGTTGACAATATCACCAACCCTCTGGAATTAAACGACGATCTGCAGGAAGGGCTCATCAACGAAGCATCTGGCGTCATGATGATTCCAATGGAATACACAGGCAATGAAAATGTAATATTGGAAATCGCAAACAATATTGAAGAACTGAATCCGACTGAAGCGGACACTTCAATCACTTCCAATGAATTGATTCAGAGAACACTTGAAGAAGATGCGATGAACGGCATCCAGACCACTGAGATTTTCACTGTCATCATCGTCCTTGCGGTCCTGCTCGTCATGTTCCGTTCGGTTGTGACTCCGTTGGTACCGCTCGTGGTCGTCGGGGTATCATACTTAATCGGCCAGTCTTTTGTCGGCTGGTTCGTGGAATGGTTCGGTTTCCCCATTTCGCCTCAGACACAGAGCTTTTTAATCGTAATTTTATTTGGTGTCGGCACGGATTACTGTATTTTACTTCTTAATAGATTTAAAGAAGAGCTGCAGATGAATGATAAGTATCAGGCGACATTAAACACATTCAAAACAGGCGGTAAAACCGTATTTATCAGCGGAATCTCCGGTGCTGTGGTGTTTGGGGTTCTGTACTTTGCAAACTTTGAAATTTATCGTTCAGCTGTCGGGGTCGCCCTCGGTATGGCATTCATGTTGCTGTCTCTGTTTACATTGCTGCCGATTCTTATGTCTCTGCTTGGAAAATATATATTCTGGCCGAGCATTAAAAACATCGAAACAAAAGAGAGTAAAATCTGGAGAGTGTTCGGAACGTTTTCAATCAAACACCCTACCCGCGTCATATTCTCTCTTGTAGCCATTCTTATAGTACTGTCATTCTTCTATGACGACGAAGTGAGTTATGATTCATTGAGTGAACTCGATGATTCCTACTCTGCAGTACACGCGACAAATGTAGTCAGTGGCAGTTTTGATGAGGGAACGATATTCCCGATCCAGGTCATCCTCTCGGACGGCGATGATCTCGTGAACCATGAAAGCCTGACACGCATTGAATCTGTTGCTGACACTGTCAGCAAGCTTGACGGGGTCAAGGAAGTCCAGACAGTGACCAGACCGACCGGAGAACCGATAGATGAACTTTCGGTCAGCTACCAGCTGAACGAAGCAAATTCCGGTCTGGACGAGATTACCGGAGGTTTGGATGAAGTTACCGGCGGACTGGAAGAAATCTCTGCCAACTTAACAAGTATCAGTGAAGAAATCTCAGGCCAGGAAACGGCTTCAGGTGATATGAGCGAGTTAAGCAGCGGCCTCGGCGAACTCAGCCAGGGTGTCGAAGGCGTCAGCCAATACTTGAGGACGACCGGCGATGTGCAGGGTGCGGCTGCTCAGCTCGAAGAAATACAGACCGGTCTGAATGAAATGACTACACAGGTGGAAACGGCCAATGAAGAAATGGCCACCCAGCAGCAGCAGGCATCAGAGCAGATGTCCGAACTCTCGGGCGGTCTTGAAGAGATGTCTGCCGGCCTGGATGAAATCAATGAGGGCGTCAGCGAAGCCAATGACGGTCTCGGCGAAATTCAGAGTCTATTGACAGAAGTTACGGATAATGAAGCCGTCGATCATACTGGCGTCAATGTGCCGCAGGAGTTTATAGACTCTGAGGAATTGGAAAATGCCATTGATCAATACAGCTTTGCTGATCATACAGCAATCAATTTGAACGTCATATTGGATGGTGATCCATACAGTCACGAAGCAATGGCCGTGCTGGACGATGTAGAGTCTACTGTAAATAAAGAGCTCGACAGATTGGAATTGAACGAAGTGGACAGCTATTTCTCAGGTGTAACGAGCATGAACAGAGATCTGGACCAGATTACGACCGATGACTACTCTTACGTGGTCACCATTTTTGTAATCACTTTATTTGTAATACTCACAATACTGTTCAGATCATTCATCCTCCCTGTCGTTATGATCGGTTCAATATTTGTCACATACTTTGCATCAGTCAGCATGACTCAATGGATACTCGGATGGTTTGGCATCGATCAATTGAACTGGGCAGTGCCTTTCTTCAGTCTGATCATATTCGCGGCACTCGGTATCGACTACTCGATATTCATCATTGACAGGTTCAGAGAAGAAATCGTGAATCATTCGATTAAAGATGCGATAGCAATCGCCATTAAGAAGATGGGAACTGTCGTCATTACCGCGGTGATTATATTATCCGGTACATTTGCAGCACTCTATCCTTCAGGCATCGTCATTCTGGTGCAGGTAACCAGCGTCATCATATTCGCACTGCTGTTCTATGCATTTATCGTTCTGCCGCTTCTTGTACCCGCACTGGTTGTCACGCTTAAGCGCGGTAACTGGTGGCCGTTCAATATGCCGGGCGGTAAAGCGCGCAGAGCAAAGTTTAAAGACGAGGAATAAAGGGTATATTACACTAGTTGAAAATATACGAAATGAGGAATTGAATTTATGCCAACACAAAAAAGTGCAGGCGTTGCTGCGGTTTTAAGTTTCTTTATCAGCGGCCTTGGACAAATATACAATGGACATTTCTTTAAAGGAATTACGCTGATTATTCTCCAGCTGATCAATGGCGCTTTGACTGCCATTCTGATCGGTTATCTGTTCCTGCCGATTGTTTGGTTATTCGGAGTAATAGATGCATACAGAAGTGCCAACAAAATTAATGCCAGGAACCAAAGAAGGTTCCGGTAAGATGAAAAAATACTCGCATATCAAAGTTGATATGCGAGTATTTTTGTTTATATTATTTCTTTAGCGTATTTAATCTGCTGTTTCACGGATTCAGTGGAAGTACCGCCGTAGCTCAGTCTTCTGTCTACGACAGTTTTCGGCGACAGCACATCATAAATATCCTCTTCGATTAAACTGTTTGCCGCCTGGAATTCCTCAAGGCTCAAATCTTTAAGATATTGATTGCTGTTAATACATTTCAGCACGAGTTTCCCAACCACTTCATGCGCGTCTCTGAACGGCACATTTTTCTCTACAAGATAATCTGCAAGTTCTGTTGCGTTGGAGAAGTCTTCATTGATTGTCTGCTCTAGTCTCTCTTCATTCACTGTCATCGTATCAATCATGCCGTTCATTATTTTCAAGGCACCGAGAACAGTGGTCACAGCATCAAACAGCCCCTCTTTATCTTCCTGCATATCTTTATTGTATGTGAGCGGAAGCCCTTTGACGAGCATCAGCATCGACATCAGCGCGCCTGTAGTACGCCCTGTTTTACCGCGGATAAGTTCTGCCATATCCGGATTTTTCTTTTGAGGCATCATTGAACTGCCTGTTGTAAACGTATCGCTTAAAGTGACAAATTTCGCTTCTTCACTCATCCAGAAAATAATCTCTTCAGAAATTCTGGAAAGATGAATCATCACCAGATTGATACCGGACAGCGTTTCAATGATATAATCCCTGTCGCTTACGGCATCCATACTGTTGTGATATAGATCCCCGAAGCCAAGCGCTTCTTTCGTCATCTCTCTGTCGATATTGAAAGTTGTACCGCTGATTGCACCGGCGCCGAGCGGTGACACATCTATACGTTTCAAGGCATCCTGCATACGTTCCTTATCTCTTTTGAACATCCAAAAATATGCCATCATGTGATGTGAGAATAAAATCGGCTGCGCTCTTTGCAGATGGGTATAGCCGGGCATGATGACATGAATATTTTCCTCGGCTATTTTAATGATTGTATTCTGCAGCTCTTCGATAGACTGAATGATGCTCAGCACCTGCTCTTTTACATAGAGGTGCATGTCTGTGGCAATCTGATCGTTCCTGCTGCGCCCTGTATGAAGTTTACCTCCAACAGGACCGATCATTTCTATCAGTGCATGCTCAACATTCATATGAATGTCCTCATGCTTTATATCCCACTCGATGTTGCCTTTGTCCACTTCTTCTTTTACACGATGAAGACCGTCGACGATAGTGTCCTTGTCTTCTGTCGAAATAATCTCGCAGCTGGCGAGCATCTCTGCATGGGCGGTGCTTCCTTTAATATCCAGGTCCAAAAGCACTTTATCAAAGTGGATCGATGCATTAAACTCTTCCACCCATTCGAGTGCTTCACCTGAAAATCTTCCGCCCCATGCTTTTTTAGTCATTAATCTTTACTCCGTTATCCAGCATCGCTTTGACTTTCGTTGGTAAACCGAAGATTTCAATGAAACCAACGGAAGCTTCCTGGTTAAATGCATCTTCTGAAGTATAAGTAGCAAGTTTCTCGTTATACAGACTGTTCTCTGACTGACGGCCCGTTACAATAACATTCCCTTTATAAAGTTCAAGACGGACTTCGCCGTTCACTTCTGTCTGCATATCTTTCAGCATTTTTCTTAATGAATCGCTGAGCGGTGAATACCATAAGCCGTTATATACCTGCTCTGTGTATTTTTGTTCGACAACAGGTTTGAAATGAGCGATGTCTTTTGTCAGCGTGATCGTCTCCAGGTCATGCTTTGCAGTCAAGATAACCGCCGCACCAGGTGTTTCATAGATTTCTCTGGACTTTATCCCGACCAATCTGTTTTCAACATGGTCTATACGTCCAATACCATGTGCACCTGCGATTTCATTCAATTTAAGGATTAAGTCATCAAGCTCGTAGCTGACACCGTTTATCTTAGTTGGAAGTCCCGCTTCAAAGGACAGTAGAATTTCTTCAGCCTCATCTTTTGCAGCTGTCGGATGCACTGTCAGGTCATATGCATCTTCCGGCGGCTGGTTCCATGGATTCTCAAGAACGCCGCACTCGTTACTTCTGCCCCATAAGTTCTGGTCGATTGAATACGGTGAGTCCAGGTCCACCGGAATCGGAACATTATGTTCTTTCGCATATGCAATCTCTTCTTCACGGCTCCAAGTCCACTCTCTGACAGGAGCAAGTACTTTTAATGAAGGGTCCAGGGATTTTATCGCAACTTCAAAACGTACCTGGTCGTTTCCTTTACCTGTACAACCATGTGCAACATAGTCTGCATTCGCTTTATGCGCAACCTCTACCAGCTTTTTGGAAATCAGCGGTCTGCTGAGCGCTGATACCAGCGGATACTTTCCTTCATACATCGAGTTACCGTAAATTGCATAACTTACAAACTCATTTGCAAACTCTTCTTTAGTATCGACGACGTAGCATTCAGATGCGCCCATTTCGAAAGCCTTCTCCTTTACCATGTCCAGATCTTTTCCTTCTCCAACGTCTAAACATAATGCCACAACTTCGAATCCTTCGTCGATAAACCATTTAATCGTTACACTTGTATCCAATCCGCCTGAATATGCTAATACCACTTTTTCACTCATATAATAGACACCTCTACAATTTATTTTTGGATGATAATGATATTTATACTAACATTATAATAATGCCTTTTCAAGCATACTTATGCAAAATGTTGAATAATCTTTTCATTTTATGAATTATTTGTGTGATTTTGTGAGGCCGTAAGTTTTTTTATATGTTTTCAATCATGATACAATTAAGTACAAAGGAGTGGTTACCATCGAAATTTTCGGACTATTGGCCGGCCTCGTAGCAATCGGTATAATCGTGTTGATATTTTTAGTTGTCGTCGGACTGATCAAATGGTTACTTCAGGGGTACTTCCTGTTCCGTATAGCGGAAATTAAAAACCTTGATGTTCCCATGTTATCTTTTGTGCCTTTTGGTACATTCTATGTAGCAGGTCAGGATTTTGACGGTAATGTTTTTCAAAAAGGCAGTTTCAACCCGAAACAGCTCGGACTGATCTTTGCGATTACAGGGCTTGTTGTATACTTCCTCGGCTTGTCTGTCGGAGATATTGCAATTTCCTATGTATTGATGGAATCTATTATCTTCATCGGTGTATTTAATGCATATACTAAAAATATCGGTGTGGCGATTCTATTAGCATTATTAAACGCAGTCACTGCAGGTATAGCAGCAATCATCATACTATTCCTGTATTACCGCAAGTTATCCAGAACGTATGAAGACCCGGTCGTATATACAGATACCGGTGAATCTACTGCCAGCGATTCTCGGAACAACGATGACATTGATCAGCATAAAAATATTTAGTCATCGAATTGAGCCTGCCAAGGGCTCTTTTTTTCGATTCCTTTAAATATGTTTAATAAATTCCATGCCGGGAATGACTATATTGCATGTGATTTAAATATATTTTTTGGAGGAGATAATTATGGCTAAACCATTTATCAAAGGTTATACGAATGATGAAGAACTGCAAACGGATATAGAAAAGCTGAAATCACAAAATGTTGGAGAAAATGATATTTATGTCATTTCACATGACGATGAGCGTACGAAACGCATTGCTAAAAATGTAGAAATCAATACTATCGGCGCAAATGAAATGGGTGTCGGAGATGCTGTAAAAGGCGCTTTCGATAAAAAAGGCGACCAATTGAGAAAACAGCTGGAAAACATCGGTTTCTCCGAGACTGAAGCTGAAAACTACGAATCCGAAATGGATAAAGGAACAGTGTTCCTCATCGTCACAAGAACAGATAACGTAGACACTATACTCGCACAATAAAAAATTATGAGCATGGACAACGTCCATGCTCATTTTTTACTTTCTCTTTTTGGATATCTGCTGCGGCCATGCACGCTTTCCATCATCCACCTCAAATTCCAGATTCACATCAGTGACATGATTTTGGTGGAGCACAATTTCTTCAATATCATCTCTGATGTCATTCGCTTCTTCAACTGTAAGGTTTTTGTCGATTTCCGCGACCACTTCCACATGCAGGTTATCTCCTTCTTTCATAACAAACAGCTTTCTGATATCCCTTATATCCTTATTATTCAATACAATGGAGGAAATCCGTTCTTCCATATGCGGGTCACTTTCACCAAGTACACCTGCCGCATTTTCCATAAATACTTTATAAACGATATAAAACATCATAAGTCCGATAATGACTGAAGCAATACCTTCTGCAACAGGTACATTCAAATACTGCCCTATCAAAATCGCAATGATTGCAATCACAGCACCGACTGTGGCAACAGTGTCTTCCAAAAAGACGAGCTTGGTTGCAGGTTTAGCCCGGTTCATATGAAGATAGCTCGTAGTCAACGGCTTAAGACCATCATACGGCTGACCAGCCTGCTGCAATAATTCTTTACCTGCTTTATATAAAACAAAAGACTCTAATATAAATGAAATTGCTAAAACACCAATGCTGATCAGAATCATCATATTGTCAGTTTCACGCGGTAACGGTTCAACTACATGATTGATACCTTCCTTTACCGTTTCGTACGATAATATCGCTACAATGACAATTGCAAACAGACAAACCAGGTTGACCAGTCTGCCGTATCCGAATGGAAATCTTTTAGTCGGCGCCTTCTTCGACAGACTTGAACCGATAAAGACAAAGAACTGGTTTATCGAGTCACCGAAGGAGTGCATCATCTCAGCAAACATCGCAACATTGCCTGTCAGAAAAAATGCCCCGCCCTTTAGCAGACCGATAAAAAAGTTGACGATTGCGGCAGTAAGTGAGGCCATACTGCCTTTTTTAAATAAACCGAAAATTTCTTTCATTAAAGTTACCCCCTCTTCAAAGTTATACTACCCGTTCAGAGAGGATTAATTCTTTTATTTTACATTTAAAATGGAATGGTAAAGGATATCAGCCCCATTTTCCAGTGCATTCCGGTCAAATTTCATTTTCGGATGATGCAGTCCCGGCTCCAAATCGCAACCAAGCCCGATCATCGCTCCTTTCAATTCTGGATACTTCACTGTGTAGTAATGGAAATCATCCCCGCCGCTTGTAATGATCGGCTCCATAAGATTTTCCGTACCGAGAGCGTCAATAATGCCCTCTTTTAAATACTGGATTGCTTCTTCATCACTTTCACTCGCAACAATGCTTGAAAAATTCTGATCTTCGATTGAGACTTCATAAAACTCTTCCACATACTTTAAAATTTTAAAGACCCGTTTCTTCAAATTATCCATCTCGTCATTCGTTTGTGCGCGCAGATCGATTCCGCATTCTGCGATGCCCGGGATGATGTTCAGTGATTTGCCGCCCGATATGAATTTAGTCATCTTCACTGATGATGGGATGATTGGATTAATATGGATTTTAGACAGCATGTTTACGATATCCGCACCAATTTCTATTGCGTTGTGATTCAGATGAGGACGTGCGCCATGAGCATCATCCCCTACTATTTTGAAATCCAGAGAGGCAGCAGAGCCGTGTTCGATACTCGGAGACGCCTGTCCCATAGAAGCTTCTTCAATCGGACGCAGATGAATGCCGAACAAATAATCCAGGTCCTCGATAATCCCTTCATCTGCCACAGCCAGTGCACCTGTGCCCAGTTCTTCAGCCGGCTGGAAAATGAATCTGACTCCCCTTGTTTCAAGCGCTTCATGATCTTTTATTTTCAGCATGGCCCCGATGACCATCCCTGTATGTGCATCATGACCGCAGGAGTGGTTCGCACGTTTTACACCGTCCACTTCCTGATACAATGCATCGATGTCAGCACGTATACCGATTTTTGGATACCCCCCGCTGAATGTGCCCATATCACAATAAAGGCCTGTAATCTTTTTAAATTTGACGGGAGTGAAGCCTTCCTGCTTCAAATAATCAAATATATAATCCGTCGTTTCATATTCCTCATTGCTCAACTCCGGATTCTCATGCATATGGTTGAAAACTTCCAGTATCTTTTCAGCAGTCATTTTAAAAATCCTTCCTCAATTATTTGTATTATCCGATGATTACATTCAATATATACTTATAAAATATTAAATACAACGGAGAGCGACGCTTATATTTAAAGTTTTACCGTTGTTTAATGGTAATATTGTATATGAGAATCCGGGTTAGATGATTGTCTTTATTTCAAAATATTTTGGACCTGTTTAGGAGGAGTAATATGAAGATCAAAGAAATTAAACTGCATCAGCTGGAGATGGATTTAAAAAATCCTTTCACGACAAGCTTCGGCTCTCAGACGAAAAGATTTATCACAATTATTGAAGCTGTAAATACAGACGGGCTGTCAGGATTTGGCGAGTGTGTCGCAGGTGAAGACCCACTCTATTCAGAGGAGTTTATGGACAGTGCACTCATAGCGATGAAAAAGTACTTTGCGCCGATCATCATTAAAAATGAAATCAGCCATCCTGATGATGTTTGGGATCTGCTGGTGCCTTTCAAAAAGAATAATATGGCTAAAGCAGGCCTCGAAGGTGCGGTGTGGGATTTATATGCCAAAGAAAATGGTATGACACTTGCTGAAGCGGTCGGCGGTAAGAAAACCGAAGTGGACGTCGGCGTGTCCCTCGGACTTGAAGATACCGATGAACTGCTCCTTGAAAGAATTGAGGAAAAGGTCGAAGAAGGTTATAAACGTATAAAAGTGAAAATAAAACCTGGCCGGGATATCGAAATGCTCAGAAAAATAAGAGATCAGTTTCCTGATATTCCTTTAATGGTCGATGCAAACTCGGCCTACACTCTGGATGATATCGAGCTTCTGAAAGCGATGGATGAATTCAATCTGATGATGATTGAACAACCTCTTGCAGCAGGTGATATTGTCGATCATGCCAAACTGCAAAAAGAAATTCAGACTCCTGTCTGCCTTGATGAAAGCATTGACAGCTATCAGGCAGCAAAAGCTTCGATTGAACTCGAAAGCTGTAAAATTATCAACGTCAAAGTCGGACGTGTCGGCGGCATCACCGAATCGAAAAGGATTCATGACCTTGCAGCAGAACACAACATTCCGTTATGGTGCGGCGGCATGCTTGAAGCAGGTGTCGGCCGACTGCACAACGTAGCGATTACGACATTATCAAACTTTACACTGCCGGGCGATACCGCTTCTTCCAGCCGTTACTGGAAAGAAGATATCATCACGCCTGAAGTCGTTGCAGAAAACGGTGTTGTCCAGGTCAGCGACCAGCCGGGCATCGGTGCAGAAGTTGATTTTGACAAGATGAAACAATATTTGAAGCAGACAGACACAATCACTGCTGACAATGATGTCGACATGGTGTTTTTTGATTAATCACTGATATGAAAGAAGGCATAGCCCGGGCCGGTCTATGCCTTCTTATTTTTTAATTAATATGGGCTGGTCTATCCCCAAAACAATGTCCTGACCCCGAAGAAGATGATGACTACACCTGCGCCTTTACTGAGCCAGTTTTGAAATACATAGGATTTCATCCAGCGCTTGAGGAGATTTACAAGCTCCACCACCGTCATAAACCAGATAACTGAAACAATGAGAAGAATCGCCGCAAGCAGTAGGATCTGCTGATTATGACCAAGCGATGTCTGACCTTCGTCCGCAACAAACTGGGGGATGATTGTCATATACAGTATTAAAACTTTCGGGTTCAAAATGTTTGCCACAAACCCCTGCCTGAACGACTGCATCAGTGACTTTCCGCTGACGGTCTCCTTCAGGGAATCGATATGATCGATGGACTGGCCGGGCACAAGTACGCCCGCCCTTATACTCTGAATACCTATGTATATCAGATAGAAAGCCCCCATATACTTGATCGTATTGAAGATTGCGGGAGAATTGGCGATAATCACTGCCAGGCCGACAACAGAAATGGTAATCCAGAACAGATGTCCTGTCAATATGCCGGTAAGCGTAATCCTCCCGGCCCACCTGTTCAATGCCAGTGTATTTTTCATGATGATCATCATATCCGGTCCGGGGACCATCACAAGTACAAACATGACAATGACATATGCTGTCAGCTGTTCAACCAATCATCTCACCTCAATCATTTCTTTTTTAATGTTATGACAACAATCTCCGGATGGTTAAATACACGGAAAGGAAATCTGCTGTTACCGAGCCCCCTGCTGATGGATAATGCTGTGCCATTTTTATAATGTGTGACCTCGGTGTATTTCGGCAAAACACCCTGGTGCGGTGAATAAAGTCCGCCGAAATACGGCAGACGGATCTGGCCGCCGTGGGCATGGCCGGATAAAACCAGATCCAGTTCATATTTACTGTATATATGAAACAACTCGGGCCGGTGAGATATTAAAATCGTGAAGCCGTCCGGCAGGCCGTTCAGGCGGTCCTTCAGCATTTTCTCAAAATATAAATGGACATACGGATCTTCCTCATCACCTAAAAACCATGGATCAGGCATGCCGGCAAGATTTATAATCTCTCCATCCTTAACCAGAGCCGTCGATGAAAAACTCACATTTTCCACATCTGATTCTGTAATGTATTTCTTCAGATTAAACCATCTTTTATAATGTGCTTCGTGATTCCCGGTCACATAATAAGTCGGCAGAATCTCAGAGATTTTTCTGATGAAATGCTTGGAGCGCCGGAGATTCGGTGTTCTCCGGTCAATGATGTCACCAGTGATTAATATGACGTCACCTTCTGCCCGTTGAACTTTATTTAACAGAGTACGGGCTTTCCATCCAAACCATGCATTGTGATAGTCGGATATATGAACGATTCTATAACCATCAAAAACGTCGGGAATTCTATCGCTGTATATTTCACGTTCATTAACCTGGATACTTTTGTCCTCTTTATACAAAAATCTGCTCAAAGCAATGACAAAACCTAATGTAATCGCATATTTTTTCATATATGTGCCCTCTATTTTAAATAATATCAATTTTACCATTATTTGATGCATAATAAAAAGCCCGACTCATGCCGGGCTCTGTTTCTAGTCATTATTACCTCCTGTATCTTCTTCCGGTTCTTCTTTTAAAATCCGGATGGTGCGGATCGTCTGACTTTCCATGACCACCACTTCAAATCTGAGTCCGAGTTCTTTATTTTTTAAAACATCACCCTGAACGGGAATATCGTTGAATTCCTTGAACAGGTACCCTGACAAAGTATCTTCTTCTTCCGGGATGTCCGTTTCAAACTGCGTATTCAATCGGTGAAGTGTGATTCTGCCGTCACAGATGATTTCATCTTTGCTCATTTTATCTACAAGCGCATCACCTTTGACATCGGTCTCATCTTCTATATCAAACCCAAGCATATTTTCGATAATATCTTCGTGGGTCACGATACCTTCCGTGCCGCCGTATTCATCGAGTACAATCGCCAGGTGCCGGCGCTCTTTCGTCATCTTCCGCAATACGGTTTCCACCGCATCAAATTCTTTGACCGTCAAAGGGTCCGGATCTGCAAAGTCTATCAAATCTTTTTCAGGGCTGAGTGACCATCTAAGCAAATATTTAGTGTGGAAAACACCGACAATATCATCAAGGTTTTCATTATAGATTGGATATCTGGTATGCATCAGGCTTACAACTGTCTCAAGCACTTCATCATATGATGAATCCACCCTGATTGCATCCATCTCGGTTCTTGGTGTGGACATGATATCTTTCACATTCAAATCGCGGAAATCCAGAATACCTTTAATCCGGTTCCTTTCCCTTCCTTTCAGCACCCCTTCAGCATTCGCAATATCAATCAGGTTTACCAGCTCATCTTTGGATACCGTCCAGGCCGGCTGCTCGCCCCCCGATAAGATTTTAGTAATATTATCTGTTATAAAGTTTAAAATGATGGTGAGCGGCTTGAAAATGATGATGATCAGAGTAATTGGTGGCCGGACCATATTGGAAATTTGCTCTGGAAAAGCAGCAGCAATTGATTTCGGGATGACTTCGGCAAATAAAATAATAGTAATGGTGAGTGCGGCACTCGCAACCGCCACACTCCAGCCGTAATCAATTGCCATCGCCGTCACAACCGTAGGCAGCAGAATATTGGAGATATTGTTGCCGATCAATATCGTTGTGATGAACTCACTCGGCTTTGACACGACACCGAGCAGTTTCGCAGCTTGTTTATCCCCGTCCTGTACTTTAGCCTGCAGTTTCACTTTATCCACTGCAGTTAGTGCTGTTTCACTTCCTGAAAAGAATAATGAAGTGAATAATAAAATGATGATCAAAAAGACCAAAAGATCTTCCCCTTTCCGAGACCCCTTTTAACAATCGATTATATTTCTTTAATTATATCAGATTTAAAATAAAATGAGCTTGTATCTTTTTCAGATACAAGCTCATGTTTTTATTATTATACTACATCGTAGCCTTGATCTTCAATCGCTTCATTCATTTCATTTACACTGACTTTATCTTCTTCGTATTCGACGGAAACCTCGTTGGCGTTTAAATCAACTTCCGCTTTGTTTACGCCGGACAGCTTACCTAAAGCGCCTTCCACCGAGCTTTTGCAATGTCCGCAAGTCATACCTTCAACTTTGATTGATGTTGTGTTCATATTAAATACCTCCATATTGATTTATATATTATTATATTTTTACTCTTTTCAGTCTTAATGAGTTGGTAACGACACTGACAGAGCTGAATGCCATCGCGGCACCTGCAACCCACGGCGCAAGTAGACCGAGTGCCGCTATCGGAATGCCTGCCGAATTATATGCGAATGCCCAGAACAGATTTTGTTTGATGTTGCGGATCGTCTGGTGGCTGAGGTTGATCGCTTTTGGAATCAGCGTCAGTTCGCCGCCCATAATCGTAATATCTGCCGCTTCAATCGCAACTTCTGTTCCTGTACCAATCGCGATCCCGATATCTGCTGTTGCCAGTGCAGGCGCATCGTTCACGCCGTCTCCGACCATTGCCACAGATTTACCCTGTGCCTGAACTTTCTTAACCTGCTCAGCTTTCTCCTCAGGCAGCACTTCAGCAATTACGGTGTCGATATTCACTTCTCTCGCGATCGCTTCAGCTGTACGCTGGTTGTCACCGGTCAGCATGATGACCTCAAGCCCCTGCTCGCGCAAGTTCGTGATCGCTTCTTTTGCAGTATCTTTAACTGTATCCTGTACAGCTACAATACCAGCCATTTGACCATTCACAGCAACCAGCATCGCTGTTTTACCGTCGTACTCATATTGTGTCATTTCTGAATCATAATTATCAACTGCAATGTTTTGATCTGACATCAACTTCCGTGTGCCGACCAGAACACGGTCACTGCCGACAGTCGCTTCTATACCATGCCCGGGTATCGCCATGAAATCATCCACTTCCGGAATCCCGATGTCCTTTTCCGTTGCATAGGAGACGATGGCTGTTGCGAGCGGGTGTTCAGACCCATTCTCAGCTGCTGCAAGCAGCTTCAATACATGGTCATCACCTGTGAAGTCCGTCACTTCAGGTTTACCTTTTGTAATGGTGCCTGTTTTATCCAGAATGACTGCATCAAGATTATGTGTCTTCTCCAGATGCTCGCCGCCTTTGAATAAAATGCCGCTCTCAGCACCTTTTCCTGTACCGACCATGATTGATGTCGGTGTCGCAAGACCCAGCGCACACGGACAGGCAATGACAAGCACTGTAATCGATGCGATCAGTGCCGGCTCGAGATTATACGGAGATGCGATAAAGTACCATATTAAAAATGTCACAACCGCGATACCGATGACTATCGGTACAAAGTAGCCGGAAACAATATCGGCCATTCTCTGTATCGGCGCCTTTTTACCCTGTGCCTCTTCAACCACTTTGATGATGGACTGAAGAGCCGTATCTTTTCCGACACGGGACGCTTCAACAACGACATTTCCGTTCTGGTTGATTGTCGAACCGATCACTTTATCTTCAATATTCTTTTCAATCGGGATTGATTCACCCGTCAGCATCGACTCATCGACTGACGTTCTCCCTTTAGTGATTACACCGTCGGCCGGAAATTTTTCGCCCGGTTTTACGACAAGCGCATCGCCGACTGCGACATCAGCTGCAGGAATCATTGTTTCAACGCCGTCTCTTAAAACTCTGGCTTCTTTCGCCTGCATATTCATCAATTCTTTTATTGCGCCCGAAGTCTGTGATTTCGCACGGGCTTCAAGATACTTACCGAATAAAATCAAAGTGATGATGATTGCACTTGCCTCAAAATATAAGTGCGGATCCGCTGTTGCACCGGTCATCCATCTGTATGTTTCAAACAGACTGAAACCGAATGCTGCGGTCGTCCCCATCGCGACCAGTACATCCATATTGGCACTGAAGCTTTTCAAGCTTCTGTAGGCGCCGACATAAAACTGCCAGCCCAGTATGAATTGTACCGGTGTGGCAAACGCGAGCTGAAACCATGGGTTCATAAATATAGCAGGAAGACTCATTCCGAATAAGTGATCCAGCATTGTCACAAGCAGAGGCAGTGACAGTAATGCAGATATCACCACTTTCCATTTTAGCCTGGAGAGCTCTTTGCCCTTCTTCTCTTCTCTTGACTCAGCGCTTTCTTTTGCTGTGGCACCATAGCCCAAATTATCGATGCGGGCAATCAGGTCGCGTTCGGAAAGCACATTGGCGTTATATTCGATGACGGCATTTTCTGTTGCGAGATTGACCGTCGCATTGGACACGCCGCCGGTCTTGTTCAGAACTTTTTCTATCCTGTTCGAACATGCCGCACAAGTCATACCTGAAATATCAAACTCTACTTCATCGTACTGGACACCATAACCGAGATTTTCAATTTTATTCGTAATATCATCCAGCTGGATATTGTTTTTATCATAATCAACAGTCGCCTGTTCTGTTGCCAGATTAACTTTGGCATCGACGCCGTCCATCTTGTTCAATACTTTTTCTATTCTGTTTGAACATGCTGCACACGTCATTCCCGTCACATTCAGTCGTGTATTTTCTTTGTTTTCCACTTTTCCGGCCTCCTTTATTGATTTATTTTGAAAACTGCTTCAATACCGCCATTAACTCTTCGATTGATGAATCGCCTTCTCCTTTATCAATCGCATCTGCGACACAATGTTTCATATGTCTTTCAGTCACTTCATAGCCCACATTTTTCAGCGCCGACTGGATGGCACTGATCTGAATGAGGATGTCTACACAGTAACGGTCTTCTTCAACCATTTTCTGTATCCCCCGGACCTGCCCTTCAATACGTTTTAAACGCTTCAGCACTTTATCCTTTTCATCATCTGTTCTTGGAATTACTGCGTGATCATGTAATGTCTCTTCCATGTTCTTCACCGTCCTGTTCTTATTCGTTAAATTCATTATACCCTAACGGGGTATTAGTGTCAAAAAATAAAACCCGCAGATGCGGGTCTTTGATATTACTGGTGTTTATTTAAAAATTCCAGCATTGATTTATATACGAGAATTTCATTTTCCTTTTTGGAGAAACCGTGACCTTCATCATCCAGTACGATATACTCCACTTCACGTCCGGCATCCCTCAGCTTCTCCACGATCTGATCCGACTCTTCTTTGACGACACGGGGGTCATGCGCCCCTTGTATGACCAGCATCGGCCTGGTCATCGTATCCAGGTACGTCACCGGGCTGTCTTTCTCAAACCGCGCTTTATCTTCAACGGGGTCTCCGACCCATCGTTTCATCAGCGGCTTCCAATGTTCCGGTACAGAACTATAGAATGTGAATAAGTCCGATACACCGAAAATGTCGACTACAGCCTTGAAGTACTCCGGATGACGGCCATGCAGGAGCAGTGCCATATACCCCCCGTAGCTGCCGCCGACAAGGAATAATTTTTCGGGGCTGGAGATGCCTTCTTCAAACAGCCATTTGATGCCTTCGACATTATCAAGTCTTGGGCCGTGGCCCCAGTCACCTTCCACCATCTTGACGAATTTTGCACCGTAACCCGTACTGCCCCTGAAGTTCGGACAGAATATATTGTAACCGCGGTTTAAGAATATTTGGAACATCGCCCTGAATGATTTACTTTCATTGTATTGCGGTCCACCGTGCGGCCAGAATATTGTATATCCATTCGCGTTTTCCTCTTTTGCTCTGAACAGGAGTGCTTCGATTTCCAGATTATCGAATGATTTATAAGTGATGACTTCAGGTTCAACCATATCTTTCGGCACAACCCCAAGCACTTTATTTTTAGTGAGCTGTACCCATGATTCATTTTCATACTTGAAAATATTCGTCGGTACCGTCGCACTTGTCCCTTTGACATACAATGCACCGCTCTGCGCTGTGACGACTCCGCTGAACGAAGTGACTGGTGCCGCAATCGGTTCAAGCTGGTCATGATTCAAATCATAATAATACAGATTTTGGACCACGCCTTTTTGAGTGAGAAGGTACATCATATTCGTATGGCGGTTGAATTTGATCATCATCAGCGATTCCTGTTCGAAATCCAATACTTTTTCAAAAGATTTAGTCGTCAGATCATATTTCGCAAGGTAGCTGTAATCTGAATCGTAATTGGTTACAAACCATGCCTCATCATCTTTGACGAATGTGATGCTGCCGACTGTATGTACTTTCTCGATGTCAGGCGTCAAATATTCAATACCTGCTTCAGTTTTAATAAAACCGATCATATAAGTGTTGGCATACGCTGTAACATAAACCGAATTCTCTTCGTCCTGTGAGACATCGACCAGATGCGTCGGGCCGCCCTCGCCTTCATGCAGCAGTGTTTCCTCTTTTGTTTCGATATCGTAAACATAAGAATTCAAGTAGCTGTCATTGCCTTTTGATGAAGTATAATACACTCTCGAGCCGTCTTTCGATAATTTAGTAAACATGAATTTATCTTTGTCTTCTGCATCAATCAGCTGTTCAGGCATACCCCCCTCAGGTGGTATCGCATAAATTTTATGGTTTTCGTCCCCGTCTTTATCAAATCCTGCCAGCACGTAATCCCCATTCGGTGCTGCCTGTATAAAGCTTGTACTTTCATCTTTTCCGGAAAATTGATACGGATAGTAATTCGGCAGATCCATCCCGTATATATTCACTTTTCCAGTCATATTTGACGAAAAGAGCAGCCGCTTTTCATCCGCACTGATTGAAAAATCCCCGATGCTGTACGGTGTGAAGAACTGCTCCACTCTTGTTTTTTGAAACTCCATTAAAACCCCTCCGTTTTTTTTTATTCCTCACAATAATTTTAATCGAGATTCGGAGAGAGTGCAATTTAAGGGGACATCGGTATTTCTCCTCTGCCCCGACATCGTTTTTACGCCATGTCGGGAAAACGCCAATTCACAAAAATAGAGACCGGAATGCCGGTCTCTTTCAACTTCACTCAATATTTTTATTCAGCATCTTTAACGATGCCGAACTGATCCACCATTTCTACTGTTCTTTCTTCACCTTCCAGCAGCTCGCCTTCGATCTGATACATGCTGACAACGAGTTCGTTGTCTGCCATCTCATAAACTGCGAAGTTCTGTACGTTTGAATCTCTGTTGTTTGAATGCGAATCTTCAAACGTATCTGTTTCCTGCGGCTGGTTGCCGTAAGCAAACAAGTCATTGTAGTAATCCATATCTTCCTGGGTCATCCAGTCAAGGTCCGGTCTGACTTCATGCAGGTGATCGACGCCTTTTGAATAAACGTCATCATACTCTTTTGTACCGCCGGTATTCGGCAGAATATAAGTCGTGCCTTCCGGATTTTCCATATACTCAACACCGTCGTCCCCGACAAACGACGCCGCATCTTCCACTTCACCATTCGAGAAGTTTTCATCCGAGTCAACATGAGTTAATGAATGTGTTCTTGAAACGACATGGTCGTGCCCCTGCAGCGCAAGATCTACATCCAGCTCATCGATTAAAGCAGTCAGCTCTTCCCTGATTTCCTGAACATCTTCATCCTGCAGTGAATGATACGACTTCGAGTAAAGCGGCTTATGGTAGTTCAGAACGACCCACTCTGCACCGTCCGCACGCGCCTGTTCAATGTCTTCTTTAATCCACTGCATCTGCTCTTCACCAATTGCACCGCCATTCGGATTGTCATCGGATTCTTTATTGTCATTCGTGTTTAATGTAACGAAATGAACACCGTTATAATCAAATGAGTAATATGAACCGCCGTCCACTGCATCGTTTGTCACCGGTACGTTAAAGTGTTCATTGAATTTCTCAGTCACAGGATCATCGTTCCAGTCCAGCGCATACTCATCGTGGTTGCCGGGTGCCACTGCCATAGCCGACTGCATGAAGTAAGGTCTGGATTGTTCGAAAATATCCACCCACTCATCTTCAACTTCAGCAACTTCAACCATGTCGCCTGTGTGCAGTACAAAGTCTGCATCTTCGGCAGTATCGAGTGCACGCATCAGAGTGTCTGCACCGAATGCCGCTTCATTACGGACATTTTCGTTCCAAAATGCATTTTGAGTGTCGGTGTAATGAACGAATTTGAACGGATCGCCTGATTCACCCGACGTTGTAAACTCTCCGACTTCACTGATTTCTCCTGATTCACTGCCTACCTGATAATAGTATGTAGCGTTCGGTTCAAGGTCCGTCGCCTGTGCTTTATAGGAATACTCCTCGACATCGATGAGATCCATCTGTCCGTATTCGGAACCGGACATCCAGTCCCCGCCGTGCGCCTGCTCGTCAGTATAGTAGCCGTTGATTACCGGTTCGCCGTTGTCATCTGTTACAGGTTCGCCTTCATCGTCCTCTTTTACATCGGCAAAGATATAGTAGCCGTTTTCGTCACGCTCACCGTAGCTGGAAGTGACTTCCTTTGCTTCTGCTTCAAATTCCATTGTATCGTCAAAGTCCCCGCTTTTGGAAACCCACACTTTTGAATCTTCATACAGATCTGTTGTATACCAGTTGAAGCCCATCTCGCTGGTCGTATCGCCGTTGAATGTGGCCGCGATACGGTTCGGCATATTATTCGCCTCAATTTCAGCCACCTCGGGCTTCTCATCTGTCAGTTCAGGTATGAACTGCTCCGTCACCGGTTCTGAAGGTGCACCGGCAGGACCGCCTCCGCCTGAAGCATGTGCAGCAGGGCCCACCAGTGATGATAATAAAAGTAACAGTGTTGTAAAAGCGACACCGAATGTAGTCATAAATTTCTTGTCATAAAACAAATTGACATTCATTAACAGTAAACCTCCCAAGATTTTCGAATCATATGATTATCACTTACATTTATATGATAAAGGTTCAATGTTCATTCAGTTTTAATATCAAGTAAATAATTCTTTACTGAAACACGGCTGTATTTTGATTCAGTAAACTTTGTTAAGAAACCTCAATCCGACAACCCGCTTTATCTGATACTGAACTTCACTTCGCACATACCCTCAAATTTAGTAACGACCGCGTCTCCTCTGTTTAAAAGAATCGCCCCGGTCATCCCTCCGGTAAAAATGACGTCACCCTTCTTCAAACCTGAACCATTTCTTTCATACAGCATTTTGGCCAGCGTAGCCACCGACTCGGCAGGGTGCCCGAGAACAGCTGAACTTGTTCCTTTGATTTTCTCTTCACCATTCGACTGGATGGAAACAGTGATATTTTCAAGTTCAAGCCCTTTGGGAATAAACTTCTCTTTACCGTAAACGACACCTTTGGCCGAAGTGTTGTCTGCTATGACATCGGGCAGCGTAAACTTGAAATTTTTATACCTGCTGTCGATGATTTCAAGTGCCGGAATTACAGATTCAGTGTTTTCAATGACTGCATCGATTGTAACTTCATTTCCTTTAATGTCATCTTTGAGAATAAACACCAGTTCCGCTTCAACTTTCGGGTGCAGGTAGTCATCAAATTTTAATGTATCGCCGTCAAAGTTCTCCATGTAATCGAACACTTTGCCGTGAATCGGGTCATCGACCCCCATCTGCTCCATCTTGCCTCTGCTCGTCAGTCCCATCTTATATGCAGTGATTGCCTGCCCTTTATTTTCTTTCAGACTGATGACTTCTTGCTGGATATCATAAGCCTCGTCAATTGTGATATCACCGAATTCCGCAGTGATCCTGTCAATCAGATAATGGCCGTCCTCCGCATTGTGAACGTGCTGTGCGACTTCTTTTATATTCATTGATATTTTCCCCTCTCGATACTTCATTCATTTATATTGTATACCTCAGATGATTGATTCAAAAATTTACTGCACGATAATAAAAACTGCCCTCATAACGAAGGCAGTTTTACAATTTATTTCATATCCAGTATTTTAATATATTTCTCCAGACGGTCAGCCGCTTCTGTCAGTTCTTCCATACTGCAGGCAAATGACAGTCTGATGTGTCCCTCTCCGTACTCGGAGAATGAGCGTCCCGGGACAACTGCCAGATGGACATTTTCCAGCAGATCCGTCGCAAACTTGAATGAATCCTTTTCGTACTTGCTGATTGACGGGAAGATATAGAACGCGCCAGTCGGTTTAGACACTTCAAGACCCATATCGACCAGTCTTTTATAAATATAGTCACGTCGCTGAATATACGCCTGATTCATCTCTTTAGGTATATGGAGCTGAGTCGTCAGTGCTTCAATTGCTGCATACTGGCTCGGAATACTCGCACAGATTGTGTTATACAGGTGAACAGCAGTAATATCTTCCATAATTACGCTGTGACCGACTACATACCCGATACGCCAGCCGGTCATGGCATGGGACTTGCTGAGGCCGTTGACGATAATCGCCTTTTCTTTGATTTCCGGATACATCGCCAGACTGATATGTTCGCCTTGCAAAGTGTTCTCTCCATAAATTTCATCTGTAATCACAAAAATATCATACTTTTTAAATACTTCGACAAGCGCATCCATCTGCTTCTTCGTGTATGTGACCCCCGTGGGATTCGTCGGGTAGTTCAGTAACACGGCTTTAGTTTTTTCTGTAATATTCGATTCAATCAGTTCAGGTGTCGCGATGTAATCCGTTTCTGACATATCAACGAATTTAGTCACGCCGCCGCTGAGTTCGATAATCGGCTCATATCCCAGATAAGTCGGTGCCGGAATGAGCACTTCATCACCCGGATCGATGATGGCTCTGAGAATGCCGTCTATCCCTTCACTGCCGCCCACAGTGACCAGCACTTCACCGTTCGGGTCGTATTCAGCACCATAACTATCTTTATAATAGTCACTGATTGCACTTCTCAGTTCAAGCAGCCCCGTGTTGTGGGAATACTTTATCGACTTTGTATTGATTGCTTCTATCGCCGCCTGCTTCACCGGCTCCGGCGTGTCGAAATCAGGTTGTCCAAGTGTCAGATCCACCGCATCCGGGAACTCTTCCACACGGTTGGCGAACTGTCTTGTACCCGGGACTTCTATATTTTTCATCTTTTTATTTGCCTGTGGCATGATATCACTCTTCCTCAGTTATATTCATCCCGATTATAACAAATACGCCGTCAAATGACTCGTCATATAAGATTTTTATTCGTAAATGTCCGGAACTGGTATAACCGTGTCATCATAGGCGCCGTAATCCACGTATGATGAAACAATTTCAATATGAATGTATTCATGAGTCAATCCGGCAGGTGCAGAAGATATATAAGGCAGATGCATCAGATTTCCATTCGACTTTTTAACAATGCCAATCACAGCATTCTCCATCCTCATCTTCAACTGGTCCGCAGGACATTAAAAAACACTCATGAATATCATTAATAAATGTTTCATAATGATTCCCATTCGTTTATGTTAAAATAACAACAATTATATAAATATATATTCCCCAATTTTTATAGTCTGGAGGGTTTTATTTTGACTAAAAAGACCGTTAAAAGAATTTATGTCATAGGCATGATCATCTTATTATTGGCTGCTGTGATGAACCTGCTTCTGGAAGTCACGCTGTTGAACCCCTTCATCATATTCGGTCTCATATTTATCCTGCTGGCAGTCAATATTTATAACAACGCCAGAGCAGACGGAGAGGAAAAGCCAAAATAAAAACTGAACTTTTGCCTGTCAGGCGAAAGTTCAGTTTTTTTATATCGTCATATACTTTTCCTTTTTCCCATAGACCATGTAATATAATACCGTTGCAATGATAACGATGATTGTCATTGAGTTGTACAGGCCGCCGTATCCGATGAATGGTACGAGCTGGCCGAATATATATGACCCGACACCGAGCCCGAAGTCCAGACAGATGAAAAATGTCGAAGTCGCAAGCCCGACGTTTTTCGGTTCTGCGAGTTTGATACATAATGCCTGAATAATCGATTGGAAATTACCATAGCCGAGGCCGATCAATCCACCTGCGAGCAGCAGCATCCATCCGGACTGTGCATTGCCGAGTACAAGATATGCTGAGAACAAAACAACGAGTGCGGGATAAACAATGATATTGGCACCTTTCTGATCCATCAGACGTCCGCTGAACGGCCTTGTCACAAGCATTACAACTGCGTTTACCAGGAAGAAATAACCGGCTGCGGTACCCAGCCCCTGTTCATCTGCATATAGCGCAATGAATGAGAATATTGTTGAATGGGCCAGACAGACAATCAGTATTGTTGTTGCAGCAGGCAGTGCGTCCTTATCCACAAACTGAAATTTTGGTTTCGGTTCTTTTGTCAGGTCGATCGTTTCATTATCTGTCTTAATGAAAATCGTAAATATACTTGCTATCAATACGACGGTAAAGACAAGAAGAAACAGCATTTGATAATCTACATATTCAAGCAATGTGAACGCAAGGTAAGGTCCGATGGCCGTCGCCATGACAAAGCTCAGACTGAAATAGCCAATCCCCTCACCTCTACGCCTCGCCGGCAGCGCAAGAGCCGCAATCGTCCCGACCGCTGTTGTCGCCACCCCATTGGCAAATCCGTTAAAGAACCTGACAATGAGCAAAATCCAGAAGTTCCCGGCAAAAAAGTAAAGTCCATATGTAATGATGAACATGATTGTACCGATGTACATGATTTTCCGTGCACCCATCAGGCTCAATTGATGTCCGGTGACGATTCTGCCGATTAACGAACCGACGATAAATATCCCTGCTGCGAGTCCCGCATTACTTGTCGAGATGCCGAACTCATCAATTGCATAGCCGCTGATTGTTACCATCAGCAGGAACATAGCCAGCATAATAAAGAAATTAAATATGAAAACTATGATAAAATCACGGGTCCATAAACGCTCCTGCACGCTGCCCCCTCCTTACTATCGGTTTTTATTTACAGTCGGTTCAATATTGAAGCAGTCACTTCTTCGGTTGAGGCCTCTCCCCCGATATCCGGTGTCATGATGCCTTCTCTCAAAGTATCTTCTATCGCTTTCAGAAGCTGACTGCCCAAATCTTCATATCCGAAATGGTCAAGCAGCATTTTCGCCGTCCAGATCTGGCCAATCGGATTTGCAAGACCGCGTCCGACAATATCCGGTGCCGAGCCGTGAACCGGTTCGAACATGGATGGGTACTTTCCGTTTATATTCAAGTTTGCACTTGGTGCGATACCGATGCTACCCATGATTCCTGCACCGATGTCTGATAAGATATCACCGAATAAATTACTCGCCACCACGACGTCATACCGTTCGGGTCTGGTAACAAACGATGCAGACAATGCATCAATATGTTCAGATGTAGTGGAAACATCCGGGTATTCTTTTGATACTTCTTTGAACACTTCATCCCAAAAAGGCATGGCATGATAAATACCGTTCGATTTTGTTGCACTCGTCACCATATTCCCTCTCGACTGGGCAAGTTTGAAAGCGTACTCCATCGCCTGGGAAGTCGCACGCTTTGAGAACACACTGCTTTGAATTGCGACTTCATGTTCCTCATGGAACATACGCCCGCCGACTGAGCTGTACTCACCCTCACTGTTCTCTCTCACAACTATTAGGTCGAAGTCTTTCGGATTGCCGAGCGGAGATTTCACCCCTTCAAAAACTTTCGCCGGTCTGACATTGATTTCCTGTTGGAATTCTCTGCGGATTTTTATAAGCAGTCCCCATAATGAAATGTGATCAGGCACTTTATTGACATCTCCGACTGCGCCTAAAAATACCGCATCACTTTCACTGAGCCTGTCCATACCGTCCTCCGGCATCATTTCCCCATGCTGCAAATAATAATCACAGCCGTAGTCATAATGTTCAAATTCAAATTTCAGACCGCCGTGTAATTCTGCCAGACGGTCCAGTATTGTCAGTGCTCCCGGCATCACTTCATGACCGATACCATCTCCGGGAATTACAGCAAGTTTTATCTTATCCATTACTACACTCCTCGTCTTTTATTTCATAATAATTCTATTATAACAAGTTCCCCTCCTATATACTTTATTGTTAGAAATAAAATTAAATTTTAAATAATCTGAAAACGTCTTGCTTTATTGGTGTTTCCTTGATAAAATAAACTCTAATTTTCAAATCAAGTAAGTGGCTTGTTTTATAGTTAGAAGGAGGGTCCATTATGGGACAAACAATACAAATCGAGAAAGCAAATTCATTGAAAGAAAAACCAGATGTATCAACGGTGAAGTTTGGAACAGTGTTTACTGACTATATGTTCACATCGGATTATACACCTGAGCATGGTTGGGAAGAGCCTGCCATTGTACCGTATAAAAATCTCGAGATTTCTCCCGCGGCAAACGGTATCCATTATGGACAATCTGTTTTTGAGGGTTTGAAAGCTTACAAAAACGGTGATGATATTTTATTATTCAGACCGGATGAGAACTTCAAACGTCTGAATACTTCATTGGAGCGGCTTGCTATGCCCAAGATCAATGAGGAAACAAGTCTCAATGCACTTTATGAATTGATTAAATTAGAGCGTGACTGGGTCCCAGACGGCCCTGGACAATCATTATATATTCGTCCGTTCATCTTTGCAGATGAAGCCTTTTTAGGAGTCAGATCTGCAAGAACATACAAATATAATATTATTTTATCTCCAGTGGCAGGATATTACGGCGGACAGCTTGACCCGACAAGTATCTATGTCGAAGATGACTACGTCCGTGCTGTACGCGGCGGTGTCGGTGCAATCAAGTGTGCGGGCAATTATGCGGCAAGTATCCTTGCACAGCAGAAAGCTGCTGAGCTTGGCTACGAGCAGGTGCTCTGGCTGGACGGCGTTGACCAGAAATATGTTGAAGAAGTCGGCAGTATGAACATTTTCTTCGTTAGAAATAATGAGCTGATCACGCCACAATTGAATGGTTCTATTCTTTCAGGTATTACGAGAAAATCTTTGATACAGCTTGCAGAGTATAAAGGATATACAGTGAAAGAAGAAAAGATTCTTCTGGATGACCTTCGTGACGGCCTTGAAGACGGCAGCGTCTCTGAAATCTTCGGGTCAGGTACTGCAGCAGTCATCTCACCTATCGGACGCATGAATGTCCATGGTGAAGACTATGTTGTAAATAACAACCAGGTCGGCCCTGTGGCGGAAGATCTTTATAATCACTATACAGGTATCCAGTACGGGACTTTGGAAGACCCTTTCGGCTGGATTGTTAAATTATAAAATTCTATAGCAAAACGGCAGCTCATCAAGTGAGCTGCCGTTTTTATTTTGCTTTAATGCACTTCAAGAGTTACAGTGCCTATATTTTCATATTCTGCTTCATAAAAGCCTTCTTCCAAATCTATCGGCAGATTAAATGTACCTGAAGATACGACCCAGCCCGCTTCAATCACTTTTCCTTCTTCATGAAGTTTTTGAATCAGCCATTTCACCGCTTCAGCCGGATGACCCATCACTTCGCTCGACCGTCCTTCTTTAACGACTTCACCGTTAAATTTAAGCGTCCCTTTAATATCATCTAAATCCTTATAGTTGAAGTAGTCACTGTCTCCGAATGTGACACTGCCGGCCACGGCACTGTCAGAGACCACTTCATATTTAGATGCGTGGGGAAACCAGTCTTCATAACGCCCGTCCGGTATTTCAAGACCGGGAGCAATCATACACTTACTCATTATATCTTCAACCGTATCCTCAATCGTCAGATCCTCCTGCACCAGAAATGCAACTTCCATCTCCAACTTTGGTACATTATAATCTGACATTGTAGCATTATTAATTATATTTTTATGAGTCAATGCGCCGTAGAGCGGTTCATCGTGATCAAACATCTCCTGGGTCTCTTTACTCGTTAAACTGACTTTGTATCCTCTCAGCACTTCCTCATTATCCTCAGTCTTCAATTTCAGAACCTTATCCTGAACCTGATAAGCATCCTTAATTGACTGAACATCAATGCTACCAAGTGCCAACGGTATTTTTTCTATATAAGCTTCATACAATTCATCAGCTATTGACATGGAAATCCTCCTAAAGTGTAGTTATATGAATGATATCATTTTATCCTTTAAAATTCATAATTACAGATAAAAATATCGAACTGCACAGACAGTCCGATATTTTTATTATTATTTTACTTTCTTAATACTTTGATCAGAACAGCAGATGCTGCGGCTAAAATCAGCAGCATTACTGCCACTATAAAAATAAAATGATTGCCGTCAAAAATAGGATTTGCTACCGCTTCACTTTCTTCATCTGTTTCTACTTCGGATGATTCTTCTTCTGATCCCGTCTCTGCAGACTGACCCTCTTCTTCAGACGCAGTTTCACCTTCTGAAGTTCCGTCTCCAGATGCGCTTTCTTCTGCTGTATCCTGTTCAGGTTCAGCATCTTCACCGGACTCTGTTTCTTCTGCAGTTTCTTCAGATTCATTCTGTTCTTCCTCAGCAGATTCAGAAGCATCTTCTTCAGGTTTTTCTTCTTCGTCCATCGAATTCTCTTCTACCGCTATCAGTAATGCTTCTGTCGCTTCATCAATCGAGGACTGTTCTTCTACATTCCCTTCATCACTTTCAGACAGCATTTCCTGAGCCTCACTAAGTGCAGCGGATAGATCATCTGATCGCTCAGGCTCTGGAATCTCTTCCGCCTGACTGATTGCCTCTTCCAATTTTGAATCATCAACATCGAGTGCCTCTTCTTCCTCGGCGGAATCATCAGGTTCCGCTGAAGTTGTCGCATGACGGAAGAATGATGTGAATAACGCATCGTCATCAGCATTCAACGGTTCTACGTAAAATTCATAATTTGTATTCGTTTCTAAATCCGTCGCTTCATACTCACTTTCAGAAACGTTATCTACCAACTCACCATTTTGATACACATTATAAGATTCAGCATTTTCATGTTCATCCCAGTGAATGGTCATTGTGTTGCCGGTGATTTCTCCGAACGTGACGATACGGTTATGGAGTGTATCAATGTATTCGTATGTCTGTGGTGCTCTCGACTGCAGTTTATCACGCTCTTCCCCGCCCAGGTAATACATCGCAAACACTTCTGCAAAGTATTCACTCGGGACATCAAAATACTCCGACACCTGATGATCTCCGAACAATGCATTTTTCTCACTTGCCATCAGCCCATTGAACTCTGATGTTGAACTGAATGTGAAGCCTGCTGTATAGGAGTCCACTGCATGGGCATATTCATGCAGTTCCAGGTTGATGGTCGAATGACCGTTGCCAGGGTCGCTGTACCCTATTCTTGCAGCTGTTGTAAATCCGCCGGCTCCAGGTACATTATCCCATGTGCTTCCGCTCTGTTCCCAGCCTCTCGGCACAGTGCCGGAGAGATGTTGGAATTCAGGCAGTTCAGTCAAAGGCACGTCCATCAAAATAATACTTACTCCAGAGCGGTTGGTTTCATATAGAATTCTTGAATCTACATTATTTAACCTCTCTATCATCTTCTCAGCTTCAGCATTATTAGAACTATCTGTTGTCCGCACTTCAATCATATCATCCAGGTTTTGATCCTGGGCTGAAATATTTTGATTCAAACCGATGAAAATTAATAATCCGGCAATGATACCAATCATTAATTTCCCTGCATATTTGTGCATGGAACAACCTCCCCTCTGAAGTAAATTATTTATATATATTAATATCTGAGTATAGAACATTCCAAAGTGACTTTCAAAGAATAGCATGTAAACGTAAAATAAAAAGTCTATATTTGGCCGTTATATTTTTATTCCCTTAGAAGACGGTCTGTAACCTAAAAGTTTACATATCACAATAAAAATCTAATAAATATTAATTTATTTTTTTAATAGTGATATAATCTATGCTAAATAAACAAGGGGGACCAAAATATGGATGGTGAAGTGAATTCCTTGATTTCACCGGATCAGACGTGGATTTTATGGGCCTTTCTGGTCGGCTGGGCCGCTGTAAGTATCGTGCTCGAGCAAAAATATTCATGGGCTTCAAAATTATCAGGGGCGATTATTGCACTCGTCGGGGCGATGCTTCTGGCCAACCTGCAGATTATACCTGTGGAATCGCCGGTTTATGACGCTGTATGGAGCTACGTTGTACCTTTATCCATTCCACTTCTTTTATTTCAGTCGAACATCGTGAAAATATGGAAGGAAAGCGGACGTCTGCTCTTCATATTTTTAATCAGTTCAATCGGTACCGTAGCAGGTGTTATTGCAGGTTTTTACATTTTCAGGTCATTCATACCGCAGATCGACATGGTCGGGGCGATGCTGACCGGCTCATATACGGGAGGGAGCGTCAATTTTGCTGCCATGTCTGCACGCTTTGATGTGCCCGAAGGTCTTATATCTTCCACCGTCGTTGCAGATAATTTATTGATGGCATTATACTTTTTAGTTTTGATCTCAATTCCAACCATCAGTTTCTTCAGAAATAAATTCGCCACACCATATATCGATGAACTTGATAAGAATACTGATACGGGTAATCAGGCTGCATCGTATTGGCAGAGAAAAGAAATTTCCCTGAGTGATATCGCACTGGCAGTCGGTACATCATTTGCAATTGTAGCCGTATCTTTCACATTGGCAGAATTTTTTACAAATCTTATCCCTGAAGACTCCAATGTTTTCTTATCGATTTTAAGAGCCATCATCGGTGATAACTACTTGATGCTGACAACATTGACTTTACTGCTTGTCACAGCTGTACCGAAGTATTTTGAAAGCATTAACGGCGCACAGGAAATCGGTACTTTCCTAATCTATATATTCTTTGTAGTCATTGGTGTGCCTGCATCGATTCCATTGATTATACAAAATGCACCGATCATTCTCGTTTTTGCCGCAATCATGGTACTCGTCAACATGATTATTTCTTTCAGTGACGGCAGACTGTTTAAATTTAACCTGGAAGAAATCATACTCGCCAGTAATGCGAATATCGGCGGTCCGACAACAGCCGCAGCGATGGCCATCTCAAGAGGATGGGTGAAACTCGTCGGGCCGATATTGATTATCGGTACACTCGGATATATCATCGGCAACTATTTGGGCACGATGATTGGTCTGTGGCTCGGCAGCATGCTTTAAATATAGAGAAAGCCTGAAGGCGCAGAAAAAATCTGCATCTTCAGGCTTTTATTTATCAAAAACTATTCCTCCATGTTTGCAACAAGACGGCCGGTCACTTTGTTATCTTCAAGCATCTGGATGCCTTCCGGTATTTCATCGAAAGTAATCTCCGTGATTTTCGGACTGACTTTACCTTCAGCCATCAGCGCGTACATATCTTCTATATCCTCTTTCGTACCGCCGTTACTGCCGACGAGTGTCTCCTGCTTCGTTTTCATCGAAGTGACGTTGACTGTCGTTTCAAGTTTACCCATCCCGACAAGCACAACCTTACCTTGGAAAGCTACAGACTCAAGTGCTTCACGGGTTGTAATATCGAAACCTGCATAGTCAATGATTACTTGGGGTTCAAATTCTGCAATTTCCTTAACATTTTCATAGACGCCTGCAGCTCCAAGTTCCTTGGCGAGCTCTCTGGCTTGAGGGTTTGTGTCGATTGCATACACTTCAATATCCTGTCCAATTGCCGCTTCAAGTGCAATCTGTCCAAGACCGCCGATACCGATCATACCGACTTTCATTCCTTTTTTAATGCCGCCTTTGTTGAAAGCTGCATGGTAGGATGTCATGCCTGCGTCCGTTCCTGCTGCAGCAGCTGCAAATGACACACCGTCAGGAATTCTCACTAGGTCTTCAGCCGGTGCGAGTACTTTCGTGCCGAAACCTCCAACGTATGCATAACCCGGTGCAGTGCCGCTTGGCCTTGTCGGACATACAGCAACCTTATCGCCGACTTTATAATCTGTAACACCTTCGCCCACTTCACTGATGACACCTGCGACTTCGTGGCCCATAATGACAGGCAGTTCGCCGAGTAAAGCCTTCCAGCCCTCGTCTCTTAAAACCCCCACGTCCGAGTGGCAGAGCCCCGCAACTTTCATATCAATAACAACTTTTCCAGCTTCAGCCTTAGGATCTTCTTTTTCAACGAGCTCCAACGGTTTATTTGTATCAACAAATTGCCAACCTTTCATTGATACCCCTCCATATTATGTTATTTATTTCACATATTTATTACATCAATAAAACCAGTGGATAACCAATGTTTTGTTTATGCTCAAAATAAATAGGACACTGAAAATCAGTGTCCTATTTACGAAATTATAGACTCTCCAATTTTGTTTTGAACGCTTCTGCAATTTCCGAGTCTTCACCTTTAACAGGAAATTCAAACTTCTCTCCGTTAATGAATACTGTCGGTACAACTTTGACGCCGCGTTCGGCCGCTTCAGATAATATTTCCCTTGTACGGCTGCTCTGCCCTTCTTGTTCAACAAGATCCAATACTTCCAGTTTCATAAGCGTTTCTTCAAAACTGCCAGTCCATTCAGGTCTTGTTTCGAGCAGCTTCTTCATGTCTTTATATGCTTTTTCAGGCTCATCATAATTTAAATAAGTGGCTGCCACCGTACCTTTCAGCAATGCTCCATTCGTACGGTCCACATGTTTGATGACATGTTTGATCTTACCCGATTCGATATACGGTGCATAAATTTCATCGATGACTTTTATATAAGTCGAACAGAACGGACACCCTATATTGATATAGGATTCTATCGTCGTTTCAGCTTCATCCGAACCTAAAACCAAGTGTTTTACTTCATTTGACATAATCAATTCCTCCTCATTAATTCAAATTCTACCTATATACAAGGAATTATTGAAATTAAATGCTTGCCGTCTACATTTCATCGATCATTTTAGTCACTCTTAAAAACTCATCCACATCATCTGCATTATGAATATGAACGGGAGAGACTCTGACCAGTGATTTAAGACCCACGGCTTCCAAAATACGCTTTGAATAATGGCTCGATGCTTCTCTCGCAAACACCTGGATATTATTCTCTTTATATATTTCTACTGCTCTCTTGTTCGAAAGATTACTGAATGTCATCGCCAAAATCAGATCCTGATTGACCCCGTTTGCATCTTCAAAATGAATCGTCACATTGTTCAGTTCTTTCGTCCCTTTTATTGATTCAGAACCATTCAAAAGCTGGTTCAATATCGCCTGCTCCTGTAAGGTAATTCTTGTCATGCCTTCTTCAATCAAAGTTCTTCTGTCAGAACTTTCATTAAAATAAAAACCGATTTCACATATATAGTCGATGATTTTAGTAAACGACGCATAATGTGCCGGAGTCGCACTGCCGAGATCCCAATTCGTCTCATCAGTTGCAAGCAGTCTATGGTGCGGCAGACGGGCAAGCCTGTCCGATAACCAGGCAAAACCCACACCTCTTAATCCGAACATTTTATAAGGTGCGAGATTGATGCCGTCAACATGGCACCTGTCCAGATCAATCAATTCATGAGGCGCACCCTGTACAGCATCCACTATGATGATTGCTTCACTGTTTTTCTCATGAATCGCTTTTGTGTACTTTTCTAAATCATGCATGGCACCTGTGATATTCGATGTCAGTATTAAAGAGACAATCCTTGTATCATCATCAATATGTGACAGCAATTCCTCTAAAAATACACTGCCTGTACTGTGATCCGCTTCAGCCACTCTTAACTCATGGCCGTACTGCTGCGATGAAAATTCACATGCATCGTAAGAAGATGGATGTTCTATCGCAGTCGTCACGATATTGCCCTTTGGTAAATCCATCGCTGCCACTGTAATCATTTCAAAAATGATTTTTGAAGCGGTCAAAGAGATTGCGATTTCTCCACCTTCTGCGTTCAGCAGTAAACGGATATCCTCCTTGCCGTCAGTGATATCCTGATTGATCTTCTGGGCAATATCATAATCTCTGACAGGAGAATCCGGTATCATTGATATCTCTCCGTATTTTTCCAGTGTGGATTTTAACCTTAACGCACCACCCGCATTTTCAAAAAATATTCTTCTGTTTCCATTTATATCATCATTTAAATAATAGAACTGCGCTCTTAATTTATTCTGCAGCTCATCCGGGAAAAATTCGGTGTTTCTCTTCTTCATCATTCCATCCCCTAGCATTTTAATATTTATAATCTGCTCTTTATAAAAATTTTATCAATCTGTCCAAATATAGTAAAAGTCGGATATTAAATATTTATTATTAACAAAATTGATATTATAATTGAATTTCTAAATTGGTTCCCTCATCGTTCAACTGGATTTTATTTTCAGTCAAACTTTTGTAGTTCAATATATCTTTATGAATGTTTCCTGCATTTTCATTATTTTGATCATAGATCATATAACAGATTCTATACGGTTTATCCTGACTGAATCTAATGATTTGCAGATTACTTTCCTTAGTAAACTGCTTTGCCATCGAGACAGGAATGATTGCCCAATATTCCTCTGATTTTAAAAATTCATTAATCAGTATACCTGTGTGGGTTTCTACACCCAACGTTCCGCCGTATCCGAAATGCTTTTCATGCCATAAGGTAAATACGTGCCCCCAATTTATATACAGTTCTTTTGTTGTATCGAGAGAATCCAAAGTAACTGACGTTCTGCTCCCCAGCTTTCTATTTAAAACCAATACCAGTTCTTCTCTGAAAAACTCTTCTTTTATTATTGATTCAGACACTCTTTCCTGAAGAATAAAACCCATATCTACAGTATTATCTTCCACTAATGTATAAATTTCATTGGACTGGTGAGTTCTGAAAAAATAGCTGATTGATGGATGATCACCGACCATACTGCGAAATACATCGTTCAAGACAAAATTGTTGATACTATCCACTCCGGCAATAGAAATACTTTGATTATATTCTTTTTGTTTCAGCATTTTTGAATCAGTCATCAATTGCTCCCATTTCAAAGCAATCTTATAAAAATTTTCTCCTTCGTTAGTTAAGTTGATCGAAGTGATGCCTTTTGATCTTTCGATAAGTCTGACTTCAAGTTTTGTTTCCAGAGCTTTTATTCTCTGACTGATTGTAGACTGTGATATAAATAAATTTTTAGATGCTTTTGAGATATTTCCAGATCTGACGACAGCCAGAAAAGCTTCAATTTCAGATGTATTCATTCTACCTCTCCAAATAACGTGTTTTATAATAATTAATTCCATTATATCGTATTTTACATTATATAAACGGTAATGCTACTCTAGTTGTAATAACCACGAAATTATTATTAAGGAGCGTGTCACATGTCTTCAGTAGAGGATCTATTTGATAAACTGAATGCCGATTTAGCACCGGGACAGGAAAAGCGTTTGAATTTTGATGATATTGAACTTAAGGGGGGAAAACTGCCGGGTGAGCCTGTCGATTTTTCACACGGCGATGTGGATGCCTTTGAACCCGTGCCGGGCGCCCTCGAAAACTTCAACTACGGTTTCAAAGAGATCGGTGGGACTCAAGCCTACACGGTTTACCGCGGCCGTGAAGATATTCTGGAAGATGTCGCTGCAAAGCTGGCTGATTACTCTTCAACTTCAATTGACGCTGAAAATGAACTGATCATCACACCGGGCACCCAGGGCGCACTATTCCTTGCGGTCGGTGCGACAATCACCCGTGGGGACAAAGTCGCAATAATAGAACCGGATTATTATGCAAACAGAAAACTCGTTCATTTTTTCCAGGGAGAACTCTATCCTGTCCAGCTGGACTACCTGAACCAACAGGAAAAAGCAGGAATCAACCTTGAAGAACTGGAAAACAGTTTCAAAGACGGTGTATCGACTTTTATTTTCTCAAATCCGAATAATCCGAGCGGAGTCGTATACAGTAGAGAAGAGATCACGAAAATCGGCGAACTCGTTCGTGAATATGATGTGAATGTCATCGTCGATGAATTATATTCCAGACAGCTTTTTGACAACAAAACTTATACACACCTTGCAAGTCTGGATATCGTACCCAAAGAAAATATCGTGACAATCATCGGCCCTTCCAAAACAGAATCACTGAGCGGTTTCAGGCTGGGAGTCGCCTACGGTTCGAAAGCCATCATCGACAGGATGGAACAGCTGCAGGCCATCGTTTCACTGAGAGCTTCCGGCTACAGCCAGATTGTACTGAAGAACTGGTTCAGCGAGCCTGATGGCTGGATGGCAGAGCGAATCAAGGCGCATCAGGATATCAGAGATACCTTACTCACCTTGTTCAGGGATGCAGGCTTTGAAGTGAGAACAACCGAAGCAGGCAGTTATATATTCCCGAAAATCACAGATCTCTCCATCGATTGTGATAACTTCGTTAAAGTTTTAAAGAAACAGGCAAAAGTGACTGTCACTCCGGGCACGCAATTCGGCCCCCAGTTCACAGACTGCATCAGATTAAATTTTTCACAGGATAAGGAAAAAGCGGTTGATGCGGTGAAGAGAATCATTAAAGTTGCGGGGTATTATAAAAATGGAAAATAAAGTGACGCCAAACGGTAATTATAAACTGGCGACAAGATATGCAGACAAAGTCTATACATCAGGCATTACACCAAAAATTAACGGCCAGCTTGTGAAGACGGGCAAACTTGATAATCAGACAGATTTGAGTGAGTATGAATCAGTGACACAGCAGGCGATTAAAAATGCGATACAGGTCATCGACCAGGAAATATCCGACACGGAAGCAATAGACAGGATTATCATGATGACTGTCTATGTCAATGCATCTGAGGATTTTGAATCTCATTCCAAAATTGCAGATTTCGCTTCCGATTATCTGGTTGACCAGTTTGGAGAAACTATTATCGGGTCAAGGGCGGCGGTCGGTGTAAGCTCACTGCCGGACAACGCACCGCTGGAAATCTCTTTAATTGCAAATATTAAATAGAAAGTTGACCTGGGTCAATTTTTAAATTCCAATTCTCCTGTAATCTAAAGATAAGATAATTATCATATGGGAGAGGACGTAAATAAATGACAAATATAACTTTTAAAAATGTCGTGGCAGAGAATTTTCCAACGCTTAAAAAAATGACGCCTATCGTAGCACGGGTCCATGGAGCGGGACATCCGGAGCTCGCGGAAGTCAGAGATATCTTTCAGAACATAAACAAAAAAGTGCAGACTTCTGAAGCTCCGGATTTGAAAATGGATTTCGAACAGTTGAGAACCGTCACGGATAACTATGAAGTTCCTGCAGACGGCTGCGAGGCATATACTACAACTTATGAATTGCTGGAAGAAGCGGACAAGGTATATCATACTTCATAAAAAAATGACAGGATCCCCCCATATCCTGTCGTTTTCTTGATTCTATTAAATTGCCCCGACATCGTTTTCGCACCCTGTCGGGAGAGCGTCCGGATCCTACAAAAACTTATACATATCTCTTCTTCTGCTTTTAAAGATCGGGA
Source organism: Lacicoccus kunmingensis DSM 17847 (assembly GCF_059568765.1). NCBI lineage: Bacteria > Bacillati > Bacillota > Bacilli > Caryophanales > Salinicoccaceae > Lacicoccus > Lacicoccus kunmingensis. The sequence continues at coordinate 163,648 of NZ_JCANUC010000003.1, read as the reverse complement.
TATCTTCTCTGACCTGGGCAATGTAATCTAGGTCTATATTTGTTTCCACAACTTCCTCTTGATCTGCACTGCCCTGGCCAAGCACTTCACCGAATGGGTTGATGATGATACTGTTGCCTGCGAATGTCGTGCCGTTCGGCTGGGTGCCGAATGTGTTGGAGCCTACGATATAACACTGGTTTTCAATCGCTCTTGCCTTCAAAAGTGTCAGCCAGTGCTCCGTACGTTCTGCCGGCCATTCTGCAACGACAAAAATGACTTTCGCATCATCCAATGCAAGATCCCTGAACAGTTCCGGGAACCTGAGGTCATAGCATATGACGAGACCGGCCTTGTTGCCTAACAGTTCAAATGTGTCGGCAGATGCACCGCCGCCAGTTAAGTACTCCGGTTCATTAAGCATCGGCACCAGGTGGATTTTCGAGTACTCGTACACCAGTCCCCCGTTTTTATCCACTACAAAGGCCGTATTCAAAACATCGCTCCCTTTTTTGATATTCGGGACCGATCCTGCAACAATATTGACTTTATATTCTACAGCAAGCTTCGCCATCTCCTCTTTAACGCCGCCGAGGTTATGGAACGCCAACGCCTCAATATTTTCCAGATCATATCCACTGGTCCACATTTCAGGCAGGACGACTATGCTGTCCTCTTCCAATGTATGCTTCTGAAATAAGTGCTTTACTTTGTTCAAGTTCTTTTCATAATCGCCTTCCGTCACTTCAAACTGAAATATAACGGTCTTCATTTCATCATCTCCTGAATTTAATTCATGCAGCTCTTACTGAACATTCTCATTATACCAAACGTAATATGCATATCAAAACCGTACAACATATGCACTTTACATTTGACACCGCTTACAATCAAAGCTAAGATAATTGCAAATAAGTGAATGAAACAGGGAGGTGCCTTTATTGATATCATTGAATCTGACCGCCGAAACGAATATTTCATTGAATAACTATATACTCAATTCAATCAGTTTGTTCAAGTATACTCCTAAGGAACTCCACAAGTATGTCATCGATAAATGTAATGAAAATCCTTTGATATACATTAAAGACGACCATCCCCTCCCCGATCATTCAGCAGTCTATGCGGGCAGTGATGTTATTGACGAAATCATCGCACATTTCAATTACACTTTAAAAAACAATGATAAAAAAATAATGGATGTCATCATCGGCTCTCTGTCACCGAAAGGTTTTCTGGATGCATCTCCCGGTGAGATCGTATCAATCACAAATGCGCCGGCCTCCAGAGTAATGCAGTTAATAGATGAATTAAAAGACTATGATTCACAAGGCATCGGATGTACGGATGCGGTGGATTTTATAAAGTTCCAGCTGATGACCAATGATACATATAACGAAACTATGTTCAGCGCTTTTAAAGATAACTTACACAATATACAATCCGGGAGCCTTAAATTTCTGACTGCACTGGACATCGATCCCGATGACTTCAGTTCCTATATCGAAAATGAGATTAAACAATGCAGCATTTATCCATTGGACGGCGATGAGCAGATCGACATACTGCCCGAAGGTTCCATTTCAGTAAATCAAGGCAGACTGCAGATTCAAATTGAGGACTACCTGGCTCACGATATCGTCTTTGAACCGCTTTACCTCACCGGTAGTGAAACTGACTTTCCCGATCAGATCAAGGCCTACCGGGAAGAGTATTCAGAACTGGTCTCGATGCTGAAAGCACGTAAAGTGTATCTTTTAAAAATTTTGAATGTGATTTGTGATATTCAGAAAGACTACATGACCGGGGATGCTGATTACCTGAATTCACTGGATCAGAGCAGACTTGCAGAACTTACAGAACTTAGTCCGGCCACGGTCAGCCGTCTGATTTCAAATAAGTATATCTCAACACCACGGGGTATTCTGCCGATACAAAGTTTTTTATCCAAAGAATGCTGCAAAGGCTTCTCGGTCAGCCAGGTGAAGTACGTTATCGGAAACATTGATGGTTACGACACACTTTCCGATAATAAAATCTCAATGATGCTGAATGAACTCGGCATTAAAATATCAAGACGCACCGTCAATAAATATAAAAATCAGATGCTGAAGCATAATTAAAGACCGGCCGTACGGCCGGTCTTATTGTCAGTCCAACTTTTCCATCAGGCTTTTCAGTTTTTCGGTTTCTTCATCCGTCAGACCGAGTCTCGGCTTTCTTGAAGGTCCCCCGTTCAGGCCTTTGAGGTCCATCGCCTTCTTGACGATCTGGACATACTTGCCGGAATCCTCAAGGAACTCACAAAGAGGCAGAAGATCTTTATTCAGAGTTCTTGCTTCTTCATATTTGCCCTCTTTCATCAGTGCATAAAGTTTTGAAGCACTTTTTGGTGCGATGTTTGCGGCAACCGATACCCAGCCGGTCGCACCCACTGCAAATGATTCGTAAGCAAGGTCGTCCGATCCGCAGAACATAACAAGGTCCGAGTTTTCTACAAGCGTTCTGACCTTTCTGATATCGCCTGTCGATTCTTTGATGTATTGTACTTTATCCAGTTCTTTGTCGATTTTATAAATCGTTTCATTTTCAAGGTCCACATTGGCAGTGAATGGGTTGTTGTACATCATGATCGGTTTTGTCACGACATCATTCACATCTTTGAACTGGTGGAATGCTTCCTCTTCTGTCGGTGTCTGATAAAATGAGTTGATCAGAAGGTGGCCGTCCGCCCCTTTTTCTTCAACGAACTTCGCATACTCGATGATTTTGTCGGTTCTTTCATCTGCGATACCGACAAGCAGCTTAGTTTCACTGCCTTTCACCTGCTCACTCACCTGCGTGATGATTTTTTCTTTCTCCTCATCATCAAGAGATGCAAACTCTCCGGTACTTCCGACGATGATGATACCTGCGACTTTCAAGTCTAGATAATACTGTACGTTTTCTTTTAATCCTTCATAATTTACGCTGTAATCCTCATTCATCGGTGTGATTAATACTGGGTATACCCCTTCAAATTTGTTCATTTTAATTTCTCCTTTAATTTTTATTTATTCATTATTTCTGGTAACCATGTAGCTAAAATAGGGAATAATATAATTAAAGTAACCGCTATTAGTTGAATAATTATAAATGGTAGTGTAGCTTTATATATTTTCCCTATACTAACTTTGTTTCCAACTGCACTTTTTAAATAAAATATTGCAAATCCAAACGGTGGAGTTAAGAATGCCATCTGTAAGACAACCATGAATAGGATTGCCCACCATAAAGGATCAAAACCAGCCTCTACAATTATTGGAGTAATGATAGGAGAGACCAACATTATTAAAGCCATTGTTTCTAAAAACATACCTAAAATAACCACGAAAATAATTGCAAAGAATAAGACCCCCCACTCACCTCCCGGGGCGTTAGATGCTAGCTCTGAAACCATTTGGTTTCCTCCAATACCGGAAAACACTGCACTAAAAACTGCCGCTCCAATTAATATCCAAGCAACCATACCTGTCATTTTACCGGTTTCTTTAATAGCTTCTGTAGCTTTAATCCAACTTAATCTTTTAGTAACAACAGTGATTAGTATAGTCCCCACAACACCTACAGCAGCTCCCTCTGTTGGTGTTGCAATACCTGTAAATATTGAACCCAAAACAAAGAAAATCAGAAGCATAGGCAAGATTATAGCCTTTAAAGAACTGAATTTTTCTTTAACTGACACTCTCTCCTCTTTTAGTAAAGCCGGCGCATTATGGGGGTTTTTATAAGCCATGAACAATATATAAATAATAAATAAGCCTATCAAAAGTAAACCTGCACTGATGCCTCCGGCAAATAAACTAGACACGGACAGCCCCGTGATCGCTCCATAAACTACCATGTTTAAACTCGGAGGTATTAGTTGTCCCAAAGTCCCTCCGGCCATAACCGTACCCAGACTTAATTTTTCATCATATTTATATCGCATCATGTGTGGAAGTGCAATCAAACCAAGTCCAATAACTCCAGCTGCAACTACTCCAGAAATTGCTCCTATTATTGCTCCCACAATGATAACAGTTATAGCCAAACCACCTCGTAATGCACCTGACCATTTGTATACCGTATCAAATAGGTCAGAAATAATATTAGACTTCTCAAGTAACATGGACATAAATATAAATAAAGGAATAGCAATGAGCGTGTAGTTATTCATTATGTTCCAAGCACCACTTGTCAATAGAGCAGTACTGTCAAATCCCCAAAGTAACAAAGCAAAGATAACTCCTGTACCTGCAAGTGAGAAAGCTATTGGAACTCCCAAGAACAATAGTATTAAAAGTACTACAAACATCCATAGCGGGGCATAGTCAAATATTAATTCCATTGTTTCCCCTCCCTGCCGATTACCTTGTAAAGTTCAACCAAAGCTTGTAATAATAATAACAATCCAGCAAGAGGTATAAACCACTTAAACCACCATATTGGAGGGTTAAAGGATGTTTGGTGAGCAGATCGTTCTTGAATCATTGTCGATTCTAAAGATAGATCAATACCTTTCCACATCAATAACACAGCAATCACAATTATTAAACCAGTGATGAATACATTCAATACTTGAGCAGGTTTTCCCTTAATGTACTGTTGTATTATGTCAACTGAAATATGTCCTTTAGTTCTCAAGGTATCCGCGCCGCTAAGTAAAATCATAATACCGAATAAGAAAATTGTACTTTCAAATCCCCAGTCAGGATAATTTCCGAAAAACCTTCTCATTATGATGGTATAAAATACAATGAGGGTTAGAGGGATTATTAGATAATAAGCTAATTTTCCTGCAAACTCAGACATTAACTCTATTGCTTTAATGATTTTATTCATCATATCTCTTCCCACCTCACTCTGTATAACCGAGTTTTTCGGCTTCTTCTGCATAACCTAGTTCATTTAATACTTTTGCATATTCTTCTATGTACTCTTTACTTAATTCACTTTCCTCTTTTTGCTCTAACAAGTATTCAAATCCAATTTCTCTCATTTCCTCAACGTCTTCTTCTGGTAACTGAATAAATTCGATGTCAGGATTATTTCTCCACTCAGTCTCTTGTCTTTTACTTTCTACCCCATAAGCAATTGCGGATTCATATCTTACCTTGTCTCTCGCAACGTATACTGCTGCCTTTATTTCTTCAGGCAATTCCTCCCAGGCACTTTCATTAACAATTAATTCTTTATCAGTACTTGGACCAACGTGTATTGCAGGCTCTATTACATAATTGGTAACTTCATCCAGACCCATCTCACCATTGACTAAATAATCATTAAATTCTGCAGCATCAACTGTCCCTAACTGAAGACCTGTATATATTTCTGGAGCTGAAAGTGAGATTGACGATGCCCCTAATTTACTATAGAAGCTGGAAGCAACACCTGCTGATCGTATATTTTTACCTTCAAAATCCTCAATTCCCTCGATAGGAACTCTAGACATTAGCATTTCTTCCGGTGCATAGTCAAAAGCCCCAAGATTTGTGATTCCAAATTGTTCATATGCTTTGGTTGTAATTGGTTCCAACCTTTCCGATCTATAGAAATGCTCCTCAAAACCATTTAACGGATCGCCTGGTATTGTCCCCCCTGCTAAGTTGAACACTGGATCCTTTCCTGTCCAAAACCCTGTATATATAGCTGCCATTTCAACAACACCATTTTGTACCATTTCGAACGTATCATTATTTGGAAATAGTGTGTCAGCTCCGTATGGTTCAATAATTAGTTGTCCATTTGTTGTTTCCTCAACTGCCTCGACAAAAGGCTTAATAGTGCCATCATACCTTGACGTTCCTTCTATTTGATGAGTGACAATTCGCCATTCATAAACTTTTTTCTCCCCTTCTGGTACGGTCTGTACAGGAGCACAGCCTGCAATGATTATTACGATGATTAATGAACAACTTAAAAAGAATCTTTTCATACTTTTACCCCCTTGTTTAGTTTATTATTGAATCTTCTGACATCTCAACTATATTTCACTATGAGTGAAAAGTCAATAAAATTTTCACTCACAGTGAAATATAGCCGACTTCTTTGAAAGTCGGCTAAGCTATTAAATACTTATGAGAATCTGTATATTTTTTTATATTATCGACTGTAATCCTCATTCATCGGTGTGATTAATACTGGGTATACCCCTTCAAATTTGTTCTGCATGTTCTTTATCCCTCTCAATTTCATATTTGTCTTTCTTCATAATAAATAATCCTGCATAACTATAAATAATATTGATAATAATAACTAAAAATCCGTACCAGAAAAATGGCAGATATGCGAGTGTCGCCACGCCGAGTGTTGCAGCCATAAACACACCGCCGTCAGACCATGGCACCATCGGTGTTGTGACGGTGCCGCCCGCTTCTACGTTACGTGATAATAAAGTCCGGCTGACATTTTTACGATCATAGTTTTCTTCTGTGATTTTCGTCCCTGTCAGCAATGAAACGTATGCCGCACCGCCGAAGAATACACCGAAGAATGATGCAAGCATTGTAGTCACAGTCATATTACCTGTGTTAGTCGCCAATTTGGCAAACATATCTCCAATGACTCTGAAAGCACCGATTGACTGTAATAACCCGCCGACGCCAAGTGCCAGAATGATGAGTAATATCACTTCAAGCATAAAGGTAATACCGCCGCGGTCCAGCAGGGTATCGATAAATGAGATGCCTGTCGAGATGCCACTGCCGGAATACATGGTCTGAATCGCTTCTATAAAGCCGTAACCCTGGAAAAATGTGGCCCACAAACTGCCCAGCAATGCACCGAAAACTATTACAGGTACGGAAGGCATCTTTAAAGCCAGCAGTACAATGACAATAGCCGCCGGTATCAGCATTACCCAGGAAATATTGAACGTTTCTTCCAGACTGGTCATCGTCTCCTGTGCAATCGTCAAATCTCCGCTGCCGCTCTGCAGCGATGCACCGACAATCCAGTAAAGAATTGCAGCAATGACAAATGCCGGTATGGACACGAATGACATAGATTTAATATGTCTGAAAAGGTCAACTTTTGATAAGTACGCCGTCATTACCGTCGTGTCTGATAAAGGTGACATCTTATCACCAACATAACAACCGGAAATCACTGCACCTGCCACTAAATATACAGGCAGGCCAAAACTTTCACCGATTCCCATCATCGCAATGCCTGCTGTCCCCGCTGAACCGAATGAAGTACCTGTTGCCAGCGAAGTGATTGCACAGATGATCATTGCAGCCATTAGAAATATGCTCGGACTGATAATATTCAATCCATAGTAAATCATCGTCGGAACAACGCCGCCTGCAATCCATGAACCGATCAGTGCACCCACTGCGATTAAAATGAGCGTGGCGCCCATACCTTCATGGATACCTTTCAGCAAGCCTTTTTCCATTTCATGATAAGTATATTTCAAATAAACACCGAACCCAATAATGACAAACCATACGGTCAGAAGTGCCAGCTGAATCGGCAATTCCAAAATGACTATGAAACTGAACATTATTATTACAAATAAAACCAGGATCGCTATCAGCATCGGTACACTTGGTAATTTCCCCTTACTTTTCATATACTGTCCCCCATCTTCATTTAATTATAAAACCCTTTGAGTAAATATCTGAGCCTTCGATGTAAAACTGTGAATTGGATATCAGATAATGTTCGAATGAGTATTGGCCGCTGACGATTTCCACTTCTGCAGTATTCAATGCAATGATTTTTTCCTTCTTATAAATACAGTTCAAGACAGAAACCACTTCACTGACCGGATAGGCAAGAACCACCTTTTCTTCATTGACAGTGATATGTCCGTCGCCGTTCATCAGCACGAGATACCCCTTAAAAACCTTATAAGCATCTATATAGTTTTTTATCTCCGTAATATTTTCAATGGTCAGTTCAAAGTCCACCGCTTCAACCAATACATTCTTACCGTTTACAACATACACACCGTCCACACCTTCGACTTCATAAATCTTTTCAGTTCCAAGATTTTCATGCGTGTAAGTGTATGTATCTTCCTTTTCTTTAATTACATAACTGTCATCTTGGTTGATGGTGCCGCGTTCAAGCAGCGAACGTATGAAACTTTTCAACAGAATGTCTTTATTGTCCAAAACCGAGTTCGAATAAATTTCAACATCAATTACTGACTTCTCAGCCTTATATATAATCAGATTGACATACTTGCTGCCTCTCGGCTCATTCAGCAGCAGGTCAATATTATTAAACCCTTCCACACTGCCTGCGAGCTCATCTTTTTGTACGATTCTGAGCTGCTGGCCTTCCACATGGAGGTCATGGCTGTTGATCACTTTTCTTATCACCTGCCCACCTCCTTATATTTCGGGTATCAGCAGATACCCCTCATTGAGCGGATCATCCTCATTAAAATAAAAATCATGACGCCCCATGATCCATGCGGAACCTGTAAGAGAAATCCTGTTGTATGATATGCCTTCCTCTTCACGTGTACTGAGGAGACGCGCCTTGAACTGCGAACCGGTAATACTTTCATGGATGAACTCTTCATTCAGACCAAGCGCCCCTTCTTTATGCAGCGTCGAGACTTTTGCACATGTCCCCGTGCCGCACGGTGACCGGTCGATGCCGCCCGGCGGTACAATGACGGCATTTTTAGTGACATCTCCAGGCGTATAAATCTCCATATGCGTCAATTTATTGATGAACGGGAACTCCGGGTGCTGAATTTCATGCTGAGCGTTGATTGAATCCCGGATCTCCATCGCTGTCGCAACGATTTTTTCAGAATCACTGACGTCAAGCGCGAGGCCGAGGTCTTCCGCTTTAATGATGCCGTAAAAATTACCGCCGTATGCGATATCACATTTGATATTTTTCTTATCTTTGTAATCGACATGCACCGTTTTTAAATGAAAGGCATCCGTACTGACGAATGTCACTTCCTCAACTTTGCCGTCAGTCACTTTACATTTTGCTTCAACCACGCCGGCCGGAGTATCCAATACGACCGTCGTGTAAGGCTCAACCGTTTCCACATAGCCGAGTTCGACAAGAGCCGTGCATGTGCCTATGGTGTCATGCCCGCACATTGGCAGATAACCGCCGGTTTCTGCGAAAATTACGCTGAAATCCGCTTCATCCTTCAATGGCGGTAGCACAATCGTGCTGCTCATCACATCATGCCCTCTCGGCGGATAGACAAGGAATTTCCTGATATGATCATGATTTTCTTTCATATCCAGCATCTTTTCCTGTATCGTCTCCCCGTTCAGCTCCGGCATGCCTGTCAGCACTGTTCTGGTCGGGTTGCCGCCCGTATGTGTGTCAATCGTCAAAAATTGTCTCGTATTTATGTTCATACAGCCGCCTCCTTAAACCTCGATAAACTGAGCGGGGTGATGTCATCAATGAGTGAATCGGTGATCATTTCACTCATCCACTTGCCTGTAATGGCACAAAGTCCGATGCCGTCACCTTCGTGGCCTGCCGCAACATAATAATTTTTAATCCCGGTATCGGAGATGATTGGCAGATGGTCCGGCGTCCATGGCCTGAGCCCCGCATAGGACCGTATAATATTCAAATCCTTCATCTTTGGAAAATACTCTATCGCCCGTTCTGCAATAAGGCGGATGATACCTGCATCCACCTTCGTATCGAAACCGGTAAACTCCCGGCTGCTGCCCATAAGGAAGTTCTGGCTTTCAGTCGCTTCATGGACCAGTGCGATGCCGTAATCATTCATCGCCTTAGGAGCAATTCGTTCTTTGCCGAACTTCGTCATCAAATATCCGAACTCCTGAATTTTACGTGTGCCCATCAGTTCCGTACGGGATGCGACGAGTATGTGTCCTTTACGCGGATGGATCGGCAGATCAATCTCCAGCATTCTGCTGATTTCCGGTGCATATATGCCGCCGGCGTTAATCACTTTATTCGCCGTAAAGGTACTTCCACAGGAATATACTTTAAATGTTTCCGCATCCGTTTTTTTAATATCATCCACAGGTGAATGTTCATATAAGGTGAAGTCGTACTTCTTCGCTTCATTAATCAGCGAAAAGGTCAGCATATACGGATTGACGGTCGAATCATTCGTACATTCAAGACCCCCGGTCAGATGATCGGAAAAATATTTCGAATCATTTTTCAAATCTTCCTTTGTCAGTTTTTTAAAGAACCGGTCATCCCCGTTTGCTTCATTATGACGGTCGACCCAGACATATGCCTGTTCCAGTTCCTCATCATTTGCGCAAAGAAATATACTGCCCGGATGCCTGAACTCAAACGGTATTTCAAGTTCAGCGGATAACTCTTTAATCAGTGCCTGGCTTTTAATCGCCATCCGGCTGTCGAAGCCGGGCTCTTTATCTATCAGCAGGACATTGCCGTCGCACTTTGAAGTCGTTCCCGATGCGACTGTATTCTTTTCAATCAGTCCCACATTCAAACCTTTTTTCGACGAGTAGTAGGCAATGCTCGCGCCTATAATTCCACCGCCTATGATCATTACATCAAAGTGATTACTCAATAATCTCTCACCCTCCTCTCTTACTTACACATAAGAAATAAATGTGCCAGCTCTACTGCCCGGAATCATATTATTGTTTGTAATAAAGTGTAAAGAAAAATATAATGATTATATAAAAGTTTACAAAAGGAGATATTATGATTGAGAAAAAGTTAATTGAAATACTGATCAATTTTTATAATCACTCTTTTACGATTATCGACAAAAATGAGAAAGTCATCTATTGGAGCAAGCGTGCGTCAGAAATATTCAATTTGAAAAATGAAGAGGTAGTTGGAAAAGACATCAAAGATATTTTTTCGGAAGGTCAGCTGCTCATCCTCGATTCCCTCCGAAAAAATCAATCATTTGAAAAGAAGCGTCATCAGGCGACGCCGGATATTTATGTGGATATCAAAGCGGAACCGATCCATTATGATGGGAAAGTGCTCGGGGCCGTCGTTTCAGAAATCGATGTGACCGCTCAGATCAAAAGGGAAAAAGAACTGGAAGACCTTAAAAATAAAGTGAGCATTTTGAGTGACAACGTCAAACACCTGTATAATGATAATCATTTTAAAAATATCATTTACAAAAGTTCCATCATGGAGAATTTAAAAAATCAGGTTGAAAAAGCTGCAAAAACGAATGCCAATATTTTAATTACCGGTGAGACCGGTGTCGGCAAAGAACTGTTCGCCCAGGCCATCCATAATATAAACAAACCCGATGGTGACTTCATCCCGCTCAACTGCGCTGCCATCCCGAACGAGTTATTCGAGTCGGAATTGTTCGGTTATGACGGCGGTGCTTTTACCGGTGCGAACAAGGAAGGCAATCAGGGAAAGATTGAACTTGCGGAAAACGGGACTTTATTCCTCGATGAAATCGGAGAGATGCCGCTTGAGATGCAGGTCAAATTTTTACGCATTCTGCAGGAAAGAAAATACTTTAAATTGGGTGGGAAAAAGGAGCAGACGACAAACTTCAGGCTCGTTTCCGCTACGAATAAAGTCATTACCGAACTGCTGACATCGGATGATTTCCGTTCGGATCTGCTGTACCGGATCAATGTCATCAATATACATATCCCGCCCCTTCGCGAGCGTCCGGATGATATTGAATCATTGTTCTACTACTACCTGTTCCAGCTGTCAAAAAAGTATCAGACCGACCTGTTGTATGCCGACCAGCAGCTCCTCCGGCAGATCAGGCAGTACGAGTGGCCGGGCAATGCGCGGGAGCTCATCAACGTGGTTGAGCGACTCGTTATTTTCTCAAGCGGCAGCAGTCTCGACAATAATATCTTCCATCAATATTTGGAGGAAGTCGGACAAAGCCAGAACTTCAGCAATTATAATCTTCCGCCGAATGATCTGGAATTAAAGGATTACGTTGACCAGATAGAAGCCGATTATATCCGCCAGGTGATCGAATCCAATGACAACAACATCGAAAAATCCAGCCAGATTCTCGGCATCAGCCGCCCGACTCTGTATGCGAAGATTAAAAAATTCAATTTGTAATTGGCACAGTTATTTCTTATCTCAAGTTAGGATAATTATTTGGGGTGATCATTATGATGAACAGCGAAGATTTTACGGTATGCAGATGTGAAAACGTCACATACTCGGAAATACTGAAAGAGATTGACAAAGGCGTTAATAATTCAAGGGAAATGAAATTAAAAACAAGAGCAGGCATGGGATTCTGCAACGGCAGAACATGCGGGCATCTGATCAATAAAATTACAGAGGATACCGAGAATGAGTCACCGGTCTTTATTCACCTGAGGGCCCAGCCCCCGATACGCACAGTTTCATTTGAAGAACTTTCAGGAGGGCTGCTTGATGACGAGAAGAATATTAAACCATAAAGTGCTCGGTCCGAAGAAACATCATATTGTGCCGTTTGTATGGAACGGCGAGACTTACTACGGCGTTGAAGGAGAAAGCATAACGGCCGCACTGCTTGCGAATGATATACGGACACTCCGCTACCATGAAAGTGACGGCGCACCGAGAGGGCTCTACTGTAATATCGGCCACTGCTCTGAATGCCGGGTGACCGTCGACGGCAGGCAGAATGTCCGTGCATGTCTGACACCGCTTCAAAAGAATATGCATGTAGACAGACAGAGCGCTCTGCCTCATCTCGTGAAAGGAGGCGACGGAAATGACCCAATATGATGTAATCATTATCGGTGCAGGCCCTGCAGGGCTGAGTGCCGCCAATATATTGAAAGACGAGAAAAATGTTCTGATTGTCGATGAGTATTATCATTATGGCGGCAGACTGCTCGGCCAGCTGTATGAAGAATCGAAAGACAGCTGGTGGAACGGCATGGATGTCGCCCGCCGGCTCCATGATGAACTGGATGAAAAAATAACACTGCAGCTTGAGACGTCGGTATATAATACTGACAAGGAAGATGAGATATTTACTGTCTATACGAATAAAGGGAATTTTACATCTGATTACCTGATCGTTGCGACAGGCGCGAAGGAAAACTCTTATCCGCTTCCGGGCTGGGAGCTGCCTGGCGTCATGACCGTCGGTGCCGCCCAGGTGCTGACCAACTTCCAGCGAGTTGCTCCGGGGGAAGCTGGTGTCATTATCGGAATCAATCCACTATCGATGGTCATCGGCATGGAACTCGGCTATGCGGATATAGAAGTGAGGAAAATTTGTTTACCGGCAGAGAATAAATTTAATCTGATCACGCCGAAAGATGCACTTGGGACACTGATGGGGCTGGGTCAGTCCGCACCGTCAAAACTCTTATCCATTTCGGCAGCTTTAGGCAGCAGAATGTCAATGCTGCACGGACTCGCTCTGAAACTCTTTCCCTCGAAAGGTGTCAAAGCACTCGGCCTGCCAATTTCTTTCAAGGAAAGAGTCGTCAGTATTAATGGGACAGATAAGGTTGAATCGGTCACGATTGCGAAAACAAGAGCTGACGGCAGTGTCATCAAAGGATCGGAACAGGACATAAAATGCGATTTCGTCTGTATTTCAGACGGGCTTTCGCCGGTCAGTGAGATCACATCATTATTTAATTTGAAACACGTCTATCTCGAATCCCTCGGCGGATACGTCCCCGTTCACAGTGAGCAGATGGAAACCGATGTCGACAAACTGTATGTTGCGGGTAATATCACCGGCATTGAAAATGCCAAAGTTGCCATACTCCAGGGCGAAATGGCTGCACATCATCTGCTTGGAAATGAAAAAGACATCAAAAATACTTTGAAGCACATCAAAGAAGAACGTGAAAATGCCACAGTAAAATTCCATAAAGACCTTGACCAGGGCCGGGACAAGCTTCAGCTGTACTGGCTCGCAAAATAAACCGCACTGCATATGCAGTGCGGTTTTTTTAATGGATTCCCTGATTTCATTTTGTGCCATGACGGGATAAATATTATTTCAGCAAAAAGACCGAAGACACAATTAAATGTCATCGGTCTGAATGTTTCATCTCATTTTAAACAGAGTTGGATGATACGAGCAGTATTTTTGTCGGTTCTTCAGTATCATTATACCATTCATGTTCCACTTTTGAGTCAATATGAATGGACTCGCCGGTTACAAATGTTTTTTGTTCACCGCTTATGATGACCTCCAATGAACCGGAAAGAACATAGATGAATTCCTGTCCTCTGTGAGTATACGGTGAGTGCTGCGTCTCCCCTGCTTTTAGTTCTACAACTGCCGGGGCGAATATTGGATTTTCAATATCCCCGGATAGATCTTTATACGAAAAATTGCCATTCAGTGAAGACGCATCGACCGGGGCAGTCTCATTATCATCAAAGAAGAAGTTCACATTCACATCCAGTGCTTCAGAAATCTTTTTCAACGAAGTGAACGTCAATGTTTTCAAATCACGTTCAATCTGTGAAATGAAACTGATGGATAAGCCGCTTTTTTCACTCAGCTCTTTCAATGTCATTTTTTTATCTTTACGTAATTTTTTTAATTCTTCACCCAGCATCCCGCTCATATCATTACCCGCTCTCTTATGATCTGTCCATGTTAACGAACACACTCTTCACTTCGATATAGTTTGCAATACCGTAGTCTCCCCCCATATCGCGACCGATGCCGGATTGTTTATATCCGCCGAACGGCATTGTTTCGAGTTCAAGACCGAAGTCGTTGATCCATACCGTGCCCGCTTCAAGTTTAGATGCGATATAATGACCGTCTTTAATATTCTCAGTCCACACACTGGCAGCAAGACCGTAGTTGCTGTCATTCGCTCTCCCGATCACTTCTTCAATATCGTCAAACGGCAGAACGGACATTACCGGACCGAAAATCTCTTCTCTTGCAATCGTCATATCATCCGTAACATCGGTGAAGATTGTCGGCTCAACGAAAAATCCTTTGTCGCCGATACGCTTTCCGCCTGTAATCAGTTTCGCACCTTCTTCTTTGCCTTTCTCGATATAGCCGAGGACGGTGTCCAGCTGTTTCCTGGATACTAATGGTCCGATATCCGTTTTTTCATCCAAACCGTCACCAACAGTGATTTCCTCGGCTTTCTTCTTCAGTGCATCAACCACTTCATCATAGATGTTTCTCTGGACGTAAACCCTTGTCGTCGCACTGCAGTTCTGGCCTGAGTTATACATTGTTCCATCTAAAATGCCTTCTAGTCCTGCATCAAGATCCGCATCTTTCAATACGACAGCCGGTGATTTTCCGCCGAGCTCCAAAGTGATTGATTTGATATCTTCAGCAGCTTCTTTCATAATGTTGCGGCCTGTATTTGTTGAACCGGTGAAAGCAATTTTCGCGACGTCTTTATGAGTGACAAGTGCATGACCCGCTTTATCACCAAAGCCCGGCACAAAGTTGACCACGCCGTCAGGAAAACCTGCTTCTTTGAACAGTTTGGCAGTATACAGTATTGATAGCGGCGTATCTTCCGCTGGCTTCAGTACGATTGTACAGCCTGCCGCAAGCGCTGCCCCCATTTTCCAGGCCGCCATAAGAAGCGGATAGTTCCACGGAACGATTTGAGCCACAACACCCATCGGCTCATGCACAGTGTAAGTGACGTAATTCGGATCTATGTTTGTTGTCTTGCCGAAAATCTTTGTTGCCCACCCTGCATAATATCTGAAATGCTCTACTGTACCATCGACATCGTCTTCGAGTGCCTGCTGATACTTTTTACCGTTATCCAGTGCTTCAAGCTGGGCCAGTTCTTCACGGTTCTCTTCCAGCAATTCTGCAAATTTGTAAATCAGACGGGCACGCGTCGCGGCATCCATCTTCGTCCACTCTCCATTATCGAAAGCCTCTTTTGCTGCTGCGACTGCTTTATCGACATCTTTTTCTGATGCTTCACTGACTTTCGCAATAACCTCTTCCGTCGATGGGTTCTTCACTTCAAACGTCTTGCCGCTTTCAGAAGGCACATACTCCCCATCAATATATAGGCCTTTGTCCCCTTCTAAAAATTCCTTAACTTTTGGTTTCAATTCAATTGATGACATCCAATCCCACTCCCCATTATTTTATGTGAAATATTCATGTCTAAATATTCCGTTAACTGAATTATATGTGATAATAAATAAAAAATCAATCAAAATTTCACTGTCAGTAAAATTTTGATTGATTGAATATCAACTGTTATTCACTTTGAAGTCTGGAAAGTACGACTTCTCCCAGTACTTTTGCACTGATCAATAATGACTTTTCATTAATATCAAATTTCGGGTGATGGTTAATATAAGCATTTTCCACGCTTTCGGGTTTCGCACCGACATTGATGAAGGTACCCGGTGTTTTCTGTAAATAATATGAGAAATCCTCCGAGCCGCTTGAAGGGTCATGATGAGCGATATTTGTAATATAGCCGCCTTCACTTTCGGATAATATTTCTTCAACTTTCTGCGTTTTGTCCGGGTCATTGTATAATACCGGAGAGTCATAAATATAATCCAGATCACACGTCACACCGAATGCTGTTTCCAGTCCATTTAAAATTTTCACCATTTCATCATGGATGGGTACTTTATTTTCCTCTTCCATATAACGGACCGTCCCGCGCAATGTCACTTTGTCCTGAATGACATTTTGTCCGCCCGGCGCTTCAAAAGCTGTCACCGATACGACGGTCGTATGTTTCGGGTTCATTCTTCTTGAGACAATCGACTGCACCTGCGTAACGAAATGCGATCCTGCAACAATAGGGTCTATCGTCGTTTCCGGCATCGCACCATGGCCGCCGCTTCCCTGAATATGCAGGTTGAAATTTGACCGGCCGGCCATCGCATTGCCTTTGACCAACCCAACTTCACCCGTTTCATACATCGGGAATAAATGGATGCCGTAAACTTCATCCAGGTCATCCAGTATTCCGGAAGCGACAATGCTTTTCGCACCGCCCGGCGGCACTTCTTCAGCATGCTGATGAATCAGTTTGATTGTACCGTTCCACTCGTCTTTAAGTTCAATCAATGATTCACCGAGTGTCAGCAGGTATGCTGTATGTCCGTCGTGACCGCAAGCATGCATCACGCCGTCATTTTTAGATTTGAATGGCACATCCGTTTCCTCTGTAATCGGCAGCGCATCAAAGTCTGCCCGGAGACCGATTGTTCTGCCCGGGTTCTTACCATTTATCTCAACGACGATACCGTTCTCTCCTTCGATACCTGTTGTCACCTTTACATCTCTATCTTTATAGAAATCTGCAATATACTGAGCTGTTTTTTCTTCCTTGAACGACAGCTCCGGATTTTCATGAAGATAACGTCTTATTTCGATCATCCGGTCTTCTTTTTCTTCCAGTCTGCTGAACAGCTTCTCTGTAATTGACATGACTATCCCTCCATTTACTGATAATTTAATTGTATACCTCTGTAATAATAAGTTCAATTAATATGTTACTTAATTCACATATTAAGCGGTGCCACGGTACAAATTTTTGTGATAAGATTGTAGTTATATAAAATTTAACAACTTAGGGGTAGCTAAAATGACTGTCTATAAAAAACCGATGAGCTTTTCCAAATCCATTAAATCGACACAGGTTTTTCCTGAGCATACCAATCATTTGAACACCATGTTTGGCGGAAAAATATTGGCGAACATTGACGAAATTGCTGCGATTGCTGCGATGAAACATGCTGAAACAGACTGTGTGACTGCTTCCATCGACTCTGTCAACTTTTTAAAGCCGATACGTGCCGGTGAAATCGTGACTTATGAAGCATATATTTCGCATGTCGGCTCTTCTTCGCTCGAAGTATGTGTACAGATTAAAGTGGACAATCCTTACACACATAAAAGTGACCTGGCAGTGCTCAGTTTCCTGACATTTGTTGCTGTGGACGAATCCGGTAAGAAAGTTGAAGTTCCAAAAGTCTATCCGACAAACCAGCACGAGGAATGGCTGTTCAAAACGGCGGAGGACCGTATCCAGAAACGTCAGGATCAGCGGATGAAAAGTAAAGAAACAATCGAATTTTTAAAGAGTATCGAAGAATAAATAAGGCGGCGGCAAATTGCCGGCGCCTTATTTGTTTGGACCGAAAACTCTCGGTTCTATATTCTCTGGTATACCATCCAAGCGTTTCTGCAAAGATTTCTGCCAGCTTTCAGCTAAAAGTTCGACATCCCTTAAGCTTGCAGTGAGCCCATAATTTTCTTCCTGGTTGTACATCACTTCGTTACACGCATCTATCGTCCATTCGGGATGCGGCCTTTCCAACAGACGGAAACCGTCCCCTGCCCGCACTTCGCCTTCTTTAACTACCCTGAAGTACCAGCCCGTTCTTCCCGAGCTTTCAATCTTTAAGGCTAAATCGATGATGCGGTGTTTTCTTGCAGGCCGCCAGCAAGGTCTGCGGGGCTGGGATACTTGTATTTCTGTTTTTCCCAATTGAAAAATATCACCGATGCAGACATTTGATTCATCAAGACCGACTACAGCCAGGTTTTCACCAAAAGCGCCTGCCTCCATGCCTTGTCCAAGTTCGTTAGTCCATTCTTCATAATGGTCGATATTATAGCAGAACACTGCTTTTTCTGGTCCGCCATGATTACGTTTGTCCCCGACTTCATCATTTTGAAAGCCTGTCTTTGTCAAATATACACTTTCGTCCGTTTTTCCACGATAAATTGCAGTCGTCCATTCCTGATCCATCTTTTTTTGCGCATTATTATCTCCATATGTCTTTGCTTTACCCACAAATAAATATTTCAGTTTTCCCAATTCCATGGCAAACGACCCCCAATGAATATCTTTCATATTCATTATACAACTTTAAATTCATCTGTTAACCAGAATACTTTCTCATCATTATGAAACCTGAAAGCTTTTACAATACGGTATGCCCCCGGGTCCGGATTTAAAGAATAGTCCGTCGGATCGATTTTAATCACTTTGGTTTCATCAGGAGATATCACTTTGCCATAGTTGTCAAAGGCTGAAAAATCATTGAAGACTGCATCATCCAAAGCAAGCATATACCACTTTCCGTCCACCTTTTTCTCAACATAGAAAAATTCTCCGTAACCGAACATGGAATCACCGGCGTTTTCAATGCTCAATTCAATTGTTAATCCCGAGCGTTCCTGTACCGGGTTTGTGACAATCATTTCGAGACCTTTATTCGACCCCGGCAGTTCCTGCCTTGGACTTGGGTCTTCAAGCAGCTCGGGCGTAACCGGGCTGATTACAACATTTAAAATAAATGGAGTGAGAAATAATGCGATGAATATTGAAAATTTTTTCATTTTCAATCACCTTCTTCACTCCAATTATAATATACAGACAAAAAAAGACGAAGAGACCTTCGTCTTATTTATCCACTAATTTTGGATCTTCATCATTAAATTCCGTGAGTGCATGCTGCCTCGAAAATAACCGTTTAAGATGCCGGTTGATGGCACTTTTAGGATACCTTATTTTATAATTCGACAACCTTGCAAACTCTGCGGTTTCTTTATATTTTGGATTGTCCTTATCCTGTAAAATCATGTGAAGTCTGTCAAATTCCTCGATGCCTTCCGACTGCTCAATCGGACTTGGACCACCATAATCCACGATTTCGGGATAAACATCTTCATCCTTTGAAATAAACTCCACCAGCTCCACTTTGTGATGCCACTTTGCTTTGTAATTGTAAACGTAACTGACAGTGCCTAATTCTGATAAAAAAGCATCCACCTGGGTGTAGCTGGAAAGTAGGACCCGCTTCTTTTTCGGCTCTCCCGTCCTATCTTCAGAATACACACGGATAACGTAATTATCATTTAAAAATTCAGCATAAAACTTTTTGCTCCAGCCAAAAGCGATTTGAATGATCAAGTGCATCTCGTAGAAATTCAGCCGGGTCGGAATAATCATTTCCCGGAAAATAATATCATTGCCGCCGACTAAAGAAATCCGGATCTTATACGCATTATAAGAGGACTGGTTTTCTTTATTTCTCAAAATATTATTTTTATAACGCTGATTTTCCACTTTTTTTAAATTGGTTTTCCTGATTGTTTTCAATACTTCAGGATGGGATATCCCATAATCATTTTCCATGACGATAATCAGGCCGTAGCTGACGAGCTCCTGATAATCCTGAATATTATTGTAAAAAGGATAATCATTTTCTGCATGTTTTCTTATGACTTCAAATGCTTCATCAGATAAGGACAGCAGAATTTCTCTGATTTTCGCCTTATCAGTCAGCAGACTCTTCAAATCATTGACATACACTTCTTTTTGAAGAGATGCAGGCGAGTGTGAAAGCGCTTTCGAAATTTCTTTCAGCTGAGTGATTGTTATCCCCATCAACAACTCTTCCAGATGCATTTCAGAATATGACATCAGGATGGTTTTCTTAAGCGGGCTGAGATTATTCAGCCAGATCATATCTTTATCATTTTTGTTGAGCTCTTCAATCAGACTGCGAAGCGTCTCTTCATGCACTGCGCCCTGGCTGTCATTGAAAGGTACTAAGAGATATTGTTCAATTAAAAATGGATACTCGTCATCCGACAGCTCAATTGTATAATATCCATCCTTCGCTTTAGAAGACTTTAAGGTATTTATGAGTTTAAGCTCCTGTGCACTCAACTGCTCTGCCACCCAGCTGATATGATATGGATTCGTAATTTCCCGGTACCGGTAAACCACAAACTCATCAATCGATTGATATGCCCTCTTCCGCGTCTTGCTCAGCTCCTGCAAAGCATCTTCTGTTATGAATTGTCTGTAAAATTCTTGAATCCCCATAATTTGGCCCCCTTTGTTGCATCTAACGTCCCCTTTACAATCACTTAATATAAATGTATCACAAATTGTAATGATACACTACTGATTTTTGTCTATTATCTGTTAATTCTGATTATTCATTGAGGTTGGCAGGTGGAGATGTTGTTATGCAATGATTTATGAGGCGGTTGTGCCGTCGTTTCAGAGCCATGGCACGGCAGACCACATTTCGTGCCGTCGTTTCAGAGCCATGGCACGCCAGACCACATCTCGTGCCGTCGTTTCAGAGCCATGGCACGGCAGAGCACATCCCGTGCCGTCGTTTCAGAGCCATGGCACACCAGACCACATCCCGTGCCGTCGTTTCAGAGCCATGGCACGGCAGAACACATCTTGTGCCGTCGTTTCAGAGCCATGGCACGGGATGACTCATATAGAAGTATTTCGATGATAACGTGATGCTTTAGGTCCATTTTTAACTGCATCATCGTAATCATAATACTTAAATTTATAATAGGTTTTAGAGCTGTTGGAGATTTTCTCACAATATTTATTCATCATTCTTATAAGCGTTCTTTTGCTCACCTGCTCTCCCAGCAGCATTTGCAGTTTCTGTCTGGTCATTTTGTCATGACGGAATAGTGCCTGGAAATCACTGAGGCCACGGATGATATGGCTTTCTTTTGATTCACGGCACTTACATTTCCTGCAATATGCATAATATTTTTGAACATCCAGGTCGAAGCTGGCGCATGAACTGCAGTACAGCCCGCGCCTCAGGCCATCAATATCTGCCCTCTTATCAAAATATGGATTGCCGATGATTTTCTTATATATTACCCGGGCAATTTCCTTCGACTGTTCTGAAATTCCGCCGGCCCGGAAACTTTTCAAATATTCCTTAAGCTGATTTCTCATTACAACCATCGCTCTCGCCCGTTCATCATCACAGTCAAACTGCAGATCAAGATTCGGAAATATGATCTTCCCCCGTACATCAAAATTCATCCTGGCTTCATACCTTATCTTTTTAATTTTTCCCATCGCCCGCTTCAACTGGCTGATGGCATCTTCTGTCACTTCAAACTTCCCGCTGAACCACTGCCCGTCCATATAAGAATAAAAGCCGCTGTAGTTTTTTATTTCATTGACCGTTACGGAATTGCCGTCAATGATAATCGAGTCAAACTGGGCAACAGCATCACCTGCTTTTACATAAATGTCCCGAAAAACAATCAGGGCTTCATGGCCTGCTGCCTCCAGCACTGTGTCATAATGCAGCTCACCTTCGTACCCGCCTTCCAACACGGATAACAACCTTACATCTTTTGAATCCATTTCAGCTCTTCTGCTGAAGGCACGCATATACATCAATTCGAACGGTACTCTTCTCTCTGTTAAAATCATACCTTTCCTCCTTTAAATAAAGTTCCTCTCACTATATATATGCCAGAAAAGTACGGTTTTGATTTTTTCTCACTTAATATTACAGTTTTTCTATTTCTGCAGCAGTAATTCAACTGTATAGGAATTAATTTACTAAATATGCCAGTTACGAAAAATAGGACGGATGATATAATGAAGGATAAATCAGATGATAGGAAAGGACGTTTTTCATATGGAGCAAGGTTATACTTCGGAAATAGAAGTTCAGGTGATGTACGCAGATACAGATATGATGGGCGTTATTTACCATGGAAATTATCCGAAATGGTTTGAGATGGGCCGGATGCAACTGATCACTGATATCGGTTATGATTATCTCGCAATGGAACGTGAAGGATATTATGCACCGGTTTATAATCTGGATATCACTTATGTAAAGGCGTTGAAATACGGCGACCGCGCCTTCGTCAGAACGTGGGTTAAAAAGAACACAGGAATGAGAACAGATTACGGCGTCGAAATCGTTAACGGCAATGGTGAACTGTGCACTTACGGCACGACAACACATGTCGTGGTGAAAAAAGTGGATGGCGAATTCAAACCGGTGCCGTTTAAACGCGTCTTTCCTGAATGGTTTCAAATATACGAAAAAATTAAAGTGGACGAGTAAAATCTCATCAATTATATACCGGCGCCTTTATACACCGGTATATAATTATACTCACTTTTACTTGTGCAAGCCTCCCTCTATGTGTAATTGAAAATAAAGGGAGGTTTTGATATGTCTGATCCAAATAACGAACTGTTCGAACACGATACTAAAAAAGGATTTCCAGAATCAATCACTCAATTCACTGCCTCTGCATTAATGTGTTTATCATAATTTCTGTCCCTGGACATTATGGACACCCTCCGTAAATTGATATCTTCCCATTTTCTAGTCTAACTTCATCCATGTTCATATGATACCTTCTTAATGATTGTGAGTTGGACTGGATGATTCAACCCTATGATAAGGGTTTTTTATGCCTTTTAACCCTGAGTCGGCGGCAGCGTGTCAAAATTACCGGATAATTTATCGGATATCTATTGATATTTTTAAAATAATTTTATCCAATGCCAGTGAATTTATATGAAATATGAAAGTATATTTTCTTGACAGGAGTCTGCGCCTGTATTCTAATAAACGTACAACAAAAAGTGAAAATCGGGGGGATGGCTGTGGTTAAAGTAGGACAAGGTAAAAAATTGATTACGATTTTGATTCCTGCTTATAACGAAGAAGAAGTTTTAGATCAACTGATCAATCGTTTAGAAAATGTTAAAGATGCAAATACACGTTACAATTTTGAGTTTTTATTTGTTAATGATGGAAGCGAAGATCATACACTTCAAATTTTGAAGAAATATAATGTCACTAATCAATATATACGATATGTAGATTTGTCCAGAAACTTTGGCAAGGAAATTGCAATGCTTGCGGGTTTTGATTATTCAAGAGGAGACGCAGTGGTTATTATTGACGCTGATTTACAACAACCGCCCGAACTTATTAGTGAAATGATAGAATGCTGGGAAAGAGGATATGAAGATGTTTATGCTGTTCGTGAAAAAAGAGAAGGCGAAGGGCGCCTGAAAAAATGGACCTCAAAATTATATTATACATTGCTGCAAAGAATGTCGAGTGAAAATGTATATCCTTTTGCAGGTGATTTTCGATTGCTTGATAAAAAATGTATTGAAGCATTACAAGAGTTAAGAGAATCGGAACGCTATACAAAAGGCATGTATGGGTGGATTGGTTTTAAGAAAAAAGAATTGAGTTACATTGCGGATGGCCGTGCAGCGGGTGTTGCTAAGTGGAGTTGGCTACAGCTGTTTAAGTTAGCGATTAATGGGATTACGTCTTACAGCACCGTTCCACTGAGGGTGTGGTCTTATATCGGGTTTATCATATCATTTTTAGCATTTTTTACTTTAACATATGAAATAGTTAAAACAATTATTTTCGGATCAGATGTGGCCGGCTACCCGACATTGATTGCTTCCGTTCTGTTTCTAGGGGGACTTCAATTAATTTCTTTGGGGATTATTGGAGAATATTTAGGAAGAGTTTTTGTTGAAACGAAAGGCAGGCCCCCTTATTTTGTCAGAGAAAAGTCTGCCGAAACGATAAATTTAAAGGACTAGTTTTCATGAATTGGTTTAAAAAAATATTTATAAAGGATCAAGAAATATTTAAATATATCCTCTTTGGTGTTTTGACGACAGTTGTTAATATAGCTGTCTTCTTTCTTTTTGATACTGTATTGAATTTTTCTTATATTATAGCAAATGCCATTTCAATTATTGCTGCTATTCTATTTGCTTTTTTTACAAATAAAAAATATGTTTTCAAAGCCAAATCCCAGTCATTCAAACTTGCTTTTAAAGAGTTTTATTTGTTTGTAGGTTTAAGGTCGGTTTCAGGTTTATTTGATATGTTAAGCATGTGGATGCTCGTTGATTTCATGAATTTAGAAACCAATCTCTCTAAAATTCTCACACAATTTATAATTGTTGTTTTAAATTATATATTTAGTAAGTTATATATTTTCAGATGAAAAGGAGGGTATACAATCTCTTTTGATAAGCAATTATTAAATAAACCTGTTTCAAAAATAACATTTGGCTATTACACACTATTCTTCTTTATTATGTGTATTGTTATTTATAGTTGGTATTTCATATCGGGCGGATCTTTTATATGGGAAAGCGATGGTTTCACACAACATTTTCTGTTATTTCATGAATATGTGAAAATTTTGCAAGGTGTGCTGAGAGGAGAAGGTTTCCCAGAATGGGATTGGTCAATTGGAGCAGGCGCGGATACGATTACTTCGTACGGCTATTATGTAATAGGAGACCCGTTCGTTTATCTGGGAGTGTTTTTCCCGGAAAGTTTAAGTGAATTTTCCTTTCATTTAATAATGTTTGTGAGAATGTGGTGTGTTGGACTCAGTTATCTCATTTTTGCGAAGAAATTTAAAGTTTCACATGGTGCTGCTTTACTGGGTGCGTTGATGTATACATTCAGTTTTTTTGTGATTTATAATACAGGTCGGCACCCCTTTTTTATCTTGCCGTTAATTTGGTACCCTCTGCTTTGTCTGGGAGTAGAAAAAATATTGAGAAGAGAATCAGGCTTACTGTTCAGTATAATGGTAGCAGTCAGTGCAATCGTTAATTTTTATTTTTTTTACAAGCTGACCATATTAGTCTTTATATATGGAATTATACGTTACGGAATGCTTTATAGATTCAAAGACTTGAAACAATTAGGGTATTCTTTTGGCCGTTGTTCGTTACATTACACTGTTGGTGTGTTGATGGGAGCAGTACTCTTTTTGCCAATGGTTGATGGCTTTTTAAATGCATCCAGAAGTACAGATGGAACAGCAGTTGATCTCTTTCTTTATCATGGCAGTTACTATTTATCGTTAATACATAATCTCTTTGTCCCTGACATATACTTATGGACTGCCGGTGGATTTTCTATTTTCACTTTATTTACTGTTATCTTTTTATTCAAAACTAAAAAGAACAAAAAATTTTCAAGCCTGATGCTTCTGATTTTAGGTGTTTTTCTATTGTTTCCTTTCTTTGGATCATTTATGAATGGCATGGCTGGACCGTATAATCGTTTTAGTTTTGCCATCCCTCTGTTTATCGCTTTTGCAAGCGGTCAACTTTTGGAAGAACGGGATAAGTTGCAAGTAAAAGATTTGCGAATCGTTGGATATATTTTGATAGGTTTCACTTTTATTTATGGAAAGGCAGCAATTGCGGAAAACATGTACTTGTATTATGCTTTCCCAGTGATTTCAGGATGGTTCATCTGGTTCATATTGATGTATGAGAAAGTAAAGAAAAAAAGAGCAAATAAAATTTCTGTCATTATAGTGGGATTAGTTATATTAAATTTGATGACTAACGCAACGAATTTTTATTACCCATATGGCAATAATTCAATATCCAGAATGGTTGAATTAAACACTTCAGCAGATCGTTATGAGAATTTATTCGGCGGTGTTCAAAACCTTCTGCCTGAAGATGATTTGTATCGGGTAGGCGTCACATCACAGGACAATCATGTGCGTAATCAATTTATCTATCATGATTTAAAGGGTTTAAGTTCTTATCTCTCCATCACCAATGGTTCTCTAGCTGAATTTGCTGAGGAGATGGAGCTCTCCTCCTACCAAATCATTCAACCGCTTCGAAATGGTATGGATAACCGTCGAATAGCGAATCATTTTTTTAACATTGAATATATCCTGACGGAGGAAGACAACGCATCATATCTTCCATATGGCTACGAAATTGTGCACCGGTCAAATGATAATCCAGCTTTTATTCTTGCAAAAACAGAAGCTGCTTTCCCATTTGCATATGTTGAAGATAGAATCATCACAAGAGAAAACTTTTCGAAGTTAAATCCGCTTGAAAAAGAAACTTTTCTGACACAAGGTGTTGTATTAGAAAACAATCAAAATGTTGAAGGAAGAGAAATTGAGAAAGCAACAAATGAACACATCAAAGAAGTTGAATACCAAATCGAGTATACCGACCCCGGTCTTTCAACACTAGATAAAAATCTAATAGAGGTTACAGAGAATGAAGCACGTTTAAAAATTAACCTTGAAAACGCAGATGAACTTGCAGGTCACGATATATTTATTTATCTGCAAGGGTTAGAGTATGAAACTGCCGACGTCCCTTTTTATATGGCTGATGATACAAGTTATGATATTCGTTTTTCATATGAAGACCGTGAAAAGTCTTTACGTCAATCTGATAAATATTCATTCAGTACATATTTTCACAGGGAAAATATGTTTGTTAACCTTGGACATACTGATTCGGGAACCGATGAGATGTCTATTCAATTTGAGGACACTGGAAGATATAATATCAATGACATTACGATGTATGCATTGCCTGCAGATAAAAAAGTTGATCGGCAAATTGCTGAAGAAAAACGGGAAAATGAATTAAATATTAAAGTTTTTGAAAATGAACGTATTGAAGGGACTGTTCAAAGAGAAGAACCAGGGGTCTTAGTTACAACAATTCCATATGAAAAAGGATGGAATGTAACGGTGAATGGAGAAGAAAGAGATACAGTTCAAGCCAATATCGGATTTATCGGTGTCCCTTTAGATTCAGGAAATTCTGAAATCGTATTTTCATATCAAAGTCCGTACTTGAAATTAGGAGGTATACTCAGCTTAATTGGTATCTTTTTATTAGGGTTAATTCAAGTAATTCGTAAGAAAAATAATTCATCCTAATTGATATTCATTATTATGTTATATTCTCATTATAGGTATCTTCACTATAATGAAAAAATTAAAATAGACAGTTAAAAAACGGTCCAAAATACACCGGTTCATTTATACACCGGTGTATTTTTATACTCGTTTTAGCTTGTGCAAGCGCTCTCGCTATGTATAATTGAATAGAAAAGGGGGATTTTACATGTCAAATGATGAATTATTTGAACACAAAACAAAAAAAGAATTTAACTTTTTTCTGGCAGTGATTCCACTCATTGTTATGGTCATATCAATGCTCTATGCAATAGTGGTCCTTGAAACCGACCCGCACCTGCCGTTGATCATCGGCACCGCAACCGGAATGATTGTTGCGATAACAGTCGGTTTCAAATGGGATGACTTGGAGGAAATGATGTATAAGGGGATACGTCTTGCATTGCCTGCTGTAGTCATCATTATGCTCGTCGGTCTGATCATCGGTTCGTGGATCGGCGGCGGCGTTGTCGCTACGATGATCTATTACGGCCTCATGATCATCAGTCCGCAATATTTCCTGGTGACAATACTTATAATCTGTGCGATTGTTTCACTTGCGATCGGAAGCTCATGGTCCACGATGGCAACCATCGGTGTTGCTGGAATGGGGATCGGAATGAGTATGGGCATCAATCCGGCAATGATTGCCGGCGCTGTCATTTCCGGCGCTTATTTTGGAGATAAAATGTCGCCGCTGTCTGATACGACCAACCTGGCATCCGGTCTGACGAACACTGATCTATTCGTACATATCAGACATATGCTGTACACGACAGTCCCCGGCCTGATTGTTTCACTGATTGTCTTCTTCATCATAGGAATAAATGTCATCGGCACCGGCACTGCTTCACCTGAAGATATTCAGGCAATGATGACAAGCATGAATGAGAACTTCGTAATCAGCCCATGGCTTTTATTAGTTCCTGCATTAGTTATAGTATGTATTATTTTTAAAGTTCAAGCCGTGCCTGCTCTGGTTATTGGGGTTGTACTCGGGTTTATATGTAATATCTTTATCCAGGGAGATGCATTTGCCGACGCTGCATCAATTTTGATGAATGGCTATGTATTGGAATCCAATAACGAAATGGTCGACACGCTGTTCAACCGCGGCGGACTGATGGATATGATGTACACAGTTTCACTGACTATTGTCGCCATGACTTTTGCCGGGGTGCTTGAATATACGGGCATGCTCAAAGCAATCATGCAGCAGATTCTAAAAGTGGCTAAAGGTACTTTTGGTATCATTACTGCAACAATCGCGTCTTGTTTCGCGACAAACGTGACATGTTCAGAACAGTATATTTCAATAGTTGTGCCTTCAAGAATGTACTTACGAACTTTTATAGAACATAACCTGCATTCTAAAAACTTATCACGTTCCCTTGAAGACGGCGGAACATTAACTTCAGTGTTCATACCATGGAACACATGCGGAGTGTTCATATACGGTACACTCGGCGTTGCAGCTTGGGAGTATGCGCCGTTTGCGATTCTTAACTTCACAGTGCCTGTAGTGGCAATCATCTTGGCTGCAACAGGATTTGGTATCACTAAAATTTCAGACAAAGAACGTGATGCTTATCTTGCGAAACATTATCCAGAAGAACATAAAACTGCAGAAGCATAAAATTAAGTCCCGGCAATTTGCCGGGACTTTTGTCATCTGTTTCTATTAGTCATCCTGCTCCACTTTGATCACTTTTCCGGTTGTCGCATGAATTTCAACTTCGTATTCTGAACCGTTGTAATCAATTTCCACATCAAATTCTTTATCTTCTTTATCCAGATCCCATTCATCCACGGTACCGCCGCCGACAGCCTCAAGAGCAATGTTCAGCGCTTCCTCGGATGACATGTAATCTCCATCGAATTCGACGTTGTTCGTATACTCGCCGCCGGATGTATTCTCCTGGTCGACATCTGTCACTTCACCTGTCGTTGCATTGATTTCGACATCATATTCAGAGCCGTCATAAGCCAGTTCAATTTCATAATCGTTGTCATCTCTGTCGAATTCTTTGCCAGTGACCTCTCCGCCGCCGACTTTATCTTTAGCAGTTTCCACTGCTTTGTCCATACCGATGGCGTCCGCGTCAGCAGCTGATGCTGCCTGCTCATCAGAATCATTTGAGCTCACTTCCTCGTCTGACTCATCATCCTGATCGAAGTCTTTTATTTCACCTGTAGTTGCGTTGATTTCAACATCGTATTCAGAACCGTTATGCACCAGTTCAATTTCGTAGTCATTGTCTTCTCTGTCGAATTCCTTATCAGTGACTTCTCCGCCGCCGACTTCGTCTTTCGCGATTTGTACTGCTTTATCCATGCCGATGAAGTCTGCGTCAGTTTCTGTCGTGTTTTCTGACTGGTTCTCTTTCGTCTCTTCCCTGTCGTCATCTTCACGGTCAATTTCTTCTTCTGAGATACTCAGATCATCAGCGTTGATTTTCACTTCATACTCATCTTCGCCGTCTTCCATTTCAATATCATAATAATAAACGCCGTCATCTTCATCGAGTTCCACTTCTTTCGCAACACCTTCAAAACGTTCGCTTGCTGTGTCAACCGCTTCCTGAACGGAATATTTGAACTCATTTGTTTCTTCAGTCTGGACATTCGCAACACCTGTGTTATCCTCATCCGACCATTCCAGCTTTTCATCCGCACTTGCCGTTGAACATGCGCCAAGCACCAACGCTGAAGCCAGAGTACCCGCCATTAAAGTATATTTATTTAGTTTCATTTTCTAACTCCTCCTTGTTATCTTACTTATATAATAACCAGCCAAAACTAAAGGCCATTTAAAGTAAAATTAAAGAATGATTAAAAAATGAAAATATCATTTTAATTCGGATGATATCTGCTTACTTTTAAGTCTTATCGCAAGTGTAACCAGCACGAAACAGAGCACCGCCGCCACAAGATTTACAAAGACGACCCCGGGCCAGTAATGGCTCGCCCAGAACAACCCCGCAAATGTCCCGAGGAGCGAGGCACCGACATAATAGAAGAACAAATATAACGAAGAGGCCTGGGCTTTATTTTCCTCAGCATTCCTGCCGACAAGCCCGCTCACTACAGAATGACTTGCAAAAAAACCGTACGTGAACAGCGAGAGCCCCAATATGATTGTAAATACGCTTGGTATGAATAATATCAATATACCGGCCGTAAGTATCGACAACCCCAGGTAAAGCACCTTCTCCTGTCCGAGACGGGCGACCAGACTGCCATTTACGGTCGAGCTCACTGTGCCGATCAGCAAGATGAGGAAAACCCAGCTGACAATCGACTGGTTGATGCTGAAAGGATCACCGAGCAGCACAAACGTCACATAGCTGAACAGGGCAATATTCATTCCCATCAATAAAAACCCGACGCCGAACAAACTGACCAGCACAGGATTTTTCATGTGACCGATGAGTGTCCCGAGCAGAGACCCTGCAGACAATTTTTGTGCCCTGAAATTTTGTGATGGATTCAGCAATTTCCAAAAGATGATTGTTGCGATGACGCTGATCAGACCGATGCTTAAAAAAGCGATCTGCCAATTGAACACATCCCCCATCAAACCTGAGAATACGCGTCCGAACACAGCACCGAGTGAGTTTCCGCTGATATAGAGTCCCATCATAAGCGGCATACTGCGCGGATGGATTTCCTCATTGATATATGCCATGGCGATGGAAGGCACTCCGGCGAGGACGACGCCCTGCAGTGTTCTTAAAATGAGCAGCATCGTGGAACTTTCGCCGCTTAACGGCGTGAGTACACAAAGCAATGATGCCGCAAACATGGACCCCACCATTATTTGCTTACGGCCGACCGCTTCTGAAATCGAGCCGAAAATAATCATGCTGACGGCTAAAGCAAGCGTCGTCAATGTCAGGGAAAGACTCGAAGTTGCAGGCGTGACGTTAAATGATTCACTGAATTCAGGCATGAGCGGCTGTGCAGTGTACAAAATTGCAAAAGTATTAAAACCGGCGGCAAAAAAAGCGATCGACACCTTGTTGAATGCCGGCGTCCCCTTTTCTATAAAACCCATTAGCAGCATCTCCAATAGTATTCTGTTAATTATCATGCTACCACTACACAGTTTTATAGTAAATTACAGTTGCTCACAGCAGGCATCCGGCATCGTTTTTACGCCATGTCGGGAAGCTTAAAGTTAATTTAAAAAACCGGCAATCTCTTATATAATCTGCCGGTCTTTGTATAATTCAGTCGTCATGATCAATATCCAATACTGCCCCGTTCAATGCACTGATTTCCATTTCAACTTCCTGGCCGTTTGAGTTCAATTCAATTTCATATTCCAGGTCTTCCTCATCATATTCCCATTCGATGACGATGCCTCCGACTTGGTTCAGTGCTATATTGATTGCAGCTTCCGCTGTCAATATTCCATTTTGATAATCGGAAGTCTCCGCAGTTTCGTCTGACTTCTGTGTCTGATCTGCAGACTGACCGGCGCTCTCTTCTTCAGGTTCAGCCACCTCTTTCTCGACAGTCTCCTTTGTCTCCTTCTGTTCAGTCTTCTCCTGCTTCTCTGCACCATCTTTGTTGCCGGCCGGTTCTGACTTTTCTTTCTCTTCAGCGTCTTTGGCGTCCTGCTGACCGGTCTTTTCTGATTTGCTGTCTTTATTCTTCAACTGCTCTTCAGGTTTTTTATTCCGGGCCTTCTTATCATCCGATTCTTTTTCACCTTTGCTGCCGGAACCGTCGATTTTATCTTTCTTTTTCTCATCCTTTTGAACTGTCTTATCCAAAATGTCTGCCGTTAAAGCATCGATTTCGATTTTAATCAATTCATCGTCCGCTTCGATAAGTATTTCATATTCATCGTCCTCAAGTTCCCAGCCGGTGATTTCCCCGTCCACTTCGTCATCTGCAATGTCCAGTGCCGCTTCCGGCGTGATTCTTTTAACACTGTTCAGCGGATCATCACTGTCCGCATCACCTTTTTCCAGTTTGAGCACTTCCAAATTGTCAGCACCCACTTTACTGTCGTACCTTATGTCGCCGTTCACTATTTCTATTTCATAATAATAAACGCCGTCATCTCCGTCGAGTTCCACTTCCACCACGGTGCCTTCATACAGCGAATTGATCTTATCCACCGCTTCCTGCGGTGTATGATCCAAGTTGTTGATTTCCTCTGCAACATGGTTTTTAGCTTCACCCTGGTTGTTATTATGTGTCCACTCCAAATCCGTATCGGCATTGGCCGTCGTACAGGCTGAAAACAGCAGTCCCGCTCCAAAAGTGATGACTCTCA
This sequence comes from Lacicoccus kunmingensis DSM 17847, assembly GCF_059568765.1. Lineage (NCBI taxonomy): Bacteria > Bacillati > Bacillota > Bacilli > Caryophanales > Salinicoccaceae > Lacicoccus > Lacicoccus kunmingensis. The sequence goes on along the minus strand of NZ_JCANUC010000003.1, from coordinate 130,886 downwards.
GGCAGTTTTTCATATTATTACTGACCTCCCCAATTATTCTCCATTCACTTCACTATACCTCACATGTCCTAAGGGATACTTAACGACTTATTAAAACTTGATTAAAATGATCAAGAATTTTGACTTTTCTAAATATTATCTTTATATTTATTTCGGTTTATGAGATAATTGACAGTAAGTGGATCAAACGTTTATGAATTACAGCAGGTGATAGGAAAGGAGGAACATGATGAGTCGTGTTTCCTGGGGGATGCTAGTTTTCCTGGTCACCATCATTCTTACAGGCTGTAGCAGTGATGATGACTTCAGCGGTCGTACGTTTACGATCGTTGATAATTCAACTCTTCTCGAAACAGAGGAACAGGCGAATTTACAGGAAGATACTAGAAGAGTATTATTGTCACTCACATTCGATTCAGGAGAAGTCACCATTAATTCACACCAGAATTTAACAGGAGAGTATAAAATAGTTGATGACCGGCTGGAAGTCACTTTAAGGGATGACAAAGGGGATATCACTTTAGTATTTTCTGATCTGGCATCAAGTGTTGAGGAGAACGTCAAGTATACAGCGGAAATTTCAGATATAGATTATTCTTTAAGCGAAGCAGACGCTCTTGCTCAATTGGAATTCATGGCTTCGGATAATACTGAAGGCATGATGGTTTCTTTTGAAGAGAACACCGAATGACAATAAAAAACGACCTCCCGCGAGGTCGTTTTTAACGTCAGGGCAGAGGCGGCACTTTCATTTTTCCATCTTCCAATTCAATTTGAACCGGACATTCAATACAGTCCCTGAATCTACAAATGTAATCGCACTCTGACTTTTCCCGGCCATATAATGGTTCAGGATATTTTCACATCGTTTTATCGTGCTGTCCTCTATTTTGCCGTCCGAAGCCGAATTGCTCCCGAGTTCCAACGGTTTGAATATATAAGGAGACTCTTCATATTCGTAGAGATCCATATTATCCGAATTCCAGGAACAGTCCAGATAGAACGTCTGATGATCTGCACAAATCAGATCTTCATACAGTTGTTCCGAAATCTCAATTTTACGGTATGACTTTATGCCATCCTCTTCATTGCATAAAGTCACAAAAAATTTGTCATTATCTATTTCTATGGATGATGATTTCAAATTTTTTATCTCTGAGTAGCCATCACCTCTAATACCTTCGAGCAATGCTCTGTAAATTGCGATATCAGAATCATTTTCGACTGTTAATACGAAGTTATTAAAATCATCTAAATGATACATATAACTTTTATTCATCAAAATTCTGATCCTCCGTAACATTTTTATTTTTACCACCATATATTATATATTATTCCACAATATATTTATACAGATATACATGGATTTCATCGATTTATCAAAATAAAACACCATCAGCCGTAACAGCTGATGGCGATTCATAATAATAACCATACTATTTGTGCAATATAATCTGATCTAACTCTTTTGGAAATTTATTGAAATTATGCGTTTGTTCTCCGATATAAAGAGCATCTTCGATTCTTACACCGCCGAAGCCCGGCTGATAAATTCCCGGCTCCACTGTTACGACATGACCAATTTTAAGTTCTTCTTTGTTGTCACTGTCGAGGGATGGCTGTTCGTGCAGACCGTAACCCAGTCCGTGTCCGATTCTGTGCGTGAAAAACTCGCCGTATCCGGAGTCGTTAATCACATCTCTCGCATGTTTATCCACGATATTCATCGCGGTGCCATGGACCGCCGCCTTGATGCCTGCAAGATTTGCTTCATATACCGTATTGTAAATATCTTTTTGTTCGTCCGTCGGTTCTCCGATGATGAATGTGCGCGTCATGTCAGAAACATAACGGGATTCTGAAATGATGCCGAAATCGATCAGCAGATAATCACCCTGCTGCACTTCGGTGTCCCCTGATGAACCGTGGGGCAGTGCGGAATTTTCGCCAGTCAATACGAGAGGCCCGAAGGACACATCCATTGCTCCGTATGCCTTTAATTTTCCGACAAGATAATCAGCGATTTCCTTTTCAGTCTTCCCGATAACACCATCTTCCGTTAAATCAAACAGTGCTTTCTCTGTAATATCCACCGCTTCCTGAAGGTGCGCCTTATCCTCCTCATTTTTAATGCCGCGCAACGCATTGACCGCCGCATCCACCGGACGGATATTATCAGCAGTATATTCTTCGCGCAGTTTCATATAACGGTCATATATAAGGTGCCCGCCTTCAATACCTATTGATTTGTCCTGACCCTGCCCGATCTGTTCAAATAACATCTTGAATGGATCTTCACCATCACGGTGCGGCAGATGATTGACAACAGTTGCCGTCTCATTGACGATTTCCTGATCCAGTGCAGGATACATCATTGTCGTTTCTTCTGATTCCGCATCTATAATCAGAGCGAGCAATCTTTCATGTGGATCTATAAAGCATCCTGTGAAATAAAAAATATTAGTCGGATCCGTAAGTATGACTGTATCAATGTTTACACCTTTGACCAGCTTCGAGACTCTCTCTTTAAAAATTGACATTAGATTTTTCATCCTTTACTTCATCATTTTGATCAGTGCTTCTTATTTATATATATAACTTTTTCATGGTATCATTGTAAATAATGTGACAAATGAACGGTGGTAATAAATGAAACGTTTTTATCGAACATTAAATAATCTGCATTTCAAAATAAACGACAGTTTTAAGCTTCCATTTTTGTTCTCATTCTCACTCTTGACAGGTTATATTCTAATCGTCGGTTTCAGCAGCTATTTAATCGGCTACGATCTGATCAGTGACAGCCACACTTCTGTCACTGACGATTTCTTTATATTATTTCTGAGAATGATATTGATCATTTTATTTATAAACTTTAATATATTATTCCTATATTTTTTAATAAGGTGGTTCAGGCATAAGAGGCTGCCGCTCAGAGTGATCTACTCCTATTATGCCATCTTCAGCACCTTCTTATTTTTAATATCCATCATACTGTTTATCAGTATTTTATTTTCATACTATATTCTCGGGATACAGACCGATCACCTGGTATTGTTCTTCGGACTGACCATACTCATCCTGCTTACTTCAGCAAACCTTTACCCTGCATACTTCCTGGTGACCGCTTTAAAAGATGAACCGGTGGATATCTTCTGGGCCATCATCCTGTGTATACTCGGAATTCACACTTTCAGCTTCATTATGTTCAGAATCTGGAACAGTATCCACATATTCCAGTTATGGCTGTAAATCTGACTGCCAGAAGAGATTTATCGCGCCTTGTCTTCCAGATACTTATCAAACCATGATGTGAGATGCTCGAGCCTTTCCACTCGCAAGCTCGGCTTGCCCGTCCTCGATAAATTATGATCTGCTGCAGGAAACCTGACAAACCGGGTTTCCTTTTTCTTATACTTCAGGGCGATGAATAACTGCTCGCCCTGCTCCACCGGACAGCGGTAATCATGTTCGCTGTGGAGTATCAGCAGCGGTGTGTTCATCTGATCCACATACTTGATCGGGGAATGATGCCACATCGTCTCTATATCATTGAAATCCGCCTTGATCTGCCAGTCGCTGAAATAATACCCGATATCCGAAACCCCTCTGAAACTGACCCAGTTGGAAATGCTGCGCTGAGTGACGGCTGCTTTGAACCTGTCCGTATGACCGACAATCCAGTTTGTCATAAAACCGCCGTAGGAGCCGCCCGTCACACCCAGATTATCCGTATCAATCCAGTCATGCTGTGCCGTGATGTGGTCGACACCCGCCATAATATCCTTAAAATCACCATTACCATAGTCGCCTCTTACAGCATCGACAAACTTCTGCGAGTAACTGTGAGACCCTCGTGGATTTACATAGAGAACAGCATACCCTTTCGCTGCAAGCACCTGCATTTCATGAAAGTAGGTATTCGCATAAAATGCATGCGGTCCCCCATGAATATTCGTCACCATCGGATATTTCGCACCTTCTTCATAACCCGCAGGTTTCATAAACCAGCCATGCACCGTCGTGTCATCAAAGCTCTTGTATTCAACCGCTTCCGGCACTACGAGCGCTTTCTCTTTCACAAACTCAGCGTTGACAGCAGTCACCGGTTTCAGCTCTTCATTTTGTAAATCGAACTGATAAAGTTCGCCCGGATGATCCGGTGTTGAAATCGTTAAATATGCATAATCCTTACCGGCATCCATGCCGTATATATGATGCGCTCTTTGCAGCAGCGGCCTGATTTCTCCGTTCACATTGCCGGTGTACAGGTTTACACTGCCATTTTCAGACACAAGGAAAAGAAAATCTGTATTTGAAATCCACACCGTCGGATTCATTTCGACGGACTGCTGGGTATCGCCTGCCACATAATCCCCGACCGGCTTATCCAACCTGCCGGTAAGCGGTTCAGACGTTCCCTCCTCTAAATCGTAAAGTATCATTTCCGCATGTGTCGCATTTTCGAATTCACGGCCGAGGTGCGTCATCAACATATGCCTGCCGTCCGGGCTGACATCGGTTTTTATTACATAACCCTCACCTTTAATGATTTCCTCACTGTTTCCGCTGCCTTTTTTAATGAACAGCTTCTGAGAAAAGTTGAAATCCCTGTCCTCGCTTTCATCTGATGAAAAGATCACCGTGTCCCCGCCGGCACTCGCATGGAGAGTATAGTTCTCCTCTCCGGAAAAAAGTGTAATGACCTCTTTTGTTTCCAGGTCCAGCGATCTCACCGACTGGTATTTCTCTTTTAAAAGCCCGACACTGTCCGCCTTATACTTCATGCGGTCGATGACGACAGGCTCAGGAAACTTATCCTTATCATCCTGTTCCCCCGCCTTCTCCTGCTCACTCAGCTCATTTTCCGTCAGCGGTTCACTGGACACATGATAATAAATTTTTCCGCCATCCTTTGAGAACAAAGCACTGTTTACGCCCTCTTTTTCGCGCGTCAGCTGCTCCCTTTCTCCGCCGTTCAGGCCGATGAGGAAAATTTGCGGTTTATCATGTTCCCCTTTTGCTATAAATAAAGACCGTCCGCCATTTGGCGGGTGCACCACATTGGAAATACGTTCTTTACTATAACTGATCTGCGTGCTCTTTTTCCCGTCGAACTTGAATAGGTTCGTCACATAATCATTGGATGCCTCATCCAGATAAGTCACTGAGTATGTAGCACCTTCACCGTCCGGAATCACCGTAGGCGCAGAGACTGATTTTATTTCGAAAATATCTTTTATTTCAACCTTAGACACAAAAATCCCCCTTATCTGTTTTATCCATTTTAACATTAATAAGGGGGATATTTGAGCGATAAGGCAGTCAGCGGCTCAGGCATGCTGAAATCTCAGCAAGCCCCTCTGTAATTCTCGGCCCCGGCCTTGTGATGATATCCGGGTCCACCGCACACTGTCTGTCTTCAGATTCTATTGTCATATTTTCAATTCCCGGGAACTCTTTCACTTCATCATTTAAACCGGCCGTATCCACGCCGCTGACTGATATGATGTAATCCGGATCCCTTTCTATTACCGTTTCGATGCTGACACTTGGAAAGCCTGTCAGATCGTCAAATGCATTATTTACGCCCACTTTTTTAAGGGCATCATTTAAAAAAGTATTCCTGCCCGTTGTATAAAATTCAGGGCTTCTGCCGATTTGGATGACTGCATCGTAGGACACGTCTGTGTGTGCATTTTGAGCAGTGGCTTCAATGTCATTTTCTAGGGACTCGGCCGCTTCATCCGCTTTTTCATCTGCGCCGAGAAATCCGCCGATTTCCTTAATAGTCTCAGGGATTCCGTCGACCGTCTCCGCGTCTTCCACGTAAAGCACTTCTGCATCCGTTTCATCTGCGATCTGTCCCAGTACACCTTCATGCATGGCCCTTGAGGATTCGTGGGAGAGTATGTGTGTCGGTTTTAAAGCCAGCAGCTGTTCAATATCAAACTCGAATGCATCGAGCGTGTCTACATCCGGATCTTCTGTCAGCGTTTCAGGATATGTATCCATCGTTGTAATACCGACGATGTCGTCATTCATATCCAATGCATCCAATATTTCCGTATTGCTCGGAATCAGTGACACAATCCGCTTATTATCAGAAAAAGACCCTGAACTGTTTAGCTCAGAGCCTGCGTCGCTGCTTAGATCCGAATCAGAGGATGTCGGCTCCTGCTGCTCGGAAAAATCATTTTTATCTTGCTGCTGTTGCTGCATCATCATCATACCGCAGCCGGACAGGTTCATGATCAGAAATATCATGACCAGCGGCTTTAAAACTTTTTTCACATTAACACTCCTAAGATACTACATTTTTTCCGGTGCCGTAACACCGACCAGCTTAAGCGCGTTTTGCAATGTTTGTCTGACTGCTTCTATCATTAATAAATATGCTTTTGTTTTCACTTCATCATCGCTGAGTACTTTTTCCGCATTATAAAACTTGTGGAAAGTACTTGCAAGCTCCTGAATATACGTCGCAATTCTGTGGGTCGCACGGTGATGCGCAGAGCCTTTCACGACATTCGGGAATGCAGCCATCTTCTTGATCAGATCCAGCGCCTGTTCATTTTTGATGACCGAGACGTCTGCATTTTCATCGACTTCATGACTGGATTCTTTGGCCTGTCTTAAAATACTGCAGATCCTTGCATGAGCATACTGTGCATAATATACAGGGTTGTCGCTTGATTCCGACTTGGCCAGATCCATATCGAAGTCAAGATGGGAGTCTGAACTTCTCATCGCCAGGAAGTAGCGGCAGGCATCGACACCGATTGTATCGATCAATTCACGGAGCGTCACAGCCTTGCCCGTACGCTTGCTCATCTTGACCTCTTCGCCGTTTTCAATCAGGCGGACCATCTGCATAATTTTAATTTCAAGCATTTCCGGATCTTTGCCGAGTGCACCGAGAGAGCCTTTCAAACGATGGATATACCCATGGTGGTCTGCACCGAAAATGTTGATCAGTTTATCGAAGTCTCTTTCAACCTTATCATAGTGATAGGCAACATCCGGCATTAAATAAGTGTACGTGCCGTCACTTTTACGTAATACACGGTCTTTATCATCACCGAAATCCGTCGTACGGAGCCACAGGGCGCCGTCCGCTTCAAATGTATAACCGTTCTCAGTCATTACATCAAGTGCAGCATTCACCTCTTTTGTTTCATAAAGCGAAGTTTCGCTGAACCAGTTGTCGAAGCTGACATTGAAATCATCGAGATCTTTTTTCAGCTTCTCCATTTCATAGTCCACGCCGAGCTTTCTGAACATCTGGATACGGTCCTGTTTTGTCGTATCGACAAGTTCCGGAGATGCTTCAGCGAGTTTCTGTCCGATACTCTGAATATCTTTGCCCATATAGCCGTCATCCGGCATGACCAGTTCCTGCCCGAGCGCTTCAAGGTAACGGGCGTCAATTGATAAAGCCAGGTTATCAATCTGGTTCCCTGCATCGTTGATGTAGTATTCACGTTCAACATCATGTCCTGCAAAATCCATGATATTGGCCAGTGTATCTCCGACACTCGCGTTTCTCGCGTGGCCAATATGGAGATCCCCGGTCGGATTCGCACTGACGAATTCAATGAGTACCTTTTCTTTTACTTCCGGCGTCGAACGGCCGAAGTTTTCCCCCTGCGCCATCACCTGCGGAATCACCTGTGTCACTGATGATTCATCCATGAAGAAGTTTATAAATCCGGGGCCTGCAATCTCGACGGATTTAATGCTGGCTGCTGATTCGTCCAGATGTTCAATGATTGATGCTGCTATATCCCTCGGATTCTTCTTCGCCTGCTTAGTCAATGTCATTGCAACATTCGAGGAAAAATCTCCATTTGCTTTATCTTTTGGTGTTTCAATTTTAATATCGGGTACTTCCGACACTATCCCGGACTTTTTCACTGCATTTTCCAATGCTTCTGACAACCCAGCTTTTAAATTCATCATTGACCCTCTCTCTCTAATTTATATTGGTAGCTTCCTAATAAGTGACCGTGTTCAAATAATTCATAGTCAATAATAATCTGATTCTCCAAAGCTATAATCTGCTTTGTATATATTGTGAAGTGATGCCTTCCGGCGGGCGATTCATAAAATGTATCCGTCTCTTCGCCTTCGACAAAGTGGAATTTCATATTGACCACGCCGCTTCTGTTAATCTTGATGAATTCATCATTGATTCTCAGGACTACATCTAATTTATGTTCGTCCATCTCCTCCTGATATTTCAAATAACGGTCACGTTTAATAATATCCGTCACTTCAACCTCCTGTGAGAAAGACTGCTTTTCATCGTGCATATCAACTTTTTGAGTAAGTGAAAAACTCAATTTTTTATCTTTCATATAATCACCTGCAAGTAAGGTAAATTATAACATATTCATAGTTATAAAGAGATTATAAATGCAAAAAAGACAGGGAGTTACCCTGTCTAAGTGTCCTAGTTATATTTTATATAACTATATAGTATTTTATAGTCGTTTGACGAAATCTGCAAGTCTCATTTAGAAAAGTCTTATTTTAGACAAATTCATGCTGTGATTTTAATCGTCTTTCATGACTTCTTTCAACTTATCGGAGTTATCCCACATCTCACGGTTATGCTCCATTAAGAATTTCTTCAATGAGCTTCTGCTCTCTTGATCCATATCGTCTATGATGATGTGCCCTTTCATGGATCGATCCATCTGATTGACGTGTTCATGCATCATCTTATAACCGCGTTTTTTTGTCTTATTGATCAGCTCGTAACATGAAGTGACACCTTCATAGACCGGGCCGTCCTGAGTTCTTTCAACTGTGACCCAGACCAGCCAGAATTCTCTTTGGCCTTCACCTTTCGGTTCCTCTATGTCATTGACCCACTTCACACGTCTTTCCACGTCCGCACGCCCATGCAGTCCCCCGACATCGATGAAAGTTTCCTGGGTATCGATATCGATATAGACAGGCGCGACGTTTTCCACACTGATTGAGCCGAAGTTCTGGCCTTTATGACCGGTCAACGGGTCGTCCTTAATAATATTAAACTGAAAACCTGGTTTCTTTTTGCTGGAATCATTCGACATTTTATCCTGCTCCTATGCTAATTGATTCAAAATATTTATTATTTCACCTTTAATTTCAAGGTCTTCTATCGCCAATATCTTCTCTTTTGGATAATATAACTTCGACTCCATACGGTGGACACCTGTAATGGAGTGGATGATTGCAGACTGACTGCTTATCTCCCGCAGTTCACCGTTACTTTTTTGAAGGTGGATCGGCTTCCGGTTATTGTTTGTGCCCGGACGGTCGTAATCATATGGCAAATCTGAAAATGAATCACTGAAAAAGTAATAGTCCGGATCAATCCCTGCTTTTTTAAACAGGTCTTCCAGCTCACTTTTTGTAATATAAGAACCGTCAAAAGGCAAGTATTTGAACAACTCCCGGTTAACAAAACGGTTTGCGAGATCTGATAAGATTTCATCATCTTCATGTATCCATTCCTGAAGATAGAAATTGACCACCATTTCATCCAGCCGCAAATAATCATGGACCGAAACATCTTCTTCAAAGAAAGGGATGAAATACTTTGGTGCCTGTTTAAATATGTGGCCTTTTTCGTGTAAATACTTAGCCCGTCTCAAAGCGAGGTTCAACAGTACTTCCCCGCCTCTTGATACAGGATGGAAATATACCTGCCAGTACATCTGATAACGGCTCATCAAATAGTCTTCCACCGCATGCATGCCGCTTTCCTTTATGATGACTTCTTCTTTTGTCGGACGCATGACACGCAGTATTCTTTCCATATCAAATTGACCGTAGCTGACACCTGTATAGTAGGAATCCCGCTGAAGGTAATCCATCCGGTCCGCATCAATCTGGCTTGAAATCATGCTGATGACCAGCTTATTCTCATGTGTCTGATCAATCACCTTTGCCACCTGCAGAGGGAAGTCAGGGCTGACACGTTTCAATACCGCATTGACATCGGTGTCCCCCAATATGATTTTACCCGTATACGCCTCATGATCCGTATGGAATATTTTCTCGAAACAATGGGAAAACGGTCCATGGCCGAGGTCATGCAGCAGAGCAGAAGCAAGCGCAAGCAGCCGGTCCTCTTCCTCCCACTCATCATATTCCTTGAAGTTTTCTGTCATGCGCCTGACAATTTCATATACTCCAAGGGAATGGTTGAAACGTGTATGTTCTGCGGAATGAAAGGCCAAATACAATGTACCCAGCTGTTTTATCCTGCGGAGGCGCTGGAATTCTCTTGTTTTTATCAAATCCCATATCAACTGGTCCCGTACATGGACATACCGATGCACAGGGTCTTTAAAAACCTTTTCTTCCACAAGCTGTTTTTTCGAATATGGTAATTCTGCCAACATAATTCATGCCTCCTCCACTCTCAATTCCATATTATCATAAGTCATATTATTAAGTACAAATCACCGGCCTGTATCACAATCTTACACAAAAATATACGGCAGATGAATCCATCATCTGCCGTATATTTTATCCATTTATTCATTGGACGTCTTTTTATCGCTTTTTTGTTTTCTCACTTCTTCTTCACGCTCAAAATCTTTTTTCACTTCTTCATTCGGCGGCTGATCAGGCGGCACCTGTTCTTTAAATTCATCTTCCTGGACTTTCTTTTTCTTGTTCAATTCTTTTTCCTCTTCACGGGTTGTCATTCGTCTATGCTCATCGTTTCTATTATCCATGCATCATAACCCCCTCTTTATGGTATCAATTCCCACTTCACACAGGGGGTTAAACTAAATTTCCGATTTTTCTTCATGTCTGCCGTAAACAAAATGATAGATCAGCATGGCAGTAAATATCGATATTACCAGCAGCTGGTACAATCCGCTGTACCCGACGGAAGGGACGAGCATGCCTAAGAAAAACGGTCCGAATCCAAGACCGATTTCCAGCATGATGAAAAATGTCGATGTTGCAAGCCCCACATTTTCTTTCTTAGCAATATTTACACAGACCGCCTGGGCGACAGACTGGAAATTACCGAATCCGAGTCCGATTAAAAATCCCGCAGACAGCAGGACAATTCCCACTGTCGCCTGCCCCATTACGAAAAATCCCGCAGCCATTATAATAAACGCCGGATACTGAATAACGTTGGCGCCGAAGCGGTCCAGTATCTTTCCGGTGACAGGGCGCGTCAGAAGAATCGCTGCAGAGTACACGAGAAAAAACATACTCGCAGCTGTAACCAGGTTTATCTCTATCGCATACAGATTCAGAAACGATAATATTGCAGAATAGGCAATACCCATAAACAGGACGACCGTGCCCATCGGCAGAACTTCCCTGTCAATCATGACAAACTTCGCTTTCGCTGACCCGGCAGGTCTGACCGTGTTGTTTATTTTAATGAAGGGCAGCATAAAGGAAATTCCAAGAACGATAATACCGATATAGATTAACATCGTATTAAAACTGATATATTCCAACAACAGGAATGACAGGAACGGTCCGACGGCAGAACCCAGCACCATACTTAGACTGAAGTGGCTGATGCCTTCCCCGCGCCTCTCGGGCGGTACGGATATTGTTGCCAAAGTGTTGAGCGATGTACTGATGATTCCTGTTGCGAGTCCGTTCAATAATCGGACGGCGATTAAAAAATAAAGTCCGCCGTCTATGAAATACAGAATATAAGTCGCAAAAAACAGCAGTGTGCCGATATACATTATTTTTTGTGCACCCATATTATTGATCTGATAACCCGAAAGCGCTCTGCCGATCAGCACCCCGACGATAAAGATGCTCGCCACAAAGCCCGCAATGCTTGTTGCGGCATCATACTTTTCAATAGAGACGTTACCGACTGTCACAAGCGTCGAATACATTGAAAACATGACTATAAAATGAAATATGAATATGACTGTAAATTCGCGTGTCCATATCCTGCCTTTATGCCTGCTTTTGGACAAAACACCCTCTCCTTTCAAAACCAATTATAAAAACCAGTGACGCTCAGTCACTGGCTGTTATGTGAAAATATTTCCCGGTCTTTATTTCCACGGACCTTTTCATTGCGTTTAATCATACGATGAATATATTGTTCGTACCTGTCACCATATTCAGCAGGCACCTTATAAGTATTATCTGAATCGACATTTAATACACTCAGAAATTTACCGAGCATATCTTCAACCGTCCAATTTTCATCCAATAATTCGTTCAATGATGCCATCACCTGAGGTCGAATCAATGGATATTCAAACTTCGTCTCTGCATCTTTTTTCGCATGACGGTAAAATTCCTTCATTATTTCTCCACGGGCTGCGCCTGAACCGGATACCGACAGATAAATCTGTACGGCCACCCCGTTTTTTATGCGTCTCTGGGAAATACCGGCAAACTTTTTACCTTCAATACTCAAGTCATAGCTTCCTGGACAGTAACTGCCTTTAATTTCATACGCTTTGACGTCTGCATTTTCGAGTACGGCGCCGACCAGGTCGAGCATCAGATCATATCCTTCATCAATCATGGGTGCTTTTTCCTTTTCCATAATCAAAGAGATGTTTAAAATGCCGTCATCCAATACGACTCCGAGCCCGCCGCTGTTTCTGACAATATAGTCATAGCCGACAGAAGATAAATACGAAAGACCATCTTCCAGATGCGGCAGCCTTGCGTCATGCAGCCCCAATATGACAAATGGATCATGTACCCAGGCACGAAACTTGAGCGACTTCTCCTCGCCCGCAATCTCCTGAAGGACATCATCTATCGCAAATGAATGATAAGGATGAGCTGTCTCTGATGCCGGTATATAATCCCATTGTTCGTTGAATAATTTATTCATTTCCGTTTTTGATGGCGAGTGCCTGCGTGGCTGTAAATAATGCCAGATTATATACTTCGTCCGACGTACAGCCGCGTGAAAGGTCATTTACCGGCTGGTTGAGCCCCTGGAGAATGGGTCCGTAAGCTTCAAAACCGCCGAGTCTCTGAGCAATTTTATAGCCGATATTCCCCGCTTCCAAAGTCGGGAAAATAAAGACATTCGCATTTCCTTTTATTTCTGAATCCGGTGCTTTTTTCTCTGCAACACTTGGAACAAACGCCGCGTCGAATTGGAATTCTCCGTCTATCGGCACTTCAGGCAATTTATCTTTGGCATATTGTGCCGCTGTCCTGACGCGTTCTGTCTCTTCAGTTTTAGCAGAGCCGTGTGTTGAGAAGCTGAGGAGCGCAACAACAGGGTCTACATTGAAACTTTGAGCTGTTTTTGCAGTTTCCACTGCGACTTCAGCAAGTTCTTCTGCATTCAATACGGGGTTGATTGCACAGTCGCCCATTACATACAATTCGTCTTCACGCAGCATGAAGAAGATTCCGCTTGTACGGGATACACCGGGCTTTGTTTTAATGATCTGCAATGCGGGGCGGACCGTGTTCGGTGTGGAATGCATCGCACCTGAAACCAGGCCGTCTGCTTTATTGGTATAGACAAGCATTGTGCCAAAGTAATTCACATCGTTTAAGATTTCTTCAGCCTGCTCTTTTGTCACTTTTCCATTTCTTCTCTCAACAAAAGCATCTACCAGCTCTTCTTTGTCACTGCAGTCTACAGGATTTATAATTTCCAGATTCTCTATATCCAATGACTCTTTTTCAGCCAGTTTTATAATTTCATTTTCATTTCCTAATACAATAGGATGAACGTAAGATGTCTTGTTCAATTCAATGGCAGCTGTCAAAATTCGAAGGTCAATACCTTCAGGAAAAACTACTCTTACATTTTTTCCATCTAAGTTCGCTTTTAGTTCATCTAAAAATTGACTCATAGTTTCCTCCTTGAAATGCCTATGTACGAAATAATTATACCTTTTCTGTCACATGATTTCATCCCTAAATCCTTTTAAAACGTTTTCAGATAGAGTAATATAGATATGATAACAATTAAAAAGAGAGGTTTTTAAAGATGAGCGAAGCTGTTTCAACGTTAGATGGATGGTGGAGTTTGCATTTATTATATAATGTTGACTGGACATCTCTGAGATTACTTGAAGATTCGGAGAAAGATGAATTGATTGGTGAATTACAATCATTCCTGGACCGTCAGGAAGAGGTTCATAAAAATAAAGAAGGCAGCTATTCATTTTATAATGTTACCGGACAAAAAGCAGATCTGATTCTTTGGATGCTGCGTCCGACAGTTGACGAATTGAACAAGCTGGAACTTGAATTTAATAAACTCGGCATCAGTGATTTCCTGATCCCATCCTACTCATATGTCTCTGTAGTGGAAATGAGCAGTTATCTGGCGAAAGATTCCGACGAAGATCCATACGAGAATCCTTATATAAAAGGCCGTCTGTACCCGGAAGTGCCTAAATCAAAATACATCTGTTTCTATCCGATGGATAAAAAACGTGACCTGGATGATAACTGGTACATGCTTCCAATGGAAGACAGACAGCGTCTGATGAGAGATCACGGAATGATTGGCCGTCAGTACGCGGGCAAAGTAAAACAGTTCATCACCGGTTCACAGGGACTGGATGAATACGAATGGGCAGTCACTTTATTCTCAGATGATATGCTTCAATTCAAAAAGATTATCTATGAGATGAGATTTGACGAGACGTCTGCACGTTACGGCGTATTCGGCGACTTTTTCGTAGGTGTACATCTTCCTACTCCGGAATTACCGGAATTTTTCAAGTAAAGTAAGAAGAACACATGTTTAAACACCATCTGAATCGGCTATAATATAATGTTCGATTAAACTAAGTGAAAGGGTGTTTATATGGGGAGATTAATTAGAAGACTCGCTATAATTATTGCGCCTATAATCATTAAAAAGATATTCAATAAGAATAAGTCTGATAAACGACGTTAATTTAAAAGCTTGCTGCGTTATGATATAAAGTAACCGGCAAGCTTTTTATAATTTGTTTGACACCCCTTAATGTGGGCTATAACTTATTAATATACTAATTTTTAGGGGGACTTCATATGTCTAGAATCATCCGCAGACTCGCATGGATTTTAATTCCGATGGTGATACGAAAAGTCACACGCGGCAAAGGCAAAAAATAGCGGAAAGCCGAGAACCGCCTGTTAATAGAACTTTATTTTTGTTAACATTAATAAAAATCGTAAACGGGGAAAGTATATGTTGACTGGAAACAAACAGAAAAGACTCATACTCATCTTTACAGGATCAGTCACTTCTCTTGTAGCAATCGCTTTATTAGCAGTCGGATTCATCTTTTTAATTTCTGAAGGTGAAATGTTCGGATTGGCAATTATATTATTCGGGCTGGTTTCAATTTGGTTTGCACTGAGGGAATTTAAAGAGTATCATCAGTTGAAGAGAGAAGCAGAAGAAGCGCAGAGTCAGAGTGATATTACACAAAAAAAGTCAGACTAAATGAGTATTTTAGCTGAGTACCCAGAAATGGTTTGAATTTTTTTAAATATTCACTTACTATTCAATTATAACCTAAATTAAAGTTGACGAATCCATATATATTGAAGGAGGTAATTCTAATGGCATTTGTAATCACTCAACCGTGCATTGGCGAGAAATCTGGTGACTGTGTTGATGTATGTCCTGTAGATTGTATAGAAGAAGGTAAAGAAATGTTCTATATCGACCCGGATATCTGCATCGACTGCGGCGCATGCGTAACAGTTTGCCCGGTAGACGCAATCATTGAAGAATACGATATGACTCCAGAGGACGAACCGTTCCTGGAAAAGGCAAAAGAATTCTACGGTTTAAAATAGAATAAAGTAATACTTATAACCAAACCCCGCGCGGGTTTGGTTTTTTTGTTTATCGGGGGATGTGGACCGCTGCCTTTCCTGCCCCGGAAGACGGAGGTTCTGCCAAAGAAAAAGCCACGTCCGGTGCCTTTCGGCAACAGATGTGGCTTTAAACAAATTTATACTTTCACTATCCCGATAATCACCATTACCCAGGCTGCTAAAAACAGGACGCCCCCGATCGGTGTCACTGCACCGAGTATTGAAATTCCGGAGACTGCAAGCACATACAGCGATCCGCTGAAAAATATGATACCTGCAAACATCAGCCAGCCGGCAACATTCATCGGTATATCTGTCATGCCGATTAAAATACCAATCGCTATCAGACCCATTGCATGAAACATCTGGTATTGCACTGCGGTTTCCCAAACGGCTAAATAGTGATCGGATATTTTACCTTCCAGTCCGTGTGCGCCGAATGCGCCCAGCGCCACTGATATAAATGCGTTGACCGCACCTAAAATTACAAACAACTTCATCATCAATTACTCCTTTTATTAAAAATCAAAAATCGAATCGTTTTTATCGTCATCCGCCGGACCGCTTCCTTTACTTCTGCCGCCCATCAATTCAAGCATTTCCTCATCTTTTCTTGTCATCGCCGATTTTTCATCCACCGCTTTGGAAGCCGCTCCCTGTTTCACATCAGGTTTCTGGTCTTTTAAAATACCGACCAGTGTCTCAACCGCGTAAAGATGTTTTTCAAATTCATTGGGCAGACTTGACACTTCCAGCATATGCAGCTCCGACTTGATCTGATTTATAATCTGCTGTTTCATTTCTGCTCACTCCAATCCACCATTGCCCGGCTGTTCTCTTTCAAATATTCATTCGTCCGGCTGAACGGCTTCGAACCGAAAAATCCGCGGTATGCCGATAGAGGACTCGGATGAACGGACTTTATGATCAAATGTTTAGAAGCATCAATCAGCGTTTCTTTTTTCTGTGCGGGTTTGCCCCACAGGATGAACACGACATTTTCCAATTCTTCTGAAACAGTTTCTATCACACTGTCGGTAAACTGCTCCCATCCGAGACCCCGGTGGGAATTCGCTTCGTGGGCATTGACGGTCAGTACTGTATTGAGCAATAAAACACCCTGGCCCGCCCAGTCTTTCAGGCTGCCGCCGGTCCGTACAATATTCAGATCATCTTCCAGTTCCTTATACATATTCCGGAGGGACGGCGGTATTTTTATGCCTTCGTTTACAGAAAATGCAAGGCCGTGCGACTGACCCTCTCCGTGATAAGGGTCCTGCCCCAGTATGACCACTCTGACATTTTCAAATGAAGTCAGCTCAAAAGCTGTGTAGATTTCTTCCCTCGGCGGGAACACTCTGCCGTTTTTATATTTGTCATCCAGCACTTCTTCAAGAGTGCTGAAGTCCTGTTTTTCTTTAATTTTTTTAAATACTTCAGGCCATTCCATTTAATCACCTCTTACAAAATTTTATTATACCATTCAAGTAAGCAATGCTCTAGAATTACAACGCCAAATATAGTAAAATATCATTATTAATCTATAGTAGGAAAAGAGGAACTTTTATGGGGCTTCAAAAAACTCTAACAATCGCAGGAACCGACGTCAGCGGAGGTGCAGGTATAGCTGCTGACTTAAAGACATTCCAGGAGTACGAAACTTATGGAATGTCTGTGATTGTAACCACTGTGACAATGGACCCGGAAACGTGGTCGCACAGAGTATTCCCTACAGCTTTGGAAGTTGTAGACTCACAATTAGAAACTGCTTTATCGCTGTCGCCTGATGCTATAAAAACAGGCATGCTTCCATCAGAAGAAGTGATTGAAAAGGCTAAAGATGCCTATTTGAACAGTGATGCCAAAGCATTCGTCATAGATCCTGTCATGGTCTGTAAAGGTGACGATGAAGTCTTAAATCCGGGACTCGTGGACGCAATGATCCAGCATCTGATTCCACATGCGACAATTGTCACACCAAACCTGGTTGAAGCAGGTCATCTGACAGGCCGTAAAACACCTAAAACTTTAGAGGAAGTTAAGCAGTGTGCGGAAACTATTATCAAGATGGGTGCAAAACACGTCATCATTAAAGGCGGTACAGGCATCGACGGTGACAAAGCAGTTGATGTATACTATGATGGTGAAGAATTCCATCTGTTAAAATCTGATAAGATTGATGCTTCATTCAACCACGGTGCAGGCTGTACATTCGCTTCAGCGATTACGGCAAACATCGCAAAAGGCAAGACACCGCTGGAGGCTGTCCAGACAGCGAAGGCTTTCGTCACATCAGCGATTAAGAACGGATGGAAAATGAACGAACATGTCGGCGTTGTCAGACATGGTGCTGCAAACACCGTAGAAGAAGTACAAGTGAATGATGAACAGATATAAAGAGGGAGATAGTTCAGCTATCTCTTTTCAAATGCAAAAGTAGGAGTGTCATGTGAATGGAGAAAATCGACCGCGATAAAGTACAGGAAGTGTTGAATCAATACCAGAATCAACCTGTTTATGTACATGTTGAAATAACGAGCGGCATGTATGCAAATCATTTAAATAATGAGGTCTTTAATGTCGGCACATTCATGCGGAATGTCCAAGTCGAATTTGTCCAGGGCGCTATCAGAGGCGGAAAAGACGGCGAGTACCGTGTCGGTTTGAAATTGGTGAACGGTGGCTGGATTTACGTCCTTGGTCTGACACATTATGTTATAAATGAGAACGATGAATTTATCCTGCATGGTTTTGACCATGATGGGAAAATGGCAAGTGCATTAGAGATATCCGTTAAGGAATTTTTCAAATAGGAGGTAATTAAGATGGAGAAAGAAAGACATGTTTTAGTTGTCTTCCCCCACCCCGATGATGAGGCATTCGGTGTTTCCGGAACAATCATGAAATATATCGATGCCGGCGTTCCGGTAACATATGCCTGCCTGACATTCGGTGATATGGGACGGAGCCTGGGTTATCCTCCATTTGCAACGAGAGAATCACTGCACGATATCAGAAAGAAAGAAGTGGAAAAAAGTGCTGAAATAATGAAATTGACCGATTTGAGACTGCTCGGTTACAGAGATAAAACACTCGAGTTTGAACCGCCCGGTCATCTAACTTCAGTCATGAAAGATTTAATTGATGAATTGAATCCTTCGACCATCATTTCTTTTTATCCCGGGTATTCAGTACACCCCGACCACGAAGCGACGGCTGATGCTGTAGTGGAGGCAGTCACAGAGATGAACCCCGCAGACAGACCGGAATTGCACCTGGTCGCTTTTGACAAAAACACTTTGGAAGATCTCGGCGAGCCTGATATCATTAACGATATTACAGGCTATGAAGACAGAAAAGAGCAGGTCATGGCAGCGCACATCTCACAGACCGGTCCTCTGTTGAAGAGACTTGCAGCAGAAACAATAGATGGAAAAGAAACAAGAGAAGCATATTTAAAACTGGAGCAATTTTACAGTTACGATATAAATTAAGGAGATTGTTATGGAAGAGTTGGATTTAACGACACGAGAAGGTCGTTTTAAACATTTTGGTTCTGTTGAGCCTGTGAAAGGAACAAAGCCGACAGATAAATCTGAAATGGCTGATCTTCAAAATTCTAAAAAAGATTTTTTATTCGCAGTAGAATCTGTTGGTATCAATAATTTAAGTTATCCTGTGGTGATTGGTGATTATCAATCAGTCGGGAATTTTGAACTCGCGACAAGTTTACGACGTGATGAAAAAGGCGTTAATATGAGCCGCCTGCTGGAAGCGTTGGAAACTGAAAACAGCAATGGAGTCACACTTGATTTTGAAACACTGGAACAAGTACTGCTTGTACTCCGTGACCGCATGCGCCAGGAAAATGCTGAAGTTACAGCTGACGGTAAATGGTACTTTTCAAAACCGAGTCCGGGGACGAACTTACACGGCATTGCACATGCAGATGTAAAATATTCACTTGCACTGGATAAATCAGGTTTGACAAGACAGCAGTTCGGTATGACAGCAATGGTCACAACACTCTGCCCGTGTTCAAAAGAAATCAGTGAATACGGTGCACATAACCAGCGCGGCTACGTAAAAGTTTTAATAGATGTAGACCCGGATGCTGAAATACCTGAAAACCATAAAGAAATCGTTTATGAATTATTGGAAATAAATGCATCAAGCCAGCTTTACCCTGTTTTAAAAAGAACAGATGAAAAAATGGTAACTGAACGCGCATATGAAAATCCGCGTTTCGTAGAGGACCTTATCCGTCTGATTGCTTATGATATTGCAGAACTTGACTGGGTATCCGGATTTGAACTTGAGTGCCGCAACGAAGAAAGCATCCATCAACATGACGCATTCAGCAGAATGACTTATAAAAAATAATAATAAAAGACATTACTCACATTATAAAAATGCACATTACTAAAATTTACTTTTAGTAATGTGCATTTTAATTTGGCTAATATTTCTGCATTGTTATATTAAAATGATGATATGTTATGCGAAACACAGTACATCTTAACTTTTAATGACATCGGACGTCTTTTATTTTGCCGTATTTTCATATTCATTATTCAATACATTTTCTATCGCTGTTGCCACACCATCTTCAACGTTTGTTCCAGTGACAACGTCTGCAATCGCTTTGACTTCCGATGTTGCATTCCTCATCGCTACGGCAGTGCCGACACGTTTCAGCATGGAAATATCATTTAAGTTATCGCCGATTGCCATCGTATCTTTTAAATCAACATTGAGATCTTCAGCCATTCTTTCAAGTGCGATGCCTTTTTGGGCGGATGTATGCGTCAGTTCGATGTTGCCGTATGATGATGCAGATACTGCAAAATCATCAATTTCGTTCAAATAGTTTTTCGCCCGCACAAGCTTTGGCATACTCGCCGAAGCGGCCAGAAACTTTAACACTTCTTCATCTTTCCGCTCGTATATTTCCCTGTAATCCGATACTTCTTTCAAAGAAGTTTTAGCCAGTCTTTCGCGCATCAGTCTGCGTATTTTCTCGACGTTCGGACTGCCGCCGGATTGTTCAGCAAGCTCGATGAAAATATCTATGTCTCTCTCGATACTCGTTGTATAAATTGCGTGATCTGTATAAACCTGATAGAAAAGATTTTCAGATTTAAAAATATCAGTGGCCTCGGTGATCAATTCACTGTTCAGCGGATAATTTGCTATCACTTCATGCTGTTCATTACGGACCTGGGCACCATTCAAACATATATACGGAAGGTTCAGATCATACTCTCTGACGATTCCATGCGCTTCATAAAAAGCCCTTCCCGTCGCAATCACTACCTGTATTCCCTGTTCAAGCGCCTTATTAATCGCGAGGATCGTCCTCGGGGTAATTGAATGCTCAGGTGTCAGCAGGGTTCCGTCCATATCTATTGCTATCAACTTGACCATAAGCTATATAAAACTCCCTTTGATTTTATTTATATAATAGAATTCTATCTTTGCCTGTCCTGTGATTTCTTTTGGCGCAAATCCCTGAAAAATCTTTTAAGCAGCTGACTGCATTCCTCTTCCAGTACTCCCGCAGTCACTGTCGGTCTGTGATTGAATCTTGGTTCATCCAATAATTCCATCAGACTCCGGACTGTCCCGCCTTTTGGGTCATAGGCACCGAAAACGACGTGGGACACACGGCTCATTATTATTGCGCCGGAACACATTACACAGGGCTCCAGAGTAACATATAAAGTACAATCTTCTAAACGGAATGAGTCAAAATGTCCGCTTGCATGATGAATTGCGAGTATTTCAGCATGTGTCAGAGGATGACTGTTCGTTTCCCGTAAATTATGCGCCCGCACAATAATTTCACCATTATAAACCACCACTGCCCCGATAGGTACTTCGCCTTTATCAAATGCTTTTCCGGCTTCTTCAAGTGCCGCCTTCATAAATTCGTTATGATTATTTTCTTTTATCATGCAGTATAAACTCTCCACTTTCAATCAGATCCGTCACACTGTCCACAATCAGATCCGCGCCTTTCAAGTGCTCTCTTTTTGAAGTTCCGCTCAATACGCCGATTGTATAGAGCCCTTCATCTTTACCCAAAAGCGTATCCGCATTATTATCACCGACCATTACCACTTCATCGACTGCATAGTTGTGTCTGTTTAAAAACGGGTACAGCACACGGATATCCGGTTTTTGATAATCTGTATCATCACCGGCAACAATATCATCTATCAGATCCGTAAGTTCAAGTTGTTTAATAAAAAGCTCGGTTCCTTTTCGGCTGTCACTTGTGACAATAACGTTTTTATAACCTAAAGACTTCAATCTTCTGAGCACTGCTCTCGAACCGTCAATAAGTTCCATATGCTCAGCGATGAAATCCAAATTCTCTTCATAGAATGCCTGCGCCCACTCCCCGCCGCCCCGGGCGAACTTTTCATATTCTTCATGAATATCTGTACCTGTGCCGCTGGCTGCAACAGAGTCGGATTGCATCTTATTATTGACTAAACCAAGTGCACGGGCGACATTTTCTTTTTGCGAACGAATGTCAAAGTGTTCAGTAAAAGCTTCAACACTTTTAATTGCAAAAGGAGTCCAGACTTTTTCGTAATTCAACAACGTGCCGTCCTTATCAAACAGTATCGCTTTCAATGACTATCCTCCTAGCAAAAATAAGAAGGCAAAAGCCTTCTTATAATTTTTCTTTTATTGCATTGATCATTTCCACTGTCATTTTCTCTAAATCGTATTTCGGATTGAAACCCCACTGCTCTCTCGCTGCACTGACATCAATCGCATCCGGCCAGCTGTCGGCA
This sequence comes from Lacicoccus kunmingensis DSM 17847, assembly GCF_059568765.1. Taxonomy (NCBI): domain Bacteria; kingdom Bacillati; phylum Bacillota; class Bacilli; order Caryophanales; family Salinicoccaceae; genus Lacicoccus; species Lacicoccus kunmingensis. The sequence continues at coordinate 108,267 of NZ_JCANUC010000003.1, read as the reverse complement.
AGGCCCTGGCGGACAGGATCCACATCATATGACAGCTCAAAATCCGGAATATGTTTTTTTATTTCATTCGCAACAGTTTCCGGTTCGATGCTCATTGCAGTGACATTAAATGCATTGCGGTCGGTTAAATTTTCCTCGTCGGCTTCCATCAGCTTAATGATGGCATCTATCGCATCATCCATATACATCATGTCCATATAAGTCCCTTCACCTATATAGGAAGTATAACTGCCGTTTTTAACCGCTTCAAAAAATATTTCTACAGCATAATCTGTCGTACCGCCGCCCGGCTCTTTAATGTGTGATATTAAGCCTGGAAAACGCACCCCGCGCGTATCCACGCCGAATTTCGAGTGGTAGTAGTCACACAGCAGCTCACCGGAGACTTTATTCACGCCGTACATGGAAGTCGGCCGCTGGATTGTTGTCTGCGGTGTATCTTTTTTAGGTGTCGAAGGACCGAATGCTCCGATTGAACTCGGTGTGAAAAACTTGATTTTCCCTTTTCTCGCAACTTCCAGGGCATTGACCAGCCCGCCCATGTTGATGTCCCATGCGATCATCGGTTTTTCTTCACAAGTTGCACTGAGCAGTGCTGCCATATGCATAAGGGTATCCGGTTCGAACTCATCAGCCAACTCTACCATTTCATTATACCTTCTTACATCCAGTATCTTAAATGGTTTGCCTTTTAAAGGTCCTTCCGCCGGTTCTTTGATATCTGTCGGCAAAACATTCTCTTCGCCGTATAGCTCCCTCAGCCTTACTGTCAGCTCCGTTCCAATCTGTCCGAGCGCCCCTGTTATTAAAATTCTTTTCATAATAAACCCCTTCAGGAAATAACTTTTAGTTCTTTTCCGACTTTCTCATAGATTTTGAGTGCATCATCCAGCATGTCTTTCGTATGTGATGCCATCGGCATATTGCGTACGCGTCCCGTACCTCTCGGCACTGTCGGGAAAACGATGGATTTTGCATAGACGCCCTCTTCCATCAGACGCTTAGAGAATTCCTGAGTTGTCTTCTCATCCCCGATGATACAAGGTGTAATCGGTGTTTCTGAATTGCCGATATCAAAGCCCAGTTCTTTTAAACCGTTCTTCAAATAATCTCCGTTTTCCCAAAGCTGGTCATGCAGTTCAGTGGAATCCATTAGCATCTTGACCGCTTCATTAATCGCTTTCGTATCCCCCGGTGTCAATGAAGTCGAGAACAGGAATGGACGTGCCGCCACTTTTAAGTAATCAATGAGTGCCTGTGTACCTGCCACATAACCCCCGACAACGCCAATCGCTTTGGACAGTGTACCCATCTGAATATCCACCTCTTTTTCAAGTCCGAAGTGTTTCACAGTACCTGCGCCTTTACCCATTACGCCTGAACCGTGCGCATCATCCACATAAGTGATCAAGTCGAATTCTTTTGCGATTTCAACGATTTCAGGCAGTTTCGCAACGTCGCCATCCATTGAAAACACACCGTCGGTGATATACATCACTTTTCTATATTTACCGGACTCTACCGCCTCTTTTGCCTTTTGTCTCAAGTCCACCATATCCGAATGGTTGACACGGATGATTTTTGCACGTGACAGACGGCAGCCGTCAATGATTGAAGCATGGTTCAGTTCATCTGAAAGAATCGCATCTTCCTTGTTCATCACACCTTGGATTGCTGCCATATTACAGTTAAAGCCGGACTGGAATGCGACCGCCGCTTCAGTCCCTTTGAATTTTGCCAGCGTTTCCTCGAGCTCAACATGGACATCGAGCGTACCATTGATAGTTCTGACCGCGCCCGCTCCGACACCATGTGAATCGATCGTTTCTTTGGCTGCTTTTTTCAATGTTTCGTTCGTTGCCAGCCCCAGATAGTTATTGGAAGATAAATTGATTAATTTTTTATCGTCAATATTGATTTTCGGACCGTTAGCGCCCTTCACCACATTGATTTCATTATATAATCCATTATCCTTTAACTCCTTAAGGTTAGCTGATAAGTAATCGTTTAATATTTTAGACATTTACCTCTCTCCTCTCATATTAATTCTATCATAATTAAGCGCTTTCTTTGAATGAAAACTGGTATAATCCTAGTAATCGAAGTATTCTTTCTATATCAAATAGTTTATAAAATTAAAAATATTTGATAAAATAAAATACTATCTAAAATGGAGGTTAGTATATGACTATAAATGAAATGGCTGAGTCCTTCCTTCCTAAAATGATCGAGCATAGAAGATATCTGCATATGCATCCGGAAGTATCATTCCATGAAGTGGAAACTTATAAATATATATTAAAATATTTACAGCAGTATGAAGATTTGAAAATCCGTGAAAATGTCGGTGGCAAAGGTCTGCTGGCAACGTTCGGCGAAGGGCATCCCCATATAGCGATCCGTGCGGATTTTGATGCACTGCCGATTCATGATGACAAAGATGTGCCGTATAAATCCACGGTCGACGGTGTCATGCATGCCTGCGGCCATGACGGTCATACGAGTACTTTATTCGCCCTGGTGGATATTTTGAACGAACAGCAGGCAGCCGGCAAATTGAACGGCTCCGTGTCGTTCATCTTCCAGTTCGCAGAAGAAGTCCAGCCCGGCGGCGCTGTATCGATGGTTGAAGATAACGTACTGGACGGCGTTGATAAAGTATACGGCCAGCACTACTGGAGCCAGTATCCGACGCACACCGTCAAGGCAAAACCCGGTCCGATCATTTCGAGCCCGGATTATTTTGTCATTACAATTAACGGTAAAGGCGGACATGCGGCCCACCCTCACGATGCAGTCGACCCTGTGCTGATTGCAGCAGAAGTCATTACAAACCTGCAGAGCGTCGTTTCAAGACAGGTGTCCCCTATGGACAATGCCGTTGTGACATTTGGTAAAGTCAGTGCGGGTACAGCGTTCAACATCATACCTGAAACTGCTGAAATTGTAGGTACGGTCCGTACTTTCAAACCTGAAATCAAAGATAAGATTTATGAAATTTTCCAGAATGAAGTGGAATATACAACTAAAAAACGCGGGGCCACCGGCGATCTTTTTTACAATTACGGCTATCCTGCAGTCGTCAATCATGACGCTGAGGCGGATGTCATCGAACAGGCAGCCGAAAGTCTGGGGCTGCCGTTTGAAACCGCAAAACCGCTGATGATCGGTGAAGATTTCAGCTACTATATTTTAGAGAAGCCGGGTGCATTCTTCTTTACAGGCTCCGGCAACAACGATAAGCAGTCAAACTATGTCCATCATCATTCAATGTTTGATCTCGATGAGGACGCGATGGTGAGCGGCTTATCCATGTTCATGAAAATACTTGAGCTTGAGCAGGTGATTAAATGGAATTAAAAGATATAGAAAAATTTGCAAGTGATAATTTCAACGAACTCGTCAAACTGCGCCGTCATTTCCACATGAATCCGGAACTGTCCTTTAAAGAAGTGCACACACCGGCGTATATCGCAGACTACCTGCGTGACCTCGGGCTCGATGTGCAGGAAGGCGTCGGCGGCCGCGGTGTTGTCGGTAAGCTTATAATCGACGAAACGCTGCCCACAGCCGCTCTCCGTGCCGACTTTGACGCTCTGCCCATCCACGACCAGAAAGACGTGCCATACCGCTCTTTAGTCCCTGGAGTGATGCATGCGTGCGGCCATGATGCCCATACTTCGGTCATCATGACGGCAGCACGTATTTTAAGTGAAAATAAAAACGCCCTTAACGGGAACGTCGTATTCATATTCCAGCATGCTGAGGAAGTCGATCCAGGTGGTGCGATCCAGATGATCGCCGATGGATGCCTGGACGGCGTCGATACGATATTCGGCCAGCACGTTTCCACGAGTCTTGATATCGGTACAATCGGCTATAAAAAAGGGACGGCAACCGGCATGCCTGATGATTTCACGGTGAAGATAAAAGGCCGCGGCGGACATGCCTCAAAGCCGGACGGTGCAATCGATCCTCTGGCTGCAGCGATTTCTTTCTGCAACCAGATGCAGTACGCCGTCACACGCAGAGCCTCTCCGATGGAGCCTGTCGTTCTGTCCATCACGATGTTCAACGGCGGACACCAGCATAACGTCATTCCCGACGAAGTTGAAGTCGGCGGCACCATCCGTACATTCAACAAGGAAACGCAGGATGTCATGATCAAGGAGCTGAAAAAATGCCTTGAAGGCCTGGTTACGATCACCGGCATCTCATATGACCTCGATTACATGAAGGGTTACCCGCCTGTAGTGAACGATGATAAGAAAACGGACATCATCATTCAGGCTTCAGATGAAATCTCGACAGTAAATGCCATCCAGTCACTCGAGCCGGATCTTGGAGGAGAGGACTTCTCATACTATCTTCAAAGAGTACCGGGGACGTTTTATTACACAGGTGTCAGAAATGCCAGCTTCAGAGCGGATTACCCGCATCATCACGGCCTGTTTGATATTGACGAAAAAGGACTGATCAACGCATTGTCGGTAATGCTGCGTTCAGTGTTCATATATTTTGAAGAGGAGGCGTCAAAATGATGGATATTAAAAATGAGATTGAATCCAGATTTGAAGACATGACAGCCGTCCGCCGCCACATCCATAGATACCCGGAACTGTCATTTCAGGAAGAGAAAACCAAAGCTTATATATACGAGCAAATCAAAGACCTCCCTCTTAAAATAAAAAGGGATGTCGGCGGAAACGGCATTACCGCAAGATTACAAGTCAACAATGACTATAAAACCGTCGCACTCAGAGCGGATTTCGACGCACTGCCGATACAGGAGGAAAACGATGTCGAATATAAATCCGAATTTGACGGCATCATGCATGCATGCGGCCATGATGCACATACGGCAATGCTCATAACAACTGCTAAAATATTGTGTGATAATAAAGAGACCTTGCCTGTCAATGTCGTGTTCATCTTCCAGCATGCTGAAGAACAGCTACCCGGCGGCGCCAAAAGCATGGTCGAAGCCGGGGCCCTTGAAGATGTGGATTACATTTACGGCATTCACGTCTCAAGCTGCCTGCCAGTAGGGACTCTCGGCTATTCATACGGCTATAAGCATGCGAGTGCCGATGCATTTACATTCAATGTAATCGGCCGGGGCGGACATGGTGCAGAACCGCATGAAGCGATCGACCCGGTCGTTGCATCCGCCTCACTCATTCAGCAGCTGCAGACAATTGTTTCAAGAACTGTCGACCCGCTGAAATCCGCAGTCGTCACATCATCCATCTTCAATGCCGGCAGCGCGTTCAACGTCATACCGACCAAATCTGAAGTGACCGGAACCGTCCGTACATTCGAAAAAAGTGTCCAGGAACAAGTCATCACACGTATGGAAGGCATTCGAAAAGGCATCGGGGACAGCTTCAATTTAAAATGTGAACTCGACTACGTCAAAGGATATCCTGCAGTGTTGAACACTGATGAACAGGTTGACCTGTTACTTGAAACGAGCAGCGGCAACACGGACTTTATTACAGACTTTGAAGAAGTCGAGCCATCGATGGGCGGCGAAGATTTTGCGTACTACCTGGAGGAAAAGCCAGGTGTATTTTTCAATATCGGCACAAAAAATAAAGCCCTCGGGACAGACTACCCCCATCACCATCCTAAATTCAATATCGATGAAGAAGGATTGAAAGCGGGCGTCGAGTCTTACTTGAGACTCATCGCAGGATTCAAAGAGGCTTAAGTTCCGCCCTTAAATCGCAGCCAATTCAAAAAGGTCAAAATCCAGCGCGGATTTTGACCTTTTCATTTATTCATCCAATATTATATCCTCTGCTTCTTTCAACATTTCATAAGCATCATCTGCTTTATTGGAGCACACTACAATAGTATTATCCTGCTCCGGATAATGGACCGCACGGAAGTTGACCCCGGGATCATATCCCATCTGGATATATTTTATGACGGACGCGCCTGCAGTTTCCATATAACCGGCATAACCGTACTGGATATCTTCTGCAACATCCACCTGCGACTTTAAAAATTCCCGCTTCAGTTCATCTGACAAAAGCTTTCCATCCCGCACTGCTTTCCAGAATAAAGTGAAGTCTTCCGCAGTTACATATGACCCGCCGTCGGGACCGCCTTTGGCCGGTATTGAAAAGATATTCGCCCTCCAGCCGCCGTCTTCTTTTTCTATATGACCCGTCGCTGTATCAAAAGGCCGCTCGTCCGATTGAAAATACCCCGAAGCAAGCATACCCGCCCTTTGAAATATATTCTCCTCTATATACTTTGAAAACGCCATGCCGCTCTGCTGCTCGATGACCAGGCCCAAAATGATATAACCTGCGTTATTATATTTGAACGGACTGCCGGGTGCGCCATCCATCTCTTCATATTGGAACATCGGCAGAAAATCTTCCGGTGAGCGCATTTTGTACGCCGGGCGCTCTGCCCAAAGCATTTCATAATCATCCATTTCATTCTCGTCAAAATAATCCGGCACACCGGATGTATGCGTCAATAACTGATGTATGGTGACCCCTTCATCGAAGTATGGAAATTCAACATCCAGACAGTCGACCAGCCTGGCGTCAAAATTGAGTCTGCCCTCTTCTGCCAGCATACATATTGCGGCTGCTGTGAAAATCTTGCTGCCGGAAGCAATGGAAAACCGGGTCTTTGGATGATTTAATATTTTTTCTGAAATGTCCGCCCAGCCAAATGCCTCAGAAAATAATATTTCCGCTTCACACCTGACGTATATACTGCCTGAAAAGCCCAGTGCCTGTTGTCTGTCTTTCAAACGGTTCCAATCCATTTTATGATTCATGATCAATTCCTCCTGTGTGTATTTTATTGTTACTTAAAACACACTCAGTCAGCCTTTTCACATTTGAAAATACATCATCTCATTCTCCCCCTTTTATCATTTTGAGCATACCATCAAAAAACATTTGTGCAATATTACAACAAACCATCCTGGAAGCGTTACGGCTCCAGGATGGTTTAAATAAATTTCTTCTATATACTTGCCTGTACAACTTTTTTATAATAACCGAGTGATATTACAGCAAAGATTGAATACAGCAGGGTATATGCACCCATCACGATCAACATCGGCGTCCACATTTCAATACCGAATATGAACCATCCGGACTTGACTGCAAAGTACGTATGCAGCAGACCGATAATGAGTGGTATACCGAACGTGATTCCCATTTTAAACGCAAGCCCGCGTAATATTTCGCCTTCACGGAAACCAAGTTTACGGAGCACTTTGTAGCTGCCCTTTTCATTTTCACATTCATCAATCTGTTTGAAGTACAAAATACAGCCTGAAGTCAGAAGAAATGCGAAGCCCAGAAATCCAATGATGAATGTCAACATCCCTGTCACTTTTACCATCTCTTCGTATGACTGAAGTTTAGAACTGAACGGCGGGTTATCTTCATCATCCATCAGTTCATAAATTTCACTCGAATCTTCTCCTGCAATATTAAATGCGTACATATCAGTCGGCATATTATCTTCTTCGTTCGCTTCCGGCTGATTATCATTAAGCTGCTGATAAACACCATCGTCAAGAATCACTACCGGCAGACCGTAGGATACGTAGGAAGGGATGACTGCCTGATCATCCACTTCCGCCACTTCCACCGTCCGTCTGAAGTCTTTTCCATCAGTGAATGTCATCTGTTCACCAACTTCAAATTCACTGAACATATCCTGAATGGTCAACTGGCCGGTAACATATGATTCATTTTTTCCCACATCAAAACCTTCGAACTCGTTCTCACTCGCAACAACAACACTGTTTACGGACATGTTCATTTCATCGTCTTCATTTTTGGATTCCAGATCAAAGTGGATAAATGATTTTTCGATGCGTTCGATTTCTACGCCTTCATCATTCAACATTTCTACGTAAAACTCCATGCCCTCTTCTGAATAAAAAGTATAATCGTAAGGATCGCTGCTGTTCAGCATTTTATCCGTCGAATAATAACTGATATAGCTGAGAGACATTGCGGTGATGCTGATTGCAGTGATAACCGTAATCACTGTCAGTAAAAATGCATTGGAACGCATTTTGAACATCACACTCGTAATGGACAGAACATCATTCACATTCAGATGGCCGCCTTTGAACCGGCGAATTAAATTTAATAAAAATGTAATCGAATATTTAAAGGTGATATACGTCCCGACAATCGTTAAAAATAAGATGATTATCATATTGATCGGCAGCATGAAAGGATTTTCCATGGCACTTTCAAATAAAATACTGGAAATGTAGTAGCCGCACCCGACCATTCCAAACCCGATGATCCCCATGATCACCGTACCGAAGCCGACCGGTTTACCGGCTGTTTCAGATGTTTTATTGAGCTTCAGCAGTTTGATCAGCGATGAACCTTTTAAAAAGATATAATTTTGAATCATCAAAATGATAAATATAACTACAAATACCGCAGCCGTAACCCAAACTGCCGTAAATGAAAAGCTCATATTCACCAGCATGTCGACTTTCATTATTCTAAGAAGCAGCATAAGCAGCAGCCTGGAAATGAAAAACCCAAGCAGTATACCCCCTATCAGGCTCCCAAAATAAATGAAGAAATTTTCCAGCGCTAAAATCCTGAAAACCCTGAACCTGTCCATCCCTATCAACTGATACAGCGCCAGTTCCTTATGACGCCTCTTTATGAATATCATATTGGCAAACATGACAAACAGCGAAATAATGATAACGATCACTACAGAACCGACCATAAACAGAGACGATAAGCCCGTATTGCCTGAAATCTCAGCAGATGCAGCATCATCCAGCGACAGCAGTACAAGTGAAAAGAATAAAGATACACTGAAAATGAGCGCGAAAATATAAAGCGCGTAGTTCTTTATATTTCTTATAAAGTTTTTTAAGATTAAACTATTCAGCATCTTCGATCACACCACCCAGTACACGCTGCGTATCCAGAATTTCCTGATAGTAACTTTCCTGTGACATATCACCACGTGTCAATGAAGTGTAGACCTGGCCGTCCTTTAAGAAGACGACACGGTGTGAGAAACTGGATGCCGCGGCATCATGGGTCACCATCAAAATACTCGTCTCAAGCGTACTGTTCAACTGCTGAAGCTTCTTCAGAAGGTCACTCGCCGATTTGGAATCAAGCGCCCCTGTCGGCTCATCGGCAAATATGATCTTCGGCTGATGGATGAACGCACGAGCTGCACTCGTACGCTGCGCCTGTCCCCCTGAAACCTGACTCGGGTATTTATTCGCCAAATCTGTAATGCCCAGTTCCGCTGCCACTTTATCAAAATGGTCAGAAGCTTCCTTCTTTGTCATATCCCTGATTGCAAGCGGCAGCATAATATTCTCTTTAACGGTTAAAGTATCCAGCAGATTATAATCCTGAAAAATAAAACCGAGGTCATTTTTTCTGAAATCGGCAAGTTTTTTATCCTTCAATGACGTGAAATCCGTACCATCGATATAAATTTGTCCGCTCGTGACACGGTCGATAGAACTTAAAACATTGAGCAATGTCGTTTTACCGGAACCGGAGGCCCCCATGATAGAAACGAATTCACCTCTGTTCAAGTGGATGTCTATACCTTTCAGTACATCTGTACGGTTGAATTTATTGCCAAAACTTTTCTTTATATTTCGTGCTTCCAATAATGTCATTATTGACCCTCCTGTATTTCTCTTAAATATATTGTAGCTTGAAAATATAATGACATCGTTTGATTTGACGAACAAAAAACACTGCAAAGTGACATTTTTGTCACCTTGCAGTTATATTCGTGAATCGGTTTTCTTTATTGAACTCAAGTGTCATCGTTGTATATTCTTTATATACAGAGTCGGCAGTGAGTTTAATATTCAGCGTCTCTGCAACATTCTTTGCTATGTACAGGCCCATGCCGGTCGATTGTTCGTCCTGATGGTCCCCCGTCGATGTAAATCCGGCTTCAAAAATCCTGTCCAGATCACGCTGCTCTATACCTCTGCCATAGTCTGTAATTGTGAGATGCATAAATCCATTTTCCATACTGCTGCGGATGACGATGTCATTGTCCTCGGAATATTTCACACTGTTTGTTATCAGCTGATCAATGATGAACTGGCACCATTTCATATCCGTATAGACGGCGCTTTCCTGCAGGTTGATATCGAAACCTATGCGCTTTCTGATACACACCTCTTTTAATTTCCTGATTGAGCTGTTCAATACAACGTTTAAATCGAGCGACTCTATGTATAGATCATTTTTAATATTCGGCAGCCGTTTTAAATACAGCACTTCGTTCAGCATGCCGTTCAGCCGCGTCCATTCCCCCAGCAGTTTATCACCTTCTGTATCCGGTAAATCATCAAGCATCAGTTTCATCGTCGTCATCGGCATTTTCATATCATGAATGAAACGTGTAAGCTCATCCAGGTTTTCTTTAGTTTTGGATGATTCTTCGTCCAGCTGCATCTGATGTGTTACCCGAAGTTCATCCAGTTTTTCATAAATCTCACTCTGAACGGGTGTATTCCCTCTACTCATACCAACCATATCATTCAGCGTTCCAAGGTTTTTAAATTCACTGTAAAACTTTCTCTTACGCATATAATCCCACATAAGGTATATTATGAAAATTATAAAATTGAAGAAAAATATATAGATGACAGATACATCAGGTATGCCATTATCCAGCAATCCAATTAATAATATGGAAATATTGAAGAGGAAAAATAATATAAAGACCGGTATGTTCTCTTTCCAGTACATCTCCCACTACTCCTTTAAAATATAGCCGATTCCTGTTTTGGTATGGATCGCTTCTTTCAGACCAATATTCTCAAGCTTCTTTCTCAATCGGTTAACATTGACCGTTAATGTATTATCACTGATGAACTTTGAGTCATCCCACAGCGCTTCTATAATTTCCGTCCTTGATACAGTGTCTCCGATACTCTGTGACAAAATGGACAGAATATATGACTCATTTTTTGTCAGTTCAACACTGTTTTCACCCACTGTAATAATTAATTTCTTAAAATCAAACACCGCATTTCTGAATTTAAATACGTCGAGTGCTTTATTCTGATACTCGTATGTACGTCTTAACAGCGCCTGAACCTTCGCATTCAAAACTTCAAAATTAAACGGCTTCTGCACATAATCATCCGCCCCCATCTGCATGCTCATGACCATATCAGTCGGATGATCCCTCGAAGACAGAAATATGATTGGCACACGGGATATATTCCTGATCATGCGGCACCAGTGAAAGCCATCATACTTGGGCAGTGTGATATCTATGATGACAAGCGACGGTTCTATCTTTATGAAGACATTCATGACATCTGAAAAGTCCTTTATTCCATGGGCATTCACCTCCCACTCCTTAAAGCGGGTAATCAGTTCATCGAGCAGCACTTCATCATCTTCGATAATAAGTAATTCCACTTCGTTATACCTCCCTTTGTATTAAAGGTATTTCATTTATAAACAGTATACGTTATATAAAGCGCATATAAAAATAAAAAAAGCGTAAAACCCCAATGGGATTTTACGCTTCAAATTTATAATCAAAGATTATTTTGTGATTGAAGTAACAACGCCTGAACCTACAGTACGTCCACCTTCACGGATTGAGAAACGAGTACCGTCTTCAATCGCGATTGGAGAAATAAGTTCAACATCAATTTCAACGTTGTCTCCAGGCATAACCATTTCAGTTCCTTCTGGAAGGTTAACTACACCAGTTACGTCCGTAGTACGGAAGTAGAACTGTGGGCGGTAGTTAGTGAAGAATGGAGTATGACGTCCACCTTCTTCTTTTGAAAGAACATAAACTTCTGCTTTGAAGTTTGTGTGTGGTGTAATTGAACCAGGTGCTGCAAGCACTTGTCCACGCTGGATATCGTCACGGGATACACCACGTAGTAAAGCACCAATGTTGTCACCAGCTTCAGCATAGTCAAGAAGCTTACGGAACATTTCTACACCAGTAATTGTTGTTTTGCTTGATTCTTCAGCAAGTCCGATGATTTCAACTTCGTCACCGACTTTGATTTGACCACGGTCAACACGGCCTGTTGCTACAGTACCACGGCCAGTGATTGTGAATACGTCCTCAACCGGCATCATGAATGGCTTGTCAGAGTCACGCTCTGGAGTAGGGATAAAGTCATCTACTGCTTGCATAAGATCAAGAATTCTTTGTTCCATGTCTGCATCGCCTTCAAGAGCTTTAAGTGCAGAACCAGCAATAACTGGGATGTCATCGCCAGGGAAGTCATATTCAGAAAGAAGTTCACGAACTTCCATTTCTACTAATTCAAGTAGTTCTTCATCGTCAACCTGGTCAACTTTGTTTAAGAATACTACTAGTGCTGGAACACCAACGTTACGTGAAAGCAGGATGTGCTCACGAGTTTGTGGCATTGGGCCGTCTGCTGCAGATACAACAAGGATAGCGCCGTCCATTTGTGCTGCACCAGTGATCATGTTCTTAACGTAGTCAGCGTGACCTGGGCAGTCAACGTGTGCATAGTGACGAGTATCAGTTTCGTACTCGATGTGAGACGTGTTGATTGTAATACCACGCTCTTGTTCTTCTGGTGCGTTATCAATTTGAGCATAGCTCTGAGCTGTAGTGTCACCATGTTTAGCAAGTACAGTTGCGATTGCAGCTGTTAAAGTAGTTTTACCGTGGTCGACGTGACCAATTGTACCAATGTTAGCATGTGTTTTCGAACGGTCGAATTTTTCTTTTGCCATTTTAAAATACATCTCCTTATTTATAGAAATTAGTTTATTTTTATAGTTTCCTGAGAAAAGAATGACCTTTTCCCAAGTTGTTTCTAAATCACTTATAAACGATTTGTATACAAAAATCAAGTTTATAAATTATTCACCAGTGTTTTTCTTGATGATTTCTTCAGCAACTGATTTCGGTACTTCTTCGTAATGATCGAAAACCATAGAGTAAGTTCCGCGACCCTGCGTGTTTGAACGTAATGCTGTCGCATAACCGAACATTTCTGAAAGTGGAACGAATGCATTAACGACCTGTGCGTTACCGCGAGCGTCCATACCTTCCACACGTCCACGACGGCTTGTTACGTCACCCATGATATCACCCATGTATTCTTCAGGCATAACGATTTCCACCTTCATCATAGGTTCTAAAATGACCGGGTCACAAACTTTGGCAGCTTCTTTCAGTGCAAGTGATGCAGCAATTTTGAAGGCCATCTCAGATGAGTCGACATCGTGGTATGAACCATCAAATAGTCTTGCTTTAACGTCTACCATCGGGTAGCCCGCAAGTACACCATTTTCTAATGAATCTCTGATTCCCGCTTCAACAGAAGGAATGAATTCACGTGGTACTGCACCGCCGACGATATTGTCTTCGAATTCAAAGCCTGCGCCTGTTTCGTTAGGTGTAAATTCAACATGAACATCACCGAACTGTCCGCGACCACCAGATTGACGTGCGAATTTACCTTGAACTTTAGCTCCCGTTTTAAATGTTTCACGGTAAGATACCATTGGCGCACCAACGTTACATTCAACTTTGAATTCACGTTTCATGCGGTCAACAAGTACGTCAAGGTGAAGCTCACCCATACCGCCGATGATAACCTGGCCGGTTTCATTGTCAGTACGTGCAGTGAACGTCGGGTCTTCTTCCTGGAGTTTCACAAGAGCTGTAGTCATCTTATCCTGATCAGCCTTGGATTTAGGCTCAACTGATAAGTGGATAACCGGCTCCGGGAAGTCCATGGATTCAAGAATAACTTCAAGTTTTTCCTGTGTAAGAGTATCACCTGTACCAGTATCTTTCAGACCTACTGCAGCTGCGATATCACCGGAGTAAACAGTAGAAATCTCTTCACGTGAGTTAGCGTGCATCTGTAAGATACGGCCAACACGTTCACGCTTGCCTTTAGTAGTGTTCTGAATGTAGGATCCAGCATCAAGTGTACCTGAGTACACGCGGAAGAAAGTAAGCTTACCGACGTAAGGGTCAGCCATTACTTTAAACGCAAGTGCTGCAAACGGCTCAGAATCATCTGGTTTTGCAATATACTCTTCTTCTTCATCATCCGTTTTATGACCGACAATCGGTTTAACGTCTAATGGAGATGGCAGGTAGTCCACTACTGCGTTAAGCAATAATTGAACACCTTTGTTTTTGAATGCAGTTCCGCAAAGTGCAGGGTAGAATTCAACATCACAAGTCGCCTGGCGAATTGCTGCTTTGAGTTCTTCTACTGTGAATTCTTCTCCACCAAGGTATTTTTCCATAACGTCTTCGTTGACGTCGGCCAAACCTTCGATGAGAGATTCTCTTGCTTCTTCTGCTTCAGCCTGGTATTCTGCAGGGATTTCTATTTCATTAATTTCCGTCCCTATATCATTACCATAGTTGTATGCTTTCATTTCTACAAGATCAATGATACCTGAGAAATTGTCTTCAGCACCAATCGGAAGTTGGATCGGGTGAATATTCGCTTGCAAACGGTCTTCTACAGTGCCTACTGAATACTTGAAGTCAGCACCGACTTTGTCCATTTTGTTTACGAATACGAGTCTTGGAACGCCGTATGTCGTCGCTTGACGCCATACTGTTTCTGTTTGTGGTTCAACACCTGACTGTGCGTCAAGTACTGTAACCGCACTATCAAGTACACGCAGTGAACGTTCAACTTCAACAGTGAAGTCTACGTGTCCAGGTGTATCGATGATATTTACACGATGTCCGTCCCACTCAGCTGTTGTCGCAGCGGAAGTGATTGTAATACCACGTTCCTGTTCCTGCGCCATCCAGTCCATCTGTGAAGCACCTTCGTGTGTTTCACCAAGTTTGTGGATACGTCCTGTGTAATAAAGAATACGTTCAGTCGTCGTAGTCTTACCAGCATCGATGTGAGCCATGATACCGATGTTACGCGTGTTATCTAACGAGAATGGTCTTGCCATGAGTATTCTTTTCTCCTTCCAAAAACGGATTGAAATTTATTACTATCAGGCACTGACACTACCAGCGGTAGTGTGCGAATGCTCTGTTAGCTTCTGCCATTTTGTGTACTTCTTCACGTCTCTTAACAGCACCACCGGTGTTGTTTGCAGCGTCAAGAATTTCGTTCGCTAATCTCTCTACCATTGTTTTTTCCCCACGCAGACGAGCGTAGTTCACAAGCCAACGGAGACTTAGAGTCGTACGGCGTTCCGGGCGTACTTCCACAGGCACCTGGTAGTTTGAACCACCAACACGACGTGCTTTAACTTCAAGTACAGGCATGATGTTCTCGATTGCTTCATCGAAAACCTCCATAGCATCTCTACCTGAACGTTCCTGCACTAAATCGAATGCACTGTATAAGATACTTTGTGAAGTACCACGCTTACCGTCAACCATCATTTTGTTGATTAATTTAGTAATTAGTTTTGAGTTGTGAATCGGATCTGGTAACACATCTCTTTTTGCAACTGGACCTTTACGAGGCATATTGTAATCCTCCCTTCAAATATTATCATTTATTCGTCAAAAGTTTAATTCTTTTATATAGAACCAGTGACTTTAATTATTTTTTAGCTTTAGGTTTCTTAGCACCATATAGTGAACGGCCCTGCATACGTCCGTCAACACCTGATGTATCAAGTGCACCACGTACAACATGGTAACGTACACCCGGTAAGTCTTTAACACGTCCGCCACGGATAAGAACAACACTGTGTTCTTGAAGGTTATGGCCGATACCAGGGATATAAGCGTTAACTTCGATGTTGTTTGAAAGTCTCACACGAGCATATTTACGCAGCGCTGAGTTTGGTTTCTTTGGAGTCATTGTACCTACACGAGTACAAACACCACGTTTATGAGGCGCAGATTCTTTTGTCACGCGCTTTTTAAGACTGTTGAAACCTCTGTTCAGTGCTGGTGAGTCTGTGCTTTGGCTTTTAGACTTACGCGGCTTTCTGATTAACTGATTAATAGTTGGCATTTTAAATAGTCCTCCTCCCTTTATCAAGATTTTTGTAATACCACACATCCAGGTGGTTCATTTTTAGATTATAAAAAATCTGTAAGAATAAATTCTTACAATTTCGCATCTAAATTGCTCTCTAAGAGGTAAATTACCCATTATAGAGTAACCTTAACAATAATAGCACTTTAAAAATGCTGTTGTCAAGTATTTTTGAGCATTAATCTCTTAATTGCCTCAAGTAATAATGATAACAAGATTAACCGTATGGTACAAGGGTTTAAGCATAAAATATACTGGAGAAGTGCCTTTTGGAAATAAAGGCATTCCCTCTGTATAAAATCATCTCATCTATATAAATGCCTTCTTAATTTTTAAGTCTTTTTGAGAATACAAGTGGCCCCAGACCCAATGCTCCGAGTAAAGTCGCAATGCTGTATAACAGACCGTTTTCAGCTACACCCGTATCCGGTAACACTTCGGCTTCGTCTCGTGGAGTTTCGTCAGTGCCCCAGTATCCTGATCGACCGCTGTCACTGTTTCTTTTTTGTCGTGAGACTCAGCATGATCTTCTGTAGTACCATCGTCTGTACCTCCACTCTCTGCCGAAGTACCATCATCTTCACTTCCTGCTGCAGCACCTTCATTATAAGCTACCGCATACTGACTGAAGTCAAGATACTTCAAATACGACATAACCATCCTCTATGGAGTAAGGAACGCTTTCAACTGTTTCTCCATTTTCACCAAGATAATATACATTCCCAACACTGCTGTCAGCAAGTATAGAAACTGTTACAGGATTGCTTAGATTGTATTCACTTCCATCTTTATCTGAGATTTCAATATCATAAAGATCATGAGGCCCTTCAATATTTCCTCTTATAAATATGTAAATCTCGTTCACAAAATGTTTATATTTTGTGTTAAGTTACATGTTGCTGCTATGATTTTAAATTTAAATTATTTTAATCATGACGTAACATCATTGTAATATTACTCCGAATTTTATCCATTACATATAAAAAAGAGCCGCGATAAACTTTCATTTATCGCGGCTCTTAAAAATCTATATTACTGTTCTTCTGTTACTGGTTCTTTTACTTCTACTTCAGGCAATTCTGCATCGACTTCAACATCACGGTATCTCGGCATTCCGGTACCAGCTGGTATCAGCTTACCGATAATAACGTTCTCTTTAAGTCCGAGCAGTTCATCGCGTTTACCTTTGATTGCTGCATCTGTAAGCACTCTTGTTGTTTCCTGGAAGCTTGCTGCTGATAAGAAGCTTTCAGTTTCAAGTGATGCTTTTGTGATTCCAAGCAATACAGGTTTAGCTGTTGCCGGGCGCTTTCTCTTCTTAAAGATTTCTTTATTCGCATCCGTAAATGAGTGGACTTCAACCAACGCGCCTGGAAGCAGCGTCGTATCTCCGGCATCGATGATTCTCACTTTGCGTAACATCTGCCTTACCATTACCTCAACGTGTTTATCATCAATTTCTACACCCTGCATACGGTATACTTTTTGAACTTCTTTAAGCAGGTATTCCTGAGTTCTGTTCAAACCGGCAACTGTTAATAATTCTTTCGGTTCGATTGACCCTTCACTTAACGGTTCACCTGGGACGACTGTATCACCAATATCGACTTTCAGTCTTGCTGCGCCAAGTGCTGTATATGTTCTTGTTTCCTGTTCGCCTTTAATTTTAATTTCCTGCTGACGATCTTTAACAATTTCAATATCAGTCACTTCGCCGCCGATTTCAGTAATGACAGCCTGACCTTTAGGGTTACGCGCTTCAAACAATTCCTGGATACGCGGCAGACCTTGAGTGATGTCACTTCCGGCTACCCCGCCCGTGTGGAATGTACGCATTGTAAGCTGTGTACCCGGCTCACCGATGGATTGAGCTGCGATTGTACCGACTGCTTCGCCGACTTCAACTTTCTCACCGGTCGCAAGGTTTTTACCATAGCAGCGTTCACATACACCATGACGTGCATTACAAGTGAATGCTGAACGGATATACACTTCTTCAATGTCGCTATTTACAATTTCTTTAGCTTTTTCAACTGTAATCAATTCATTTGAACGTACAATAATCTCTTTAGTTTCAGGGTTTCTGATTGTTTCTTTGGAATAACGGCCTTCAAGACGGTCGATTAACGGTTCGATCAGCTCTGAGCCTTCCATAAGTGCTGAAACAAGCAGTCCTTTGTCAGTGTCACAATCTTTTTCACGTACAATCACATCTTGTGCGACGTCTACCAGACGGCGTGTCAGATAACCTGAGTCAGCCGTTTTCAGCGCTGTATCCGCAAGACCTTTACGTGCACCGTGTGTGGAAATAAAGTACTCAAGTACTGTTAAACCTTCACGGAAACTTGATGTGATCGGTAATTCAATGATTTCTCCGGACGGGTTGGCCATCAGACCACGCATACCCGCAAGTTGCGTAAAGTTTGATGCGTTACCACGGGCACCTGAATCACTCATCATGAAGATTGGGTTCAATCTGTCTAGTGAGCCCATCAGTTTTTCCTGGATAACATCTTTAGCCTTAGTCCAAAGTTCAATGACTGTGCTGTAACGTTCATGCTCTGTAATCAGACCACGCGAGAATTGTTTCTGCACTTTCTCGACTTTAGCGTCTGTTTCATCGATAATCTGCTGTTTATCCGGAAGTACAACGATATCGGAAACACCGACCGTTATACCTGCTTTGGAAGAATACTTGAAACCAAGGTCTTTCATCAGGTCCAGCATTACAGATGTTTCTGTGATGTGGAACTTGTTGAAGATTTCAGCGATGATCTGACCCAGATAACCTTTATCGAACGGATCGACAAGCGGTCTGTTTTTATAGTATTCCTTCAATCCGCCTTCACCTAATTCTCCGACTTGTACGAAGTATTCATCAGGCGTTTTATTTTCAAGGTTTGTTCTTGTCGGTTCATTTATATATGGGAATGACGGCGGCATGATTTCGTTGAAAATAACTTTACCTACCGTTGTCAACATTACTTTACCACGATTTTCTTCAGATACTTTTTCAACTTCCAATGAACCGGCATGGAGACCGATTCTTGTATGAAGTCCGACATAACCATTTGTATAGGCCATGATGACTTCATTCGCATCTTTGAAGATGTGGCCTTCACGTTTATCATTCTCACGCTCAAGAGTTAAATAGTAGTTACCCAGAACCATATCCTGTGATGGCGTAACTACTGGTTTACCATCTTTCGGGTTCAGGATGTTTTGAGCCGACAGCATCAGCATTCTTGCCTCTGCCTGTGCCTCTTTGGAAAGCGGTACGTGAACCGCCATCTGGTCACCGTCGAAGTCAGCGTTATAAGCAGTTGTCACTAACGGGTGCAGTTGAATTGCTCTGCCCTCGATCAGTACAGCTTCAAACGCCTGGATGCCCAGACGGTGCAGCGTTGGTGCACGGTTTAGAAGTACCGGGTGTTCTCTGATTACATCTTCTAAAACATCCCATACTTCACTTTCCATGCGCTCTATTTTACCTTTGGCATTTTTGATGTTCGTCGCCATCTCACGCTGAACCAGTTCTTTCATAACGAAAGGCTTGAACAGCTCAAGTGCCATTTCTTTCGGCAGACCGCACTGGTACATTTTCAGGTTCGGTCCAACAACGATAACTGAACGTCCTGAGTAATCCACACGTTTACCAAGTAAGTTTTGACGGAAACGTCCCTGCTTCCCTTTCAACATATGAGATAACGACTTTAACGGACGGTTGCCCGGCCCTGTGACCGGACGACCGCGACGGCCGTTATCGATTAACGCATCGACAGATTCCTGAAGCATGCGTTTTTCGTTTTGTACGATAATCCCTGGCGCACCTAAGTCCAGAAGACGTTTCAGACGGTTGTTACGGTTGATTACACGACGATATAAGTCGTTTAAATCACTCGTTGCAAAGCGTCCGCCATCCAGTTGCACCATCGGACGGATTTCCGGCGGGATGATTGGAAGTACATCAAGAATCATCCATTCAGGTTCGTTTCCTGAGTTGCGGAAAGATTCCACGACTTCCAGTCGCTTGATTGCACGTGTCAGGCGTTGACCTGTCGCAGATTCAAGTTCTTTTCTCAACTGAGACAACTCTTCTTCGAGGTCAACATTCTGAAGCAGTTCCTTAATCGCTTCAGCACCCATTTTTGCAGTGAAAGTATTACCGTGCTTATCATAATAATCACGGTATTCTCTCTCTGATAAAAGCTGCTTAGGCTCTAAGCCCGTGGATCCCGGTTTAATAACTGCATAAGACGCGAAATAAATAATCTCTTCTAAAGAACGTGGTGACATATCCAGCAGAAGCCCCATTCTGGACGGGATGCCTTTGAAATACCAGATATGAGATACAGGAGCAGCCAGTTCAATGTGCCCCATTCTCTCACGACGTACTTTTGCACGTGTAACCTCTACACCACAGCGGTCACAGACCATACCTTTATAACGTACTCGTTTATACTTACCACAACTACATTCCCAGTCCTTAGTCGGACCGAAAATTTTCTCACAGAATAATCCATCACGCTCTGGTTTTAAAGTTCTATAGTTAATTGTTTCAGGTTTCTTGACTTCACCGAAAGACCACGAACGGATCTTTTCCGATGAAGCAAGACCGATTTTCATATATTGAAATCTATTGACATCTATCAATGAGCTTTCCTCCCTAAAAGTTTAATCAAGCTCAGTACATCACTCAGTGACATTCTCAGTTTCAACTTGTTTTTTATCGTTAACATTCAGTTGATTCGAATTGTCCTCATCTTCTATATCATGCATATCGACTTCGTTGTCTTCATTATCCATGATTTTGACATTTAATCCTAAGCTCTGAAGCTCTTTCATCAATACTCTGAATGACTCAGGGACACCTGGTTTTGGTACGTTTTCGCCTTTTACAATCGCTTCGTAAGTTTTAACACGTCCGACTGTATCATCTGATTTGACTGTCAGTATTTCCTGTAATGTGTATGCTGCACCGTAAGCTTCAAGTGCCCATACTTCCATCTCACCGAAACGCTGACCGCCAAACTGGGCTTTACCGCCAAGCGGCTGCTGAGTAACAAGTGAATAAGGTCCTGTACTTCTCGCATGGAGTTTGTCATCAACCATGTGAGCAAGTTTGAGCATGTACATTACACCAACAGAAATTCTGTTTTCAAACGGTTCGCCTGTACGGCCGTCGTACAATGCCGTCTTACCGTCACGTGCAAGTCCTGCTTCTTCCATCGTACTCCATACATCATCTTCATTCGCACCATCGAATACCGGTGATGCCATTTTGACGCCCATTGCGCGGGCAGCCATACCAAGGTGAAGTTCGAGCACTTGTCCGATGTTCATACGTGAAGGTACGCCAAGCGGGTTAAGCATAAGATCAATAGGTGTGCCGTCCGGCAGGTAAGGCATATCTTCCTCCGGCAGGATACGTGAGATAACACCTTTGTTACCGTGACGTCCAACCATCTTATCTCCGACACTGATTTTTCTCTTCTGGACAATATAAACTCTGACAAGCTGGTTTACACCAGGGGATAATTCGTCACCGTCTTCACGGTTGAACACTTTGACATCAAGTACGATACCTCCGGCACCGTGCGGTACACGAAGTGAAGTATCACGCACTTCACGCGCTTTCTCACCGAAGATTGCATGTAGCAGACGCTCTTCTGCTGTCAGTTCTGTCACACCTTTAGGGGTTACTTTACCGACAAGAATGTCGCCATCCGTCACTTCTGCACCAATATAAACAATACCTCGGTCATCCAGTTTTTTCAGAGCATTGTCTGAAACGTTTGGAATATCACGCGTGATTTCTTCAGGGCCGAGTTTCGTATCACGAGCTTCGGATTCATACTCTTCAATATGGATAGAAGTGTAGACATCATCTTTTACAAGTCTTTCACTCATGATTACAGCATCTTCATAGTTGTAACCGTCCCATGTCATAAATCCGACTACAAGGTTACGGCCAAGCGCCATTTCTCCATTATCCATGGATGGCCCATCAGCCAGAATTTCACCTTTTGAAACAACATCTCCGACGGAAATGATCGGTTTCTGGTTATAACATGTACCTGAGTTTGAACGAGTGAATTTAGTCAGATTATAAATATCTTTCTCTGTCTCAACTTCTTTGCCGTTCTTCTCTTCTATACGGTATACATGGATTGACTTCGCCTCAACATGAGACACTCTGCCTTTATACTTCGATACTACTGCTGCACCTGAATCTCGGGCAGATACGTGTTCCATACCTGTACCGATATACGGTGACTCAGGTATAAGAAGAGGTACTGCCTGACGCTGCATGTTCGCACCCATAAGTGCACGGTTGGAGTCATCATTTTCCAGGAACGGGATACATGCAGTCGCTGCTGATACAACCTGCTTTGGTGAAACATCCATGTAATCCATGCGTTCTCTTGGCATTTGTGTATTATTACCACGGAAACGGCAGAAAATCTCATCATTCTGGAAACGATTATTTTCATCAAGAATAGAGTTTGCCTGTGCGACAACATAGTTATCCTCTTCATCAGCTGTCAGGTAATCTATCTCTTCAGTGACACGGTTCGTTTCATGGTCAACTCTTCTATACGGTGTTTCTATAAAACCGAACTCATTCACACGTGCATAGCTGGATAATGTGTTGATCAGACCAATATTCGGCCCCTCCGGCGTTTCAATCGGACACATACGGCCATAGTGTGAATAGTGCACATCACGTACTTCAAAACCGGCACGCTCACGAGTCAGACCGCCGGGCCCGAGCGCTGATAGACGACGTTTATGCGTCAGCTCTGCAAGCGGGTTCGTCTGGTCCATGAACTGTGATAGCTGGGAACTGCCAAAGAATTCTTTAATAGAGGCAATTACCGGACGAATGTTAATCAGCTGCTGAGGTGTGATAGACTCTGCATCCTGAATTGACATACGTTCACGGATAACACGTTCCATACGTGAAACACCAATTCTGAACTGGTTCTGCAGCAATTCACCGACTGAACGCAGACGGCGGTTGCCCAGGTGGTCGATATCATCTGTATAACCGACACCATGCAGCAGATTGAAGAAATAACTGATTGAAGAAATGATATCTGACGGTGTAATTGATTTCACTTCGGCATCCGGGAATGCATTACCGATGATTGTTGTCGTTCCTTCTTCAAAGTTTGGTGCTTCAACACTGATTGACTGCACTTCAACAGGCTCATCAAGAGCGCCCTGTTCTAAATCATATGTCTCCAGGTTAGCTGTCGACTCAAGCGCATCTGTGATTGAATCTAAAGTTCTGCGGTCGATTGTCGCACCTTTTTCAGCAACAATTTCCCCCGTCTCTTTATCAACGATCGGTTCAGCAAGCACCTGGTTGAACAATCTGTTTTTAAGATGTAGCTTTTTATTCATTTTGTATCGTCCGACGTTTGCCAAGTCATAACGCTTCGGATCGAAAAATCTTGTATACAGCAGATTTTTGGCATTTTCTACCGTCGGCGGTTCGCCTGGACGCAGACGCTCATAAATTTCGAGCAATGCCTGATCGACTGTTTCTGTAGTATCTTTGTCTAATGTGTTGCGTATATATTCATTATCACCAAGAAGGTTGATGATTTCCTGGTCAGTTGAGAATCCAAGTGCACGAACAAGCACTGTGATTGGAAGTTTACGAGTACGGTCAATACGGACATATACAACGTCTTTAGCGTCAGTTTCATACTCTAACCAGGCACCGCGGTTTGGTATTACCGTTGCACCATAGCTCAACTTACCATTCTTATCATATTTCTCTGAGTAATAAACAGATGGGCTACGTACGAGCTGGGATACAATGACACGTTCAGCTCCATTAATAATGAAAGTACCAGTGTCCGTCATCAATGGGAAATCACCCATAAATACTTCTTGTTCTTTCACTTCGCCTGTCTCTTTAATAACTAAGCGGACTTTCACGCGTAATGGCGCAGAATAAGTTGCATCGTGGTTCTTTGCCTCATCTTCATCGTATTTTGGTTCACCAAGTTTATAATCTACGAACTCTAATGACATATTTCCAGTAAAATCTTCTACTGGTGAAATATCCTTGAACATTTCAATCAGACCCGTCTGTAAAAACCACTCATAAGACTTGGTCTGAATCTCAATCAAGTTAGGCAGATCCAATTGCTCTTCGATACGTGCATAGCTCCTGCGTGTAGCATGTCTTCCATATTGAATCACTTGACTCATCGACAGATTCACCCCTAATAAAATTTACGTAAAACATACACATTAGCATACTAGAATGTTTAAAGACAAAAAGAAAACGGAATCGAAATCAACCCCATTTTCTATTTATATTAAACAGTATTTAATACGCTCCATTTCAATAAGCAGACAAAAAGTGCATACTTATTGGTATTATATTTTTACATTCTATAACTATAACACAAGTGTTTTGTCAAGTCAAATTGGTTATTGATTTTCATTTCAATTTGTGTTTTGAGCTGCATCCTCATGTCTTTTTATACCTTTTAATACGTAATAGCCTTTATCTTTCAAGAGCACTTCCACATTGCCAAATAATTGCTCAATCGCACTTTTATATGATTTCATGCCCTGCTTCTTTTGAACGACCATATAAAACTTGCCGGCTGTTTCAAGACGGTTGAGCCCGTCTTCTAGAATCTCTTTGACAACTTCTTTGCCGGCTCTGAACGGAGGGTTGGTAACATAAAGCTCAGCTCCCACATCAGTCTCATCATATTTTTTTCTCGATAAAATACTCGCACTGATGTTATTCTTTGCAGTATTTTCATGCAAAAGGCTGAGCGCATCCTCGTTCACTTCGACCATCACCGGCCGGGCATTTAAACTCTTGCCCAATATGATGCCTACCGGACCATATCCCGCACCCATATCAATCAAAGAAACAGCACCTTCCGCATTATCTGAAAACACACCGTTGATTAGCACTCTCGTACCGTAATCCAGCTGTTCTTTCGAGAAAACACCACGGTCAGTCTTAAAATTATAGACGGTATTTTCAAAAGTGTAATCTATATTCTTGTAATCATGGGCAGTTTGATCCGTTGTAAAATAATGTGACATCAATATCACCTCCGGTAATGTTATATGTAACGAAAAAGAGAGGCTCATCTAAACAATATGTTTATATGAGCCTCACTTCAAAAATTTATCTATACACAAAAATTATTTAAGTTCTACGCCAGCGCCTACTTCTTCTAACTGCCCTTTAAGTTCTTCAGCTTCTTCTTTAGCCAGACCTTCTTTGATTACTTTAGGAGCTCCGTCTACAAGTTCTTTAGCGTCTTTAAGACCTAAGCCAGTTGCTTCACGAACAACTTTGATAACTTTGATCTTAGAAGAACCAGCATCTGTAAGTTCAACATCAAATTCAGTTTGCTCTTCAGCAGCAGCAGCTTCCCCGCCACCTGCAGCAGCTACAGGAGCAGCAGCAGTTACGCCAAATTCTTCTTCAATTGCTTTTACAAGATCGTTTAATTCTAAAACTGTCATACCTTTAATCGCTTCAATGATTTCTTCATGATTAGCCATTATAAATTCCTCCATTTTTTAAATTGATTTAATTACGATTATGCTTCTTCGTTTTCCTTATCTTCACCAACAGCTTTAACTGCATAAGCGAAGTTGCGTACTGGAGCTTGAAGAACAGATAGTAGCATAGATACAAGCCCATCTTTTGATGGTAGTGATGCGATTGCATTCACGTCTTCTGCCGGTGTGAAGTTTCCTTCAAGGACACCTGCTTTGATTTCCAGTGCTTCGTGTTCTTTAGCAAAGTTGTATAGAACTTTAGCCGGAGCAATAACATCTTCATTTGAAAATGCAATCGCGTTTGGTCCAGTTAAAAATTCATTCAACTCTGTTAGTTCAGCTTTTTCAGCAGCACGGCGAGTCATTGTATTTTTGTATACTTTGAACTCTACGCCAGCGTCTCTTAGACTTTTACGCAGCTCAGTCATTTCAGAAACTGTTAATCCACGATAGTTTACAACTATTGTAGAAACAGACTCTTTCAGTTGAGTAGCGATATCGTCTACTAATTGCTGTTTTGATTCCATCACGTTTGACATTCTTACACCTCCATAATTTTGTGTGTATAGGTTGGTGCAATTAAAAAAAGCACCTTTTACCTACGGCAAAAAGTGCTTGAATATATATTAGTCAATTCAAGTCTTTTTCATTTGCCTCGGCAGGATGATGTTTTAAGTAACGTGTAATCCGTTACTCCTACTGTCTTAGGTAATATTTTAATACAAGTGCAACTGTACAACAGCCAGCTGCACTTGTCAATATTAACTTTTATTAAACAATTCTTGCTGCGTTGTTGTCCACTTTAATTCCAGGCCCCATCGTTGATGTAACCGCTACAGATTTAAAGTAGGTACCTTTCGCAGATGCAGGTTTCGCTTTGCTCAGAGCATCGTGAATTGCATTGAAGTTTTCAACCAGTTTCTCAGTATCGAATGATACTTTACCGATTGCAACATGTACAATACCTGATTTCTCTGCACGGTATTCAACTTTACCTGCTTTGATTTCTTCTACTGCTTTTTTAACATCCATTGTTACTGTACCTGTTTTAGGGTTTGGCATTAAACCTTTTGGACCTAATACGCGTCCAAGTTTACCAACTTCACCCATCATGTCAGGTGTTGCAACGATTACGTCAAAATCAAACCATCCGCCATTGATTTTCTGAACGAATTCCTGATCTCCTGCGTAATCTGCGCCTGCTTCTTCTGCTTCTTTAAGCTTTTCACCTTTAGCAAATACTAATACACGCTGTGATTTACCAGTACCGTGCGGCAATACAATCGCACCACGGATTTGTTGGTCGTTTTTACGTGTATCAATACCCAGGCGGAAAGCGACTTCTACAGAAGCATCAAAATTTACAGTGCTTGTTTCTTGAGCTAATTTAACTGCTTCTCCAATTGAATATGAAGAGTTTGCATCAAATTTTTCAAGCGCTGCCTGATACTTTTTACTTCTTTTAGCCATTGATAATTCCTCCTTGTGGTTTTAGCGGGTTATCCTCCCACGTTTGTATTAATACGTTTTTATACAGTCATTGTTATTTTTACTTTTCAATTTCGAAGCCCATGCTTCGTGCTGTACCTTCGACCATACGCATTGCCGCTTCTACATCAGCTGC
This sequence comes from Lacicoccus kunmingensis DSM 17847, assembly GCF_059568765.1. Classification (NCBI taxonomy): domain Bacteria; kingdom Bacillati; phylum Bacillota; class Bacilli; order Caryophanales; family Salinicoccaceae; genus Lacicoccus; species Lacicoccus kunmingensis. Next base: position 81,061 of record NZ_JCANUC010000003.1, on the reverse strand, counting down.
ATTAAGGTCTTCCATTTTCGTTTCAGCAATTTCACGCACTTGCGCTTCTGTTACTTTCGCCACCTTGTCTTTGTTCGGCTCGCCTGAACCTTTGTCGACGTTTGCAGCTTTTTTCAGTAATACTGCAGCTGGTGGTGTTTTTGTTATGAAAGTAAATGAACGGTCTTCAAATACAGAAATTTCTACTGGAATGATCAGACCTGCCTGCTCTTGTGTACGCGCATTGAATTCTTTACAGAACCCCATGATGTTAACGCCTGCCTGACCTAATGCCGGCCCAACTGGCGGCGCTGGATTTGCCTTCCCTGCAGGAATCTGCAATTTCACAACGTTGATAACTTTTTTAGCCACGATGTGCACCTCCTCGTTTATCGTGATGTGGTCATAGGATATTAAGATTTTATCCTCCCACTCGCATCTATAAAAAGATGGCCGGAAAATTCCGACCATAACATTTTACCATTATTATAATTAAAATACAACCTGTATATTATAATTTTTCTATTTGGTCGAATTCCACTTCTACAGGTGTCTCTCTGCCGAACATTTCGACAAGGACAGTCAGTTTATAACGTTCTTCATCAATCCCTTTGATTTCACCGGATTGGTTGTTGAACGGCCCATCAATGATGTTGACGACTTCGCCGATTTCAACTTCGAAATCAACCGTCTTCTCAACCATGCCCATTGATTTCAAAATAAACTTCACTTCTTCAGGCAGTAGCGGGTTTGGTTTGCTTCCTGCGCCCTGTGAACCTACAAATCCTGTGACACCCGGCGTATTTCTGACGATATACCAGGATTCATCTGTCATTATCAATTCTACAAGCACATAGCCTGGAAATGTCTTTTTCATCGCCGTTTTACGCTTGCCGTCTTTAACTGTTGTTTCCTCTTCTTCAGGTATCACTACTCTGAAAATTTGATCTTGCATATTCATAGAGTCAAGACGGGCAAGTAAATTTGCCTTTACTTTGTTTTCATATCCTGAATAAGTATGAACGGCATACCAATTCTTTTCACCAGACATCCAATCGCTCCTTTAAATTACAATAAATCTATTACTGCTGTAATACCTAAATCCAACGCATAGAAAAAAGCCAAGAAAAATATAACCGTCATTGCGACAATCATTGTAAATCTGGCAGTTTCCTGACCTGTCGGCCAGCTTACTTTTTTCATTTCGCTAACTACATTTTGAAAGAAATTCTTATTGTTTGCCATTTTTAACATATCCTCCTACTTCAGATGGAACTTTTATGAGTCGTATGTCGATTACATTTTTTACAAAACTTCTTCATAACTAAACGTTCTTTATGGTCGCTCTTTAATTGATAGTTTCTAGATCCACAGTCATTACACGCCAATGTTATCTTCATATAACACATCTCACTCAATTCTTATTTACTATACCGATTTTAAAAAACAATGTCAAACACTGTTAAATCACACGATAAATTATTTTTTACGCTTTCTTCTCACTCTATGCAGACTGTTCACTATCGCTTTTTCACTGACACAGAGCTTCTCCGAGATTTCTTTAATCTGATATCCATAGTTACAGTAATAAACGATTTTCCGCTCAAGCGGAGAACACACTTTACGGTTATTTAAAATATGTGATTTGTTCTCTTCATATATGATAATATCCAGCGGGTTGTCCTGCATTCTGTTTCTGTGGTCTCCGGTTTCAAAAGTGATGTCCTTTACTGATTTGATGACTTCGCTCAAACCGTAATCCGTCCATCTGTAGTAGAGCTTCATCAGCTCATAGGTGATGACTTTCGAAACGTAATGACGGTAGTTGCCGAGTTCGGGATTATACTTATAGCATAATCTCAGCGCCAGCTCCATCATATCCTGGAGCGCATCTTCCCTGTCATAATAGTCAAACGGATATTTCAATGTCTTTTTAAAAACAACCTGCCTTAAATTTTCATCGATCCAATCAAATGCACTAATATCACCATTGTAAACTTTGTACGCACAATCGTTCATCCGGTCATCCATCGACTCTTTGAGAATAAAGTAATGTTGAGTAATTAGATACATAAGCCGTCTCCCATAATTTTATATATATAAAATATATGGCTCGACGGCATTTACTTCAAGGTGCTATTTTAAGCCCCTTCTCCATTTTTCAAATTCTGATAGTACATCCGGACGGATATCCAATTTCTGTCTGGGCAGTTTTTGATTTATTGCATCTATTTCTTTACTGATATTTTTTTCTGAATCTGCCAGTGTCATCCACATTTCTCTGGATGAAATACGGTAGGCACCAAGAGCAAATATGGCATTCTGTTCAGTCAGGTCACTTGTTACCACACTAATTTCACATAGAAACGGATGATAATTATCATGAACAAAGCGCTCTATATATTCATCTGCAGTTTCTTTTTCCTTTGTGAAAATGACAGTGATTCCATGTTTTTGAAGAATGGACTCCATACTCTTCACTTCGTAGGCGTCAAATACGACAATGATTTCAAAGTTAGTCACCATCTGATACTCGGCAAGTGCTGTTATCAGTTCTTCCCTCGCAAGCTCCAGCGATACTTTCGACTCGCTGAACAGCTCCTTATTGGCACCGATCAGATTATAACCGTCCACGATTAAAATTCTCTGCTTTTTCCTCATCAGATCACATCCTGACGGGATTCTGCCTGCGGTATACTTCGTACATCAACAGCGCTGCTGATACGGAAGCATTTAAACTCGTTATTTGGCCGACCATCGGAATTTTAACAGTGAAGTCACAATTTTCGAGAGTTTTTCTGCTGATTCCCTCTCCTTCACTGCCGATAACGATTGCAGTACTCATATCTAACGAGAGCTCGCGGTAATCCGTGTCCCCGGTACCATCAGTTCCGACGACCCAGAAACCTCTGTCTTTCAGTTTATCAATCGTCTGATTGATATTGGTCACGCGCACTACAGGTATATATTCAATCGCACCGGTTGATGTTTTAGCCACCGTTTCGGTCAGTTGTACCGAGCGCCTTTTCGGAATGATTACAGCATCAAACCCTGTTGCATCGCACGTTCTTAATATCGAACCCAGATTGTGCGGGTCCTCCAGTCCATCCAGTATGATGACATTTGCGGTCTCTTTACCTTCAACCGTCTGTAGGAATTCTTCAAAATCCATATACTCATGGGCACTTATTGATGCAATGATTCCCTGGTGCTTTTCGTCCGTCATGCCGTCTATTTTACTTTTCGGCACATTCTGGACGACCACTTTTTGTTTCTTGGCAAGGTCCAACAGTTCTTTCACCTGGTTTTTATTGATTGAATCCTGGACATATATTTTATTTATATCGCTTTCTGAACGCAGCGCTTCCCGCACTGCATTTCTTCCGGCAACTATGGAATTAGTCATCGTGAACCCTCCCTTCCGTAATTATTTCCTGCATCAGTTCTCCTATTCTGGAATGGTTGTCCGTCAAATCGAGATAACCGATCAGAGCTTCCAGGCCAGAAGCATTCCGATACTCTTTAATCGTTGCATTTTTGGCTCTTGTCGCACTTGATTTATTGCGTGCCCGTTTGGCTATTTCCCACTCTTCTTCAGTGAGCAGTTCTTCTTTTCTCAAATGCAGCAGAGCATGTGACTGAGCTTTTGCACTCACCAGCCGGTTCGCCTCCCTGTGAAGTTCCTCAGGTTTCAGGCGTGATCTGCTCTTAATCAGAAATGTGCGGATGTAGACCGCGTAGACTGAGTCACCGAGGAAAGCTAAAGATAAGCTTGGCACTTCTTCCACATTAAAGTCAGCCACGCTTGAACCGCACTCCCTCTTTAGTATCTTCCAAGACGATACCCTGCTCTTTTAAATAGTCTCTGATTTCGTCAGCGCGTGAAAAATCTTTATTTTTCCTTGCTTCGTTACGCTCTTCAATCAGCTTTTCAATTTCCTCATCGAGTAAAATCATTTCTTCCTCTAACACAATGCCCAGCACCCCGGCATATTTTTCGAACACGTCTATGAATTCGGACAGCACTTCTGCATTCGTCGTGTTATAGCGAAGATATTTATTCAGCTCTGAAGTGAGGTCATGCCATGCACTGATGGCATTGGCCGTATTGAAATCATCGTCCATGTGCGCTTCAAATGTTTTGACGTTGTCCTGGATGATTTCCATTATCTTAGTGTCGACTTCAGTGCCGACCGCGCTTTCAAGCCGCTCTTTCGCCTGTCTGTAGCTGTCCTGGATACGCTCGAGACCCGCTCTTGCCGCATCGACCAGTTCGCGGTTATAGTTAATCGGGTTTCGGTAGTGCACACTGATCATAAAGAATCTCAGTACATTCGGGTTGATTTCCTTGATGATATCGTGAACCAGTATGAAGTTTCCGAGTGACTTGGACATCTTCGTGTTGTCAATATTGATATACCCGTTATGCATCCAGTAATTCGCAAATGTCGCATCCGTCATACATTCACTTTGAGCAATCTCATTTTCATGGTGCGGGAAAGTCAGGTCTTGTCCGCCCGCGTGGATATCTATCGTGTCACCCAGGTGTTCTCTCGCCATCACACTGCACTCGATATGCCAGCCCGGGCGGCCGGCGCCCCACGGGGAATCCCATTTGATTTCATTAGGCTTTGCCTGTTTCCACAACGCGAAATCCAGCGGATCTTCCTTTTTCTCGCCGGCATCGATACGTGCACCGACTTTCAGATCGTTGATGGACTGCTGGCTCAGTTTACCGTATCCATCATAAGAACGTGTTTTAAAATAAACATCGCCGTCGGATTCATAGGCATGATCCTTCTCGATCAATACTTCGATGAATTTAACAATATCATCCATGTGATTCATCACTCTCGGGTGGATTGTCGCCCGCTTCACGTTAAGGGCCCCAGTATCCTCAAAGAACGCTTCAATGAAACGTTCTGCGATATCAGGTACAGTTTCTCCCAGCTCCTGTGATGCTTTAATCAATTTATCATCGACATCTGTGAAGTTGGCGACATATTTTACATCATAACCTTTATATTCCAAATATCTGCGCACCGTATCAAATGCAATCGCAGGTCTTGCGTTACCGATATGAATATAGTTATATACCGTCGGACCGCAGACGTACATTTTAACCTTGCCTTCTTCAATCGGCTTGAACGTTTCTTTCTGTCTTGTCAAAGTATTATATATGCGAACCATCTTTAACCTCATCCCTTACTTCTTTTCTAAAGTCTTTTATTTCATCTTCCAGACCTATAATCATTTCCAGTATAGGATCCGGTAAATCTGTCACGTTCAGATCACGTGCACCTTTAACCTTTTCGCCGGCCTGCTTGACGATGCGGCCCGGTATACCGACCACAGTGGAGTCCTTCGGAACATTGATCAGCACGACTGAATTCGCACCGATCTTGGAGTTTTCCCCCATCCTTATGTTGCCCAGCACTTTCGCTCCCGCAGCAACCAGCACATTATCATCCAGGTCCGGGTGTCTTTTCGTTTCTTCTTTTCCTGTACCGCCAAGTGTGACGCCTTGGTATATTGTCACGTTATTACCGATGCGGCATGTTTCACCGATCACCACGCCCATGCCGTGGTCTATGAATAAACGTCTGCCGACCTGGGCGCCCGGATGGATTTCTATCCCTGTTACAAAGCGGCTGATCTGCGAGATGACTCTGGAGAGTGTGGCAAATTTCCGCTTGTACAGCTTATGCGCAATTAAATGCATCCATACAGCATGCAGTCCTGAATAAGTAAAAAACACTTCGAACTTACTTTTGGCTGCAGGATCCAGCTCAAGTACCATATCGATGTCCTCTTTCATTCGATTAAACAAGATGATCCTCCTCTCAAAATAAAAAAATGCCTCTGTCCAAAAATCTGGACAGAGGCGCATTTCGCACGGTTCCACTCTGTTTACAAAATAAATTTGCACTTATAAATATACAATTCATGACAGAGTGCATTTCTGAATTATATTATGGTTGCCTTCTCACCTGCCAGACAATCTCTGATTTCCATAATAGACCATACTTCATTTCTCTGTTACTGATTATAATAATCGATTATAAACCCGACTTCAACAAGATAGACTCAGGAAGCCTATTTATTTTAATTTGGAAATTCTGTTCAATACTTTTTCCTTACCAATCAAGGATATTGAATCCGGCAGTTCAGGACCCTGAGTCTGTCCTGTAACAGCAACCCGGATTGGCATGAACAGCTGTTTCCCTTTATATCCTGTAGCTTTCTGTACATTTTTAATTGATTTTTTGATTGTAGCAGGATCAAAGTCGATCAAGTCTTCAAACTCATCATACAACGCAGTCATCAGTTCAGGTATATGTTCCTGGTTGATTACTTCTGTCGCTGCTTCACCAAATTCGATATCGTCCTTGAAGAACTGCTCGGATAAAGCGGTAATCTCTCCGGCAAAGCTCATTTGCGGCTGATAGAGTGCGACGAGTTTCCTTGCCCATTCAATCTCTTCTGGGCCTGAATCTTCATTGACCAGACCTTCTTTAATCAGGAAAGGCAGTGCCATATCAAAAACTGTCTCTGCATCTTTCTCTTTCATATACTGGTTGTTGATCCATGTCAGTTTCTGCTTATCAAAGAAAGCAGGTGCTTTGGATAAACGTTTCTCATCAAACAGTTTAATGAATTCTTCTTTGCTGAAGATCTCTTCCTCGCCTTCAGGCGTCCATCCAAGCAATGCGATGAAGTTAAATAATGCCTCCGGCAAATATCCAAGTTCTTTATACTGCTCGATAAATTGAATGATTGCGCCGTCACGCTTGGATAATTTCTTTTTATTTTCATTGACGATTAATGTCATGTGACCGAATTTAGGTGCTTCAAGTCCTAAAGCTTCATAGACCATCAGCTGTTTCGGTGTATTTGAAATGTGATCATCACCTCGCAGCACGTGTGAGATTGACATTTCATGGTCATCTATTGCCACAGCAAAGTTATAAGTCGGGATGCCGTCTTTCTTAACGATGACCCAGTCACCAAAACCATTGGATTCGAACGATACTTCGCCTTTGACGATATCATCAAATTTGTAGACTTTATCCTTAGGGACCCGGATACGTATAGCCGGTTCACGTCCTTCAGCAATAAGTGCTTCTTCCTCTTCTTTTGTCAGATTGGCATGGTGGCCGCCGTATCTCGGCATTTCCCCGCGCGTAATCTGTTCTTCACGTTCTTTTTCCAGTTCCTCGCTTGTCATGTAACAGCGGTAAGCAAGATCTTCATCCAGCATTTTCTGAATATAAGGTTCATAGATGGACCCGCGTTCAGATTGACGGTATGGACCGTATCCGCCATCGATATCGATACTTTCATCCCAGTCGATACCCAGCCATTTCAAGTTTTTCAACTGAGATTCTTCACCTGTTTCAACATGACGTGATTTATCAGTGTCTTCGATCCTGATGATGAAGTCTCCGCCGTAGTGACGTGCAAATAAATAGTTAAATAACGCTGAACGTGCGTTTCCTATATGCAAAAATCCGGTTGGACTCGGTGCATATCTGACTCTTACTTTATCCATTATGATTCCTCCATTTTTGTGAGCAGTACCACTGCTTCAGAAGTGATGCCTTCTTTTCTGCCTACGAAACCCAGTTTTTCTGTTGTAGTCGCTTTAATATTAACATTAGAGATGGATGTCTTCAAAATTGAAGCGACACTTTCCCGCATATCATCTATATGCGGTCTGAATTTTGGCGCCTGGGCCATAATTACAGCATCAATATTACCGATTTCGTACTTTTCATCGTGCATTTTCTGCACAACTTCAGCCAGTAATATTTTTGAATCCATATCTTTATACTGTTCATCTGTATCCGGAAAGAACTTGCCGATGTCTCCAAGGGCCAGTGCCCCGAGTATTGCGTCTGCCACCGTATGCAGCAGTACATCGGCATCCGAATGGCCGGCGAGTCCCCTGTCATGCGGGATATTCAACCCGCCTATGATCAGTGGTCTGTCATCGGCAAATGCATGAACATCAAAACCATGTCCGATTCTTATCATTTGTCTTCACCTTCTCTGTTGATGATTGATTCGGCAACTACCAGATCTTCACGGGTAGTTATTTTAATATTGTTATAGGATGATTCGGCAATGTGCACTTCTTCTCCCAGCGCCTCCACCATGCTCGAATCATCCGTTACAGACAGCTCGTTTGCACGGGCATTTTCATGCGCACGCCTAATCAATTCATAATCAAAAGCCTGCGGTGTATGTGTAATGAACAGCTCTTCCCTCGGCAAAGTCTCCACTACATGGGAACCCTTCACCATCTTGACCGTATCTTTGACTTTCACTCCGCAAATGACCGCCTTGTGTACTTTAACCTTGGCATATATGTCATCCAGCAATTCTTTTGTGATGAACGGTCTCGCGCCGTCGTGGATGAAAATATACTCACATTGCGGAATTTTTTCCAAAACATTATAAATGCTGTCCTGACGTTCTTTTCCCCCGATGAATACACCGTGCACTTTATCATACCCGGCCAGCTTTTCCTTTAGCAGTTCTGTTTCATCTTCTCTCGTCGCCAAATAAATCCCTTCACAATTATGATCGTTCTGAAATTGCTCAACAGTCAGTTCAATGATGGATTTTTTATTCAGCTCGATAAATACTTTATTTTTGTTATAACCCATGCGCCTGCCTAAGCCTGCAGCGGGAATGATTGCGATATAAGCCATGATTAACTCTCTTTCTTAGTAAAGATAATGCGCCCTGAATTGGTTTGCAGCACACTTGTCACTTCTACGCTGACAGTCTGATTAACCAGCTTCCTGCCTTCTTCGATAACAACCATTGTACCATCTTCAAGATAGCCGACACCCTGGTCTTCTTCCTTACCGTGTTTTGTCACCATAATATCCAATGTATCGCCCTGTTTGATGATCAGTTTGATTGCATCTGACAGTTCATTGACATTTAAAACTTTAATGTTGTGCACCTGGCATACACGGTTCAAATTGTAATCAGTCGTAATCAGTGCGGCATTCTCTTCTTTAGCCAGCTGTACCAATTGATGATCAACGTCCAGCTTGTCATATTTGACCGGCTGTACATTCACATTTTCGGAGCTTTCCTGAAGCATGCGGAGCATTTCCAAGCCTCTCTGCCCGCGGTCCCTTTTCATGGAATCCGTGGAATCCGCAATCAGCTGCAGTTCATCCAGCACAAATTGGGGCACTGAGAGCTCTCCTTCTATAAATCCTGTTTTTACTACATCCACAATTCGTCCATCTATAATTGCGCTGGTATCCAGCAGTTTTTTCTGACCCTGCCTGCCGTCCTGTTGTTCTTTGACATTCTGTTTCGGCAGCAGTTCCAATACTTCGCTGTGTTTTTTCAGGCCAATCTGAAAACCCAGGTAACCTAAAATAATTGCCAGTGCGAAAGATATGACTTCGCTCACGATTGGAATATTTAATGTATTTAATAATAATGATATTAAGACAGCAACAACAAGTCCAATGACCATACCCAATGTAGCAAAGATAATTTCAGGCAGATTTCTGTTTAAAAGAATACCTTCGCCTTTACGGATCAACTGCTCCACTTTATCAATAGACCAATAGAAGACGATCAAAAAGAGCAGTCCGCCAAGCAAAGCATGAACGAGGGCATTATTCAGTATGGCCGGCAGATTGACAGGCATTATGGAAATTAAGTCAGGAAACAACCACACTCCCAGTGATACACCACAGAAAAAGTATAAAATATACAACAAGTATCTCAACATATCATTCACCTCCTTAAATTGCTTTTATCCAGTTAATTAAATGCGTATTTTATCGCCTGGCCCAGGTCGCTTACACCATGAACTTTTAAACCTTCCGGCAGCTGAATGCCGGACAGGCTCGCTTTAGGTACGATTGCCCGCTTGAATCCAAGCTTGGCGGCTTCCTGAAGACGCGATTCTATCTTGGTTACACGTCTTATTTCGCCCGTTAAGCCAACTTCGCCGATAAAACAGTCATCACCTCGCACTTCTTTATTTTTAAAGCTTGAAGCGATGCTGATAATGACACTTAAATCTACAGCAGGTTCCTCCAGTTTCACGCCGCCCGCAACCTTGATGTAGGCATCGTGCTGCTGCATGAGATAACCACCGCTCTTTTCCAGGACTGCCATTAAAAGTGACAGACGATTCTGGTCAATCCCTGTTGCCATGCGCCTTGGATTATGGAAATGGGTCGGTGTGACAAGTGCCTGTACTTCCACAAGCATTGCCCTTGTACCTTCCATGGTTGCCACAATTGCAGAGCCGGGCGTGTTTTTAGAGCGTTCTTCCAAAAAGATTTCAGAAGGATTCAACACTTCTTTCAACCCTATATTTTTCATTTCAAATATACCCATTTCATTCGTCGATCCAAAACGGTTTTTTACAGCTCTTAAAATACGGAATGTATGATGCTGGTCCCCTTCAAAATAAAGGACGGTATCCACCATATGTTCCAGGAGACGCGGTCCGGCAATCTGACCTTCCTTTGTTACATGACCGACGATGAACGTTGCAATGTTTTCACCCTTGGCAATATTCATCAGGCTCTGAGTACATTCCCTCACCTGCGATACACTGCCCGGCGCACTCGTAATATCCGGGTGGAATATTGTCTGAATGGAATCTATGATCAGGAAATCCGGCTTCGATTTCTTTATTTCATCATGGATGTAATAGAGATTCGTTTCACAATAGACATTCAGATTGTCGCTTGATTCTTCCAGCCTGTCCGCTCTGAGCTTGATCTGCTCGAGCGATTCCTCGCCGGAGACATACAGCACTTCATGCTCTTCAGACAATGTCAATGCCGTCTGAAGTAAAATCGTCGATTTTCCGATGCCCGGGTCACCGCCGATTAATATGAGAGAGCCGTTCACAATCCCGCCGCCAAGCACGCGGTCGAATTCTCCGCTTTTTGTTAAGGTTCTCGGTGTAAACGTCTTTTTGACGTTATTCAATTTTACAGGCCGGCTGCTTTTTTCCGGCTCCTGTTTACCGAGTGTGCCGCGGCCTTTCGTTTCTTTATGTATTAGTTTTTCTTCCATCTGATTCCACGCACCGCAGCTTGGACATTTCCCCATCCATTTGGGTGATTCATATCCGCACGCCATACACTCAAAGACATTTTTAGTTTTCGCCATATTTGACAGCTTCCTCCAGTCCTCACTCTTTATTATTGTATTACTATTTAGAAAGATTTTAAAGTGTGGAATCCATAAGTAAAAATGAAAACAGAATAGCCCAAACCAACACTCGATTTGGGCTTTCTGTTTCTACTTCTTAACTGCTTCTTTTTTCTTCGTTTTCACTGTGAATTCTTCATTTTTATAATCTACGATGACCACTTTATTTTCAAAGTCGGCACCTGACAGCAGAGATTCACTTAAAGTATCTTCGATATTTTTCTGAATGCTGCGGGCAAGCGGTCTTGCGCCGTATTCAGGATCATATCCATCTTCAGTGATCTGCGCTTTGGCTTTGTCGGTCACTTCAATATTGATATTCTGTTCGATCAGTCTTTCCTGAAGCTGATCAATCATCAGTGAGACAATTTCAGTCAAGTGTTCTTTTTCGAGACTGTGGAAGACGATGATGTCATCCACACGGTTGATGAATTCAGGTCTGAATGCTTCTTTCAGTTCTTTCATCATCGTGCTTCTGATCGTATCGTAGTCCTGTGTACCCGAATCGGCTGTCGTTCCGAAGCCGGCGAACTTACGGTCTCTGAGCTCTTGTGCACCGACGTTTGAAGTCATCACGATAATCGTATTGCTGAAGTCGACTGTACGGCCGTTGGCATCAGTCAGACGACCATCATCCAATACTTGCAGCAGCATGTTGAATACGTCAGGATGCGCTTTTTCAATCTCATCAAACAGGACGAGTGAATATGGTTTTCTGCGTACTTTCTCAGTCAGCTGACCGCCGTCATCATATCCGACGTAACCCGGGGGAGAACCGACGAGTCTTGAGATGGAATGTTTCTCCATGTACTCACTCATGTCTACACGTATCATTGCATCTTCTTCACCGAACATCGTTTCACTCAGTGAGCGGGCAAGTTCAGTCTTACCGACACCTGTCGGGCCCAGGAAGATGAAGCTTCCTATCGGACGCTTAGGGTCTTTCAGTCCCGCTCTTGCGCGGCGCACTGCTTTGGAGATTGATTTCACGGCTTCTTCCTGTCCGATTACTCTGCCATGCAGAATGGATTCCAGGTTCAGGAGACGTTCCGACTCGCCTTCTGCAATTTTAGAAAGCGGGATGCCTGTAATGCCGCTGATGACCACTTCAATATCACCCTGAGTCACAGATTGAGAGGTTTGCCCCTGCTCTTTCTTCCAGCTGTCCTGCTTATCTTTCAATTGTTTTTCGAGTTTCGACTGCTGATCTCTGTAGTTTGCCGCTGATTCGAACTCCTGACTCTGAACTGCGGCATTCTTCTCTTTCTTAACCGCTTCAAGCTTACTCTCCAGATCTTTCAGGTCCGGCGGAGAAGTATAACTGCGCAGTCTGACTTTGGAAGATGCTTCATCAATCAGGTCAATCGCTTTATCCGGCAGGAAACGGTCCTGGATATAACGGGCACTCATCTTGGCTGCCGCATCCAGTGCTTCATCAGTAATATTGATTCTGTGGTGTGCTTCATATTTGTCTCTTAAACCTTTAAGAATTAAAACAGTATCTTCAACATTCGGCTCATCTACTTGAACCGGCTGGAAACGGCGCTCAAGTGCTCCGTCTTTTTCAATGTGCTTACGGTACTCTTCCAGAGTTGTCGCACCGATACACTGTAGTTCGCCGCGGGCAAGTGCCGGTTTTAAAATGTTGGAAGCATCAATTGCGCCTTCAGCGCCGCCTGCGCCGATCAGTGTATGCAGTTCATCTATGAACAACACCACATTGCCTGCTTTATGAATTTCTTCCATGACTTTTTTCATGCGCTCTTCAAATTCACCACGGTACTTTGTACCTGCAACAACTGTGCCCATATCAAGGGACATAAGACGTTTATCTCTTAATGTTTCCGGTACCTCATTATTTGCGATGGATTGAGCCAGTCCTTCAGCAATTGCTGTTTTACCTACACCGGCCTCACCGATTAATACCGGGTTGTTTTTAGTACGGCGGGATAATACTTCAATGACTCTTGTGACTTCTTTAGAGCGGCCGATTACCGGGTCTAATTGATCTTCCTTCGCAATTTCAGTTAAATCTCTTGCGAGTGAGTCGAGCGTCGGTGTATTGTTATCTTTCTTTTGAGGGTCCTTGCCTTGAAGTGCTTCAGGGTTGCCCAGCATTTTTATAACTGAAGCACGGGCCTTGGTGATATTCAGGTCCAGATTGGCAAGTACGCGTGCAGCAACGCCTTCACTTTCACGGATAAGCCCGAGCAGTAAATGCTCAGTTCCGACAAAGTTATGGTGCAGCTTGCGCGCTTCATCCATGGACAGTTCAATCACTTTTTTAGCTCTCGGTGTGTATCTTATGGATGCTGTCGCATCGTCACCTTCATTAATCAGGTTGAAGACTTCATCACGAACATTATCTTCACTGATATTGAAGCTCGATAACACCTTTGCAGCGATGCCCTCTTTTTCTTTTATTAAACCGAGTAATAAATGTTCTGTGCCAATATTCGAGTGCTTCAGGCTGATCGCTTCTTCCTGTGCATATGCAAGTACTTTCTGGGCTCTTTCTGTCAATCTTCCAAATAACATTTATATAGTCCCTCCTATTTGTTCACGTAATAATGTTGCACGTTCTTCGGCCACTGCCTTCTCTAATGATACATACTCTTTACCAAGACTGTTTAAACGCATTTTGATGAAAGCAGGTTGAATCAATTGAACAAGTTCCTGGAATCTTATCGTATCTTCAGACAAGAAGCCGAGATCTGCGCCCAGTTTAATATTGCTTAAATGATTGGCAGCCTCTTTCAATGAAATGGTATGTGCATATTTAAGTATGCCGTATGAACGAAATATTGAATCTTTGGCTTTTATGAGATGTTCGTTATTCATAATTGAGCGCATCTCTATTTCTTCTTCTATGATTCTTGTTTTTAATTCGTTTAAGCTCTTGATGATATCCTCTTCAGACTGACCGAGCGTCAGCTGATTGGATAATTGATATATATGACCGAGCGGCACCGAACCTTCTCCGTATATGCCCCGAAGCGTAAAACCGAAGCGGTTTAAGTTGTTCGACACCCTTTGAATTCTGTTGCCCAATGATAACGCCGGCAAATGCAGCATTACCGAAGCTCTCAGCCCTGTGCCGACATTCGTCGGACACGCTGTCAGAAATCCGTATTTATCGTCAAACGCGTAGTCGAGCTTACTCTCCAGACGATCATCAAGTTCAGAAGCTTTCTCATATATCTCATCAAGGGAGAGTTCTGCCCCCATCGCCTGAATTCTGATATGATCCTCTTCATTGACCATGATTGAAACGGATTCATCATCGTTGATGTAACTGAGGCGCCCGCGTTCGGTAAATAAAGGGCTGATCAGATGTTTCTCCACCAGCAGCGCTTTATCCTCAAACTTCAGCTCCTCCAGATTGACTTGTTTAAAATCACTCAGCGTGTCATTCAATGTCTCGATCATCTGAGTCATTTCCTCGTCTTTCACCATATGAGGAAACGGCAGTTCTCTGACATTTCTCGCCAGTCGTATTCTTGATGACATTTCCACAGGTATTTCTTTCGCCTGGCTGACCCAAGGACTAATTTTTGCCATTGTCATCACCCGCTTCCAATGATTTGATCTGATCGCGTACTACTGCTGCTTCCTCAAACTCCTGTTCTTCAACCAATTCGGAAAGTTTCGCCCGCAGCTGCTCGATTTCTTTCTTCACCTTGATATAGGCTGAAGATTTTCGAGGTATTTTACCGACATGTTCGGTTTGATAGAGCTGTACTTTAGTAATGATTTCATTGCTTTTCCCGCTGAAAGTTTCATAACATTCAGCACAGCCGAACTTGCCTTTTTCCAATATGGATTCAACAGTCGAACCGCAGTTTTCACAATGTTTCTTCTGCTGCTTGTGGGAACCGAACGGCTGTTGGGCAGACAATGACTGCAAGAGTTGATGAATGTTGAACGAATCGTCCGAGAAACTTGAAAATTGACTGGAAAACGATTTATTGGCACAAGCTTCACATAAATATCTCTCTGTTTTATTTAAGCCACTGCCTGTCGTTATATGGACAGTCGCTTCATTCTCCTGGCATGATTCACAAATCATATAATCACTCCTCGGTGTATAAAATGACGTCGATTATGTTAAGTAAGATTTTTGCTCTCAGCTGATCCCTGAAAGGTAATTCTATCATTAAACTCTCTCTATCCAGAGCCGCATTGATAATTTTGCCTTCCTTTAATGTAATCACGTCATTTTCAAACATCGACTGTACGATGTGCTGTGCATTTTGCTGGCTTAACCCGTGACCTATCAGATTTTTTAAATGAGCAAGATATTCTGATTTTGAATGTGTCTCGACTTTGGTAATACGTATATACCCGCCGCCACCACGTTTACTCTCTACCATATAACCATGTTCATTTGTAAACCGTGTTTTGATTACATAGTTCAACTGGGACGGGACACAGTCAAATTTTTCAGCAATAAAGGCACGCTTGATTTCGACGCCTTCACCGTCGGAAGCTGCGAGTAATTCCTTCAAATATTGTTCGATAATATCTGACATATTACGCATGCTATCACCTCTTTTGACCTTCTTTGACTAAAGTATACATTCTGCTTGAGTTTTTGGCAAATTTCTTGTTCAAAAATAAAGTTCTTCTTTATTTTTGTAAACGTTTGCATTATAATGATTCAGTATCGCGTTTCAGTCTTATATACTTTATAATGTACTTTTAGAGATGCATATACATAAACGCAGCACATATCTTATATTTTGGAGGATTATTTATGGGTATTTTAATGGGAATAGTCGGTATACTATTCACAATGTTCCTGGCATGGATTGCGAGCAGCAATAAAAAACTGTCATTTAAAAAATGGAAAAATATTTTGATTTTGCTCGCTTTGCAGCTGTTCTTCGCATTCTTGTTCTTGAACACTACTTGGGGGCAGACATTTATCGGATGGCTTGCTGAAGCATTCGACCACCTGCTCGGATTTGCCGCTGAAGGCGGACAGTTTGTATTCGGCGACCTGATGTCATTATCTACAGAGTCAGCCGCCTCAGGCGATCAGGTTTTATACAACAGTGAAGATGGAATGGCATTCAACGTGTTCTTCTTCAATGTATTGGTCCCTATCATCTTCATCAGTGCAATCATTGGTATTCTTTCTTACATAAGAGTACTGCCTTTAATCATTAAAGGTATCGGTATGCTGATGACAAGAATTACAGGCATGCCTTATATCGAGTCATACAACGGTGCAGCTTCAATGTTTCTCGGTCAGTCCGAAGTGTTCATATCACTTAAAAACATTCTGCCGAAAATGACGACACAAAGAATGTATACACTGGCAGCACAGGCGATGAGTTCTATCTCACTGTCAATCGTCGGTGCATTCTTTACGATGCTGGAACCACAGTTTGTCATCATCGCCATCGTTCTCAACTTCTTCGGTATATACATCATCGTACATGTCATCAACCCGTACGAAGAAGAAATCAGTGATACCGGAGTCGAAATTTCCACGAATCCTGAGAAAGGAAAGTCATTCTTCCAGGTTCTTGGTGATTACATCATCGACGGCGGAAAAGTCGTACTTGTCGTTGCAGCAATGCTGATTGGTTTCATTGCTCTGATCGGTCTTCTGAACCAGCTGTTCCTTCTTATACCAGGAAGCAGCCTGACGTTCCAGGACATTCTCGGTTACATCTTCATGCCGATTGCATTCCTTATCGGTATACCATGGGATGAAGCACAGACTGCAGGCAGCCTGATGGCAACAAAACTCATCACTAACGAATTTGTTGCAATCGGTGAGTTTATGACTATCGCAGATGAATTATCAAGAAAAACACAAGCAATGGTTTCAGTATTCCTGATCTCATTTGCCAACTTTGGAAGTATCGGCATTATAGCCGGTTCGGTTAAAGGTCTTCACAACGAAAGTGGAGATGCTGTTGCAAAATTCGGACTTAAGCTTGTATACGGTGCGTCACTTGTAAGTTTACTTACAGCGACTATCGTCGGATTTTTCTTCCAATAATATCCAAAGTAAAAATCTCTCCCAAACAGTTTGGGAGAGATTCTTTTATTTCTTATGATGAGATGATTTTGCTCAGACGATGCTTATGAATGTTCACCCATTCGGCCCGACAACTACAAGCACACCCATTAAAATGACCATGATAACAGTAAAAACAATAAAATATATAATATATTTTTGAGAATGATTTTTAAAATAACCCATAAACTGCAGTATAGTCAGCATGCCGCTGATGAGGAAAAAGACGATGGATATTAACAGTATTATATATAATACATTTATAAACATGATTGGACGCTCCTAATATTAAATCGTATGACCATTGTACACGAAAAACGACGTTACACCATCTACTGCAGGTAAATTTAAAAAGACGTACTGTTTGATAGTAAATTTTCCATGTGCTACTATGTGATTGAATAGAAGAAAAGAGTTTACTAGGGTTCCGCAATCTGATTGGTCTGGACCGAGAGTAAACCCATGAAACACTTCATGACACGGAAGGATAAAAGCCTGGGAGATTTCAAAATCTCCCAGGCTTTTTTATTTTACACCGGAAAGGAATTGAGTTTATGAACTGGATTAAAATTATCATCGCTTCTATATTTGAAGTCGGCTGGGTTATTGGCATCACCCACTCGGACAACTGGTGGCAGTGGTTACTCACGGTCATCGCAATCTACTTCAGCTTTTATCTGCTGATTGTCGCTTCCATGGAATTGCCCGTCGGTACATCCTATGCTGTATATGTCGGTCTCGGTGCAACAGGCGTTGCGATCAGTGACTTTCTGTTTTTCGGCCAGCCGTTCACAGCCTGGAATATCGTCTTTATCGCTGCGCTGCTGATCGGTGTCATCGGTTTGAAAATGGTCACGTCGGAAGAGCGTGTTAAGGAGGCTGAACAATAATGGCATGGATTGTACTGATATTTGCAGGTGTTTTTGAAATGCTTGGCGTCAATGCCATTAACGTCTACACGCACAAGCGGAGTAAAATAGCACTGTTTGGCTTACTGCTTTTCTTCGGCATCAGTTTCATATGCTTATCAATAGCGATGAATGTCATCGCGATGAGTACAGCCTATGCCGTCTGGACAGGGATAGGCGCAGCAGGCGGGGCAATTCTCGGCATGCTGTTCTATAATGAACCGAAAAACTTCCCAAGAATATTTTTCATCGCTCTCATCATCGGCAGTGCAGTCGGTCTGAAAGCAATCAGCTAATTTTATAAATTCCGGACAAAATAAAAAGCTGCTCACCTATGGAGAATTACCTCCACAGGCGGCAGCTTATTTTTATGGTGCAGAATCTTTTATTCCTCTGCGACTTTCACTATCTGCTTTCCAAAGTTGGAACCGTCAAACAGTTTTCTGAATGCTTCAGGTATTTTTTCAAATCCCTCTTCCACTGAAACTTCGGTATGGATTTTACCTTCATCCACCCATTCCGACAGCTGTTTGTCTGCATTCTCGAAATCATCCGCAAAGTTGCCGACGATAAATGCCTGCATCAGCGTCTGTGATTTGATCAGTGTCGACTGGATTCTCGGCCCGATATCCTCTGACGGGTTATTATATGCAGATATCGCCCCGCACACCGCGATTCTTGAAAACTTATTAAGATGTTTGAACACTTCGTCGGACACCGGTCCGCCGACATTTTCAAAATAAACGTCTACACCTTCTGAAACCGCTTCTGCCAGCCTTTCACTGTAATCATCAGATTTATAATCCACACCCGCGTCGAACCCGAGTGTTTCCGTTAAATATTCGGTCTTTTCTTCACCGCCTGCAATGCCGACGACTCTTGCACCTTTGATCTTTGCGATCTGGCCGACCACGGAACCGACTGCACCGGATGCCGCCGAAACAACGACTGTCTCACCTTTTTCAGGTTTACCGATTTTCAGCAGCCCGTGATATGCAGTCTGTCCCGGCATACCGAGCGTACTCAAATAGAGATGTAAAGGCAGTTCTGTATTAGAAATTTTGGACAGACCGTCCACTGGAAGTGTGACATAGCGCTGCCAGCCCATTATACCTTTGACATACTCGCCTTCTTTAAAACCGTCGGCATTGGATTTTTCGATTTTCCCGATGACATGTCCGCCCATCGGTGCATCCACTTCAAATGGTTTCGTATATGATTTTCCTGCCGCCATCCGTCCTCTCATATAAGGGTCCACAGAAACATAAATGCTTTTTACTGTCACTTCTCCTTCAGCCGGCGCTTTGACTTCAATCTCTTCAAACCTGAATACATCATCTCCAGGGATGCCTTCCGGCCGTTTTGCAAGCACAATCTGTTCATTCTTCATATTTCCGCCTCCATTTATGATTATTCATCAAGTGTAAATCTGAGCATGAGCGATATCAATCAATCGGACTTTCAGCCCTTTTTCTACATAAAAACAGACCCAGCTGTGTATCACTGTTTCAGAAAATAAAAAACCTCCTTATACAGGAGGTAAATCAGTATTTCATTTATCCGATTCTTATACTTTTGAACTTCTGGATTCCTTTTTAAGAAATGACACACTATAATCCCAGTTCATTCTTAATGGATGCTTTCTGCTGCTTGAAGGCTTCCTGATCCAGCTCCTGCGGTTCCCCTGTTTCAGAAATCTTTCTGATATTCTGAGCCTGGAAATACCAGCCTGCAAAGTCACGTGCAATATGCTCAGATGTAAGCGGCAGTCTTTCTTTAAGTGTCAGAATCGTCTTGCCCTCCTCAGGCTCATCAAGTTCCATCTGGATATCTCCGGCGCCCCAAGTGAAGATGAGTATCTTCTTATCGCTGAACTCCAGTACGTCCATGTATTCCCAATCGTCATCACCGAGAGTGAAGACCAATTTTTCCGGTCTCGGTTCATCGTCAAATCTTAATTCTGGAAACCACTGTTTGATACCGTCTGCAGTGCCTATATAGTGAAATGTATTTTCTGCCGTCGAATCGATTTCAATCTCTATCGTCTGATATGCATTATATTCATCAGTGTTATAATCCGCCCTCATTTTTATAGTCCCCTTCCAATTTGTGAATTTGGATCACTTTAAGTATACCAAATAGTATCACAATAAAAAAACAGTGCACTCATGCACTGTTTTTAAAATCTATAAAAGTTCTTTTGCCAATAGTCTGTATACATCGAGCCGCTTCTCCTGGGAATGCGGGATGCTGCAGATCATGGCCTCTTCGAAACCGTACATTTCCTGTTCATCTTTCAGCTGTTTTGCAACCTCTTTTGCCGATCCGACCAGGTGCAGCTTACGCCCTTCCCTGATGCTCATCTTATCAAGTTCGCTGAGCGGATAGTTCTTTGTTTCTTCAGGTGTCATCGTCTGGGTGATCCGGCCCTGCTGCAGCATCAGCCTTGAAATATCATATGGCAGTGCCTCATATTCCGCTTCTTCTTTAGTCTCCGCGGTCGTCACCATGTAAGATACGTTGATTTTCGGTTTCTCCATCAATGCGGACGGCTTGAATCTCTCTTTATATATATCGAGTATTTCTTTCGACAGTTCACCGTTAAAAAATTGTGCAAATGAGTAGCCTGCCCCCATTTCCGCTGTTTGGATTGCACTGTTTCCAGTCGATCCGAGCATCCAGGCTTCAGGCAGCACGACATTGGAAGGAAAAGCCGGTGTTGAACCGTAAAGCCTGCCTTCCGGCACTTCATCATTGATCAGCTGCATCGCAATTTCGAATTTATCATACATGTCATCCATCTTCGGCTGTCTGCCCTGTGCCAGCGCATACATTGCAAAATGATCTCCGCCCGGCGCCCGTCCGACACCGAAATCAATTCTGCCCGGGGAAAATGCACTGAGCGTTTTAAACACTTCAGCCAGTTTCAGCGGTGAATAGTGCATCATCATCACACCGCCTGTACCGATCCTGATGTTGTCTGTTTTAGCCGCAAGTCTTGCCGCCGTGACTTCCGGCGCAGAACTCACATGCGATTTTGTGCCATGGTGTTCAGCCATCCACATACGGTGGTAACCCAATTCATCTGCCAAAACCGCAAGTTCTTCCGCCTTGACCAGTGCGTCCGCAGATTTGTTTCCAATCGTTACCGGCGCCTGATCCAATACGCTCAACTTCATTTAAAGACATCCTTTCAATTCTCATCCGTATATTTCCAAATTAGCAATAATGGTATCAGTTGTCTTCCTTCCATTCAATTTTACTGCCTGATTTACATTGGAAAGCAAATACTATAATCTCAAAGTATTAAGTTTATAAAATAAAGGGGTCTTGGCATGACAGAGTTACAACCTGAAAACAACAGAACCGCAGAAAGTAAAAAGAAGTTCTGGTTAACAGTCGCACTTTTTCATATATACTTTATATTTTTCTATATGCTGGTGCTCATCATCTTTTCACGGTTCACAATCAGTTGGCTTTTACTCATCGTGCCGTTTCTGATTGCCGCCATGGTGCCGCTTGCGGAAAAAGGAATAATGGCGGAAAAAGAAAAATCATCTAAAAATGAAATAGTGCCGACGGTTGGTTTTTTATTATTATTTGCAGTTGCGAAATTGATTATCATCTTTTCATTACATGAATATTTTGAATCGTTCTATATCATCGATCTCGAATCTTCAGTAATCAATCTCGTTGTCGTCGGTATTTTCACAGTCATTCTGGCTTTGGCATTATTTTTCCTGTTCACTACAGACTCATGGATCAATCGTTTCATTTTCATTATTCTGAGCCTCTATTCTCTGGCCAGAATCTTAAACCCTTTTGATGTTATGCCGGGCGTCACCAACTGGACTCTCCAGTACTTGACACTGATCGCTCTGCCCTTAATTTTGCTGGCTATTTTTATAAAAGCAAAATCAACCAAAGGGGCCGAATAAAAGTCTTCGGAGCTGTTTATTTTTCGTCAAATCTCATCCAGTCATGCACCACTTCTGTTTGGTATAATATTTATAAATAAAAATTGTGGGCCAGGTGATTATTTTGTCACGTGAACATTTAAATGCATTGATTATTAAATTCATAACTTTCATCACCGTATTTGCGCTGTTGTATGTTACATCTGCCTACATTCTGACTTTCATCACACCCAATATTAACTGGGCGATGGTGCTCCATATACTTAATATTGGCGTGATGTTCATATTGTCCCTGTTTATCAGCAAACATCTGGGCAGATGGATTATATCAAAAATTTCATAACAGTTAATATGCCCGGACGGGAAGTTCATCTCTTGTCCGGGCATATTTTTATTGTCGTAAAATTTCACATTGTGTAATATGGTAACTATATCAGGGGGGCGAGAAAATCATGATCAGCATTTATGAATTAAAACCTAAATTTCAGCAGTTGTTGAAACCTGTAGTCAGCTTCCTGCACAAAATAAATATCACACCGAACCAGGTGACCATTTTCGCATGTCTTCTTTCAATAATGACCGGCGTGCTTTTTTATTTCAATTATGACTCAACCTGGATATATATCGTCATCCCCATTTTCATGTTTGTGCGCATGGCGCTGAATGCGATTGACGGCGTACTTGCCAAAGATTTCAACCTGCAGTCCAGGCTCGGCAAATATTTGAATGAATTGACGGACGTCATCAGTGATGCCGCTCTGTTCCTGCCTTTCATACTCGTTGTCAGTCCGCATCCTGTGACCGTGATGATCTTCATACTGTTATCCGTCATCAGTGAAATGGCAGGCATGATGGGAGAAAATATTTCAGGTGTCAGACAGTACAGCGGGCCGATGGGGAAAAGTGACCGCGCATTTTTAATCGGTGCGATATCTGTGCTGCTGATCTTCTGGCATTCACTTACACAGTATTTATGGATTGTATTTCTGATTGCATCGTTTTTAATCGTCATCAATACATATACAAGAATTAAAAAAGGGTTGGAGGAGAAAGCATGAATTTTAATGTACTGACAGATGAAGTGCTCTACGTGCTGATCAGTATCGTAGGAATATTAATCATTTCAACTGCAATCATTTTAGTTTTAAAGAAACAGAAACCTTCGCATACAGTGGACGAGGTCATGCTCCGCATCAAATCATGGTGGGTGATGTTTTTTATTTTCACTTTCGCACTTGTCATTCACTCGACGATATCTCTGATATTCATGGGCATACTGTCATTCCTTGCATTAAAGGAATATTTTTCACTGATACCGTTCAACCGTGCCCACCGTCTTGTAATTTTCTGGTCTTATATCGCAATACCGATCCAGTTTTTATTCATATACTTTGAATTTTACGGCATGTTCATCGTTTTCATACCTGTCTATATGTTCCTGCTCATTCCGATTCAGGCACTCATCGTCAGCGAAACGAAGAACTTTCTGCAGTCCGTCGCCTCCGTCCAGTGGGGTCTGATGCTGATGGTTTTCGGGTTGTCGCATCTTGCCTACCTGCTTGTTCTGCCCGGAAAGGAAAACAGCGTGCTCGGTGCAGGGCTCGTGTTATTCCTCGTCGTGCTGACACAGGCGAATGATGTTGCCCAGTTTTTATGTGGAAAGACACTCGGCAAAAGAAAAATACTGCCCAAAGTATCACCGAATAAGACATGGGCCGGTTTTATCTGCGGCGTCTTGACCACGACAGTACTTGCAGTACTGCTCGCACCGCTGATCACCCCGTTCACTTTGAGCGGCAGTATCATTGCAGGACTCTACATCGGACTGACCGGATTTATCGGTGACGTGAACATTTCCGCGTTGAAACGGGACTTGAACATCAAAGATACTTCCGCAATCATTCCGGGACACGGGGGCATACTGGACCGTGTGGATTCGCTGACCTACACGGCACCGCTGTTCTTTCACTTTGCTCGATTCTTTTACTTTTAAGGGTGAGATAAATGAAAAATTTATTATTTTCAATTTTAGTCCGGCCGGTCATATTGTTTGTCCTCGGCATTAATATAAGACGCAGGGAAAAACTGCCGGAATCGGGGCCTGTCGTCATCATTGCAAATCATAACAGCCATCTGGATACGCTGGTGCTGATGTCTTTATTCCACGGAAAAAGCTTTCAAAAAGTCCGTCCGGTGGCTGCCGGTGATTATTTTATGAAAAATAAACTTCTCGCATTTTTCTCCACTAAAGTCATGAATATCATTCCGATACAGAGAAAGATGACAAAGGACATCCGGGGCATGTTTTCACCGATTCTTGAAGCTCTGGAAGATGACAGTATCATCATATTATTTCCAGAAGGATCGAGAGGCGAAGCGGAACAGCTCAGCAAATACAAAAGCGGGATCTACTATTTGATGAGAGAGGTGCCGGATGTCGAAATCGTTCCGGTTTTTCTTCACGGTCTGGGCAAGGCGCTGCCGAAAGGTTCGTTCATTTTCGTGCCGTTTTTTGTTGATATACTTGTCGGCGACTCATTTAAATTCGATGAGAACCGCAAAGCTTTTATGGATACTTTGAATGACAGAATGGATCGTCTCGGAGAGGAAGGTCAGTTTAAAGAATGGTAATGATGATTGCCGCTTTTATATGGGGGTTCAGTGAAGCGACATTTTTCTTCATAATTCCGGATGTGCTTTTGAGTTATTATGCACTCCGAAACAACGACTTAAAGAAAATCTTTTTATTAAATATCATCTGCATCACAGGCGCCGCTCTCGGCGGTGCCGCCTTATTCATCAAGAGCAGTATTGACCACTCCTCTGTCATTGAGTTTATGCTCGGCGTTCCTGCCATTCATACATATATGCTCGAACACGTGGAATCTGAAATGGCTGCCGGCACTTTTTCGGCGCTTGTGACAGGTCCTTTATTCGGCGTGCCCTATAAACTGTTTGCAGCCTTTGCACCGCTTCACACCAATATATTTATCTTCATATTATTTTCGATCCCCGCCCGTTTCATCCGGTTCATTATCGTTTCATTCCTCGCCCATCTGCTGTCCCATAAGATTTTTAAAGGGTTACCGATAAAAGTTAAAACTCTGATATGGCTGTTCGTATGGGTTACTGTCTATATCATTTATTTTTCCGTTCATCCTTTCTAAATATACAGTAGATATTTCGTTAACTTGGTTAATGTATATTGACTTACCAGGAATTTTCAGTTAATATTCCTATTAGTTTGGTATGACTTTATTTTGTGAGGTGAACGGACTTGAAAGTACAGTTGAAAGACGTACATAAAGAATTTAAAAAAGATGACAAACAAAAGCTGCAAGTATTGGATGATATCAATTTTGATATTAAAGAAGGTGAGTTCGTTTCGCTTCTCGGACCTTCCGGCTGCGGAAAGTCGACAATTTTAAAATTAATCGCAGGTCTTGAAACAACCACAGCAGGCGAAGTGCTGGTCAACGGCAAGACAGTAAATAAGCCCGGAACAGACCGTATCGTGGTATTTCAGGAAGGTGGATTGTTTCCATGGATGACTGTAAAGGAAAATGTTTCTTACGGTTTAAACCTTAAAAAAATATCTAAAACAGAAATCGAAGAAAAGACGATGGACGGTCTCAGGATGGTCCATCTTCTCAACTTTGCAGATGCCTACCCGCATGAATTATCCGGCGGAATGAAACAGCGCGTGGCCATTGCACGGGCACTTGTGATGGATCCGGATGTACTATTGATGGATGAACCATTTGCAGCGCTCGATGAACAGACAAGGCTCGTGCTTCATAAAGAACTGCAGAACATCTGGAGAAAAACCGGCAATACGATTTTATTCATTACACATAACATTCGTGAAGCGCTGACTTTATCGGACCGTGTACTGCTTATGAGCACCCGTCCGGGGAAAATCAAAAAATCTTTCACCGTTCAGTCCGCACGCCCGCGTGACCCTTCTGACAGTGTCATCGTCGACCTTGAAAGACGCGTGATGGCAGAACTTGAAGTTGAAATGGAAAAAGTATTGAAGGAGGAGTTTGGTGATGACTACAGTCTTAAGGCGGATAATCTTCGTAGCAGTGATCGTCGGGATATGGGAAGTAATATCTAAGCTGGGATTCTTCCCTACATTTATGTTCCCTCCTATCATCATTCCAAATGATCCGGGCGGTGTGACCGTCATAGGCACACTCATCAACAGCATTATCTCAGGCCAGATTGTGACCGCGACAGGCACGACGCTCATTCGTCTGTTGATCGGTTTCTCGATTGCTGTCGTACTCGGTCTGACATTCGGATTTTTGATCGCCCGTTATAAGTGGGTCGACGACACACTCGGATTTTTTGTGACTGCACTCCAGTCCATTCCGAGCATCGTATGGTTTCCGCTTGCCATTGTATGGTTTGGTTTAGGCAATGCCTCCATTCTGTTCATAGTGGCAATCGGTGCAACATGGACGATGACGGTAAACTCGAGCACAGGGTTTAAAAACGTACCGTCAATTTATATGGATGCTGCAAAGACACTCGGTTCTTCAGGTTCACACCTGCTGAGAACAGTCATCATCCCCGCTTCCGTCCCCCATATCATTTCGGGGCTCCGTGTCGCATGGGCATTTGCATGGCGTGCAATCATGGCCGGTGAACTGCTCGGTTCAACAGGGGGTCTTGGTTACTTACTCGATCTCGGACGTTCAATCCAGGCGATGGACCTTGTACTGTCCATCATGATAGTCATCGGTGTTATCGGAACGATCATAGATAACCAGGTCTTTTTACGTATGGAACGTGCCGTCGCACGTCGCTACGGCCAGACCGTTTAAATAAAAAATCAGGAGGATACACATGAAAAAGATTATATTGGGCATTATCGCACTTTCTCTTGCTGTCGTTGCAGGATGTAATAATTCAGAGGAAGCTGCTGAAGAGGTAAGAATCGGCTACTTCCCGAACTTGACGCACATCTCTACTGTTGTCGCTTTACAAAATGGATACTTTGAAGAAGAATTCGGTGAAGACATTGCAATCGATACGATGACATTCCCTAACGGCAGTGCTTTCATGGAAGCAATGTCGACTGAAGAGTTCGATATCGGAACTGTCGGACCTTCTCCGGCAACGACGACATATATGAGAAACCCTGCACATTCAATCATTGCAGGTGCAGTTAACGGCGGCGCCGTACTTGCAACAGCGGAAGATTCAGGCATTGAAGCTGTTGCAGATCTGGATGGTAAAAGCGTTGCTGTGCCGACAATCGGCTCCACACAGGACATCATGCTCAGAAAAGCACTTCACGAAGAAGGCCTCGACATTGATGATTCCGGCGGCACTGTCAGCCTGAATCCTCAGGCACCTGCGGATACTTCAACATTATTCCTGCAGGGCGATGTGGCTGCTGCTGCTACTCAAGAACCTTGGGGCGTGTTTTTAGAAAATCAGACGAATGCAGATATACTTCTGGATGAAGATGAATTTGGCTGGGGTGCAGATTCCACGATGACAGTAGTCACAGCAAGAAACGCCTTTACAGAAGCAAACCCTGAACTGACTGAAGGTTACCTGCGTGCCCATACAAGGGCAATCGAGTTCATAGAAGATAACAGAGAAGAAGCAGTCAATATTTTCGTAGATCACATTACTGAAATCACAGGCAGCGAGCTGAGTGTAGAAGAAACGCTTGAAGCAAGCGAACGTCTCTATCCGACGTATGAATTGGACGAAGACGTACTTCAGGAAATGGCAACAATCAGCTATGAAGCAGATTACATGTCAAATGATGACATAGAAGGCCTGATCAACACAGAATTCATCGACAATGTCACTTCAGAATAATATTATAAAATGCACTCAACAAAAAATTGTTGAGTGCATTTTTTTGATTACCATCCGCGATCCTGCATTCTTTCACTCTCAGAAAGTGTGCGTACGTCAATACCGGACATCGGCGTGCCAAGTTCTTTCGCAAGCTCTCCAATCAATTTATAATCCTGATAATTCTCAGTCGCCTGAACGATTGCTCTTGCGAATTTCTCAGGCTGTTCAGATTTGAAAACTCCGGACCCTACAAATACTCCGTCAGCACCGAGTTCCATCATCAATGCTGCATCCTGAGGGGTTGCTACACCGCCTGCTGCGTAATTGACCACCGGCAGCTCTCCCAGTTCCTTAATCTCTTTCAGAACATCATACGGTGCCCCGAGGTCTTTAGCAAATGTCATCAGTTCATCATCACTTAAAACTGTAATCTGCTTCACCTGCTGGTTCACTTTCCTGATATGTCTCACCGCTTCGACAATATTGCCTGTACCCGGTTCTCCTTTGGTGCGGAGCATTCTTGAACCCTCACCGATACGGCGCGCAGCCTCACCAAGGTCACGACAACCGCAGACAAACGGCACTCCGTAGCCGGATTTCATCAGATGATACTCTTCATCTGCAGGCGTTAAAACTTCTGATTCATCAATGAAGTCGACACCCATCGCCTCAAGTACACGTGCTTCAGAAATATGCCCGATACGGCACTTCGCCATTACCGGAATGGAGACCGCACCCACCACCTCTTCTATAATACGCGGATCCGCCGCACGGGCGACACCGCCTGCTGCGCGAATATCAGACGGCACACGTTCGAGTGCCATTACAGCGACTGCACCTGCAGCCTCTGCTATCTTCGCCTGTTCTGCATTGATTACATCCATAATTACACCTTTATAAGGCATTGCCAGTTTATCCTGGTTCATCTTGCATCCCTCTTTCTTAAATTATTATCTTATGATATATTCTAGTTGATTAACTGACTCTTAAAAAGTGTCAGATTACCAAATAATATAGGGGTCAGATCATGTACATAAAATTGGATGCCAAAAGTGGACAGAGCTTATATGAACAGCTTTACCAGGAAATCAAAAACCAGATTTTAAAAGGTGAAATTAAAAACAACGATAAGCTGCCGAGTAAAAGACAGCTTAAAATGGATTTGAACATCAGTATGACTACCGTCGAACGCGCCTATGATCAGCTCCTCGATGAAGACCTGGTCTACAGTGTGGAAAAGAGCGGTTTCTACGTCTCCGAAATTGATCTGCTCAAAACGACGCCGAAGAAAATTCCTCATATAGTAAAACCCAGTCAGAAAAAATTTAAACTCGCACTCGGTACAATTGATACTTCCATTGTGCAAAGAGACGTCATAAAACAGATTTCAAAAGAAGTATTCGATCAGGATGATCTGCTTAACCCCGGAGAGAACAGCGGTGAGCATGAGCTGCGGGAAGCCATCTCGGATTATCTTCAATTCAACCGTGGTGTATCCTGCTCCATTGATCAGATATTTATTGGTCCATCGACAGAGTTTCTGCTGCAGCAGGTTTTATTTTTACTCGATTACCCGAAGATGACGATAGAAAATCCAGGATACCCAGTCGTAAAAAAAGTGATTTCACATTTAAAGCTCACACGTGATATAGCGCGTGTAGACGGAGACGGCATCAATCTGAATGATGTCATCAGCAATAAAAATCCTGTCGTCCATATTACACCCTCCCACCAGTTCCCGAGCGGCGTTGTACTGTCTTTGAAAAAACGCATTCAGCTGTTGAACTATGCCCTGGAGAATGATGTATACGTCATTGAGGATGATTATGACAGTGAATTCAGATATACCGGCAAGCCCTTACCTTCCCTGCAGGGCCTGGACCAAAATGATCGGACGATATATATGAGTACATTTTCAAAATCTCTGTACCCATCTCTCAGACTCTCGGTCATGGTTCTCCCGAAAGCACTCTCTGAAAAATATTATTCAGCAAAATTATCCTGCAACGTTTCAAGGCAGATGCAGCATATTGTTGCCAGATATATTTCAGATGGATATCTGAACCGACATATCAACAGAGTCCGGAAAATCTACTCCAAAAAGATGCAGGATATCATAGAGTGGCTGGATAAAGCCTATCCTGCTGTTGATGTGGAAGGTGACCATACCGGAATGCATTTTGTACTGAAATGCCCGGGCAGAGATTTGACTGATTTAATCGAGAATCACCGATTGATCAGTAAAAATCATTACTCAGTGAAAAATCTTTTTAATGATTCAGTCATTGTGGGCATCGGCGAGGAAAGTACAGAAGATATCATTGAGACTTTGGATGAATTCCTAAAAGAAATATATGAATAAAAAAGACAAAATAAAAACACATGGAATACATTCCATGTGTTTTAGAAGTGGGCCTAAGTGGACTCGAACCACCGACCTCACGCTTATCAGGCGTGCGCTCTAACCAGCTGAGCTATAGGCCCCGGCTATGTAAATGTAGTTTTAAAAAATAAAAAATGGAGACTAGCGGGATCGAACCGCTGACCTCCTGCGTGCAAGGCAGGCGCTCTCCCAGCTGAGCTAAGCCCCCAATATAGAATATAAACGATGCGGGTGAAGGGACTTGAACCCCCATGTCGTTAAGACACTAGATCCTGATTCTAGCGCGTCTGCCAATTCCGCCACACCCGCGGCTTAAAATCGGGAAGACAGGATTCGAACCTGCGACCCCTTGGTCCCAAACCAAGTGCTCTACCAAGCTGAGCTACTTCCCGTAATTTCAGTTAAATGTTTTCAAAAAAATAAAACGGTATAACCGCTTAATAGAAATGGAGCGGAAGACGGGATTCGAACCCGCGACCCCCACCTTGGCAAGGTGGTGTTCTACCACTGAACTACTTCCGCTTATAATAAATTATTTAAATGGAGAATGACGGGTTCGAACCGCCGACCCTCTGCTTGTAAGGCAGATGCTCTCCCAGCTGAGCTAATTCTCCTTCACACTAATTGTTGACTGCCTATTAATAATAATACAAAATTCATTACAATGTCAACAAAACCTTAACATTAAAAAGTGTAAAAAGGGAAAGCAAGTAGAATCCTTCAGCTAAAAGTGATTCTACTTGCTTATGGGTGCCAATCTATATAAAGTATTCTGCTTAAATACCTTATAAACTTAAATAAATTGCGCTATCGTGTCGATCGGAAGACTTTTTTCACCAACAATTGTGAGGATGCCTGCTACTGCCAAAATCATTAAAGTAACAATTCTTTTTCTCATTGTATCTCCCCCTTTGCTAATAATTTTATTATACTACATATTCAGTCAACTCCTTAAAAATTTTCATATATGAAAATAAA
Source organism: Lacicoccus kunmingensis DSM 17847 (assembly GCF_059568765.1). Taxonomy (NCBI): domain Bacteria; kingdom Bacillati; phylum Bacillota; class Bacilli; order Caryophanales; family Salinicoccaceae; genus Lacicoccus; species Lacicoccus kunmingensis. The sequence goes on along the minus strand of NZ_JCANUC010000003.1, from coordinate 49,822 downwards.
AAAGTGAAATACTTTCCTTTTCGGGTTGTTTTTATTTATAATATTTAATAACAATAGCTTATTTTAGGAGAATGCATATGTCGAATCAATCTATTGGTATGCTCATCAGAGAATTCAGACAGTCGAGAAACCTGACCATGAAAGAAGTTTGTGACACCGATCTTTCCATCGCTCAATTATCAAAATTTGAACGCGGGGTAAGCGAGATAACAATCAATAAGTTATTAGTGATATTAGATAAGCTGAATATAACGATTGAGGAATTTTTTCATGCCGAAAAGGAATTTGAGCTGAGTGAGTTTGAACAGCTCATAGTGACAATGAAGGAATATTACATAAAAAATGAAGCCGACCGGATAACCGAACTGAGAGATGAACAGCTTGAAAAATACAACCAGAAAAACATTAGGTTTTTTGAACTGAATGCAATTATGTTATCTGCACTCTTGAAGGATTTGACCAATGAAATGACCAGGGAACCTGAAATGGAAGAAAAGCTGATTGATCACCTTCTTGAAGTGGACATATGGTGTCACTATGAAATTGTTCTTTTTGCCAATTCCATTTCGCTGTTCAATACAAATACTTTAGTGACTTTGACAAATGAAATGATCAATAATACGAAATACTACCAGGAAATTAAAAAACACCGCGTCATTACTATACAGACATTGATCAACGTCATACTCACGCTGCTTGAGAATGATGAAACGGACAGGAGCCGGACGTTCCAAGTCAAACTCAATGAGCTGCTCGAAATGGATCAGTATCTGCTTTATGAACGGAACGTTTCAATTTATTTGCACGGACTTTATCTTTATAAGACCAATCAGAAAGAAGATGGTCTGAAGTTAATGCAACAGACGATCGCCACCTTTAAACATTTGATGGTCGACCAGCTCGCACAGAACTTCCAAAGTCACTATGACCAGACAGTTTCTGAATAAAAAAAGACAGGCGGCAGCCTGTCTTTCTTCCTATATCTCAGTATCTTCCACAGGGTCCATCCAGTCTATCGCACCCACCGTCATTGCCAGGTGGACCATTTCACTGTCTTTTTTCGCACCGTGCCAGTGAACGACATCTTTAGCGATATTGATAACATCACCCGTTTTGATGGTTTCAGGTTCCTTCCCCTCTTCCTGATACCACCCTTCACCGTGGGTGACCAACAGCACCTGGCCGACTTCGTGGGAATGCCACTTCGTTTTGCCGCCCGGCTTAAAAGTCACATTCGCTATCGGAGTATTGAGAGGCTCATCCTCCTTGAAAAGTACAGTATGATAGACTTCACCTGTAAAATTATCCGTCTTTTGTTCTCCTTGAGGAAAAATCTTTTCTGCAGTCATTTACTCATCCCCTTTCAATTCTTATACTGTTAAAATATCACGTTTATAAAATATATTGAAACGATGCACTTTAAAGCTATTGTAAATAAAGAGCTTCTGTCCACCTTGTAATGAGGTAAACGCTGTGTATTCCAACCGTAAAGAATGCATGAAAAATTCACACATCGGCAAAGCGTTCACTTCACCTGCACAAATTTTTTCAATCACTATTCTCTGATCTGACCGGAGCCCTCCACAACATATTTGTAACTCGTCAATGCTTCTAATCCCATCGGCCCTCTGGCATGAAGCTTCTGTGTACTGATGCCGATTTCGCCACCAAAGCCAAACATTTCCCCATCCGAGAAACGCGTTGATGCGTTAACATAGACCGCTGCGGAATCCACATCGTTCAGGAAGTCCTGTATAGCCTGATAATCTGTTGCCACAATGACGTCTGAATGTCCTGTAGAATATTTCTCTATATGGTCGATTGCACCGTCGTAACCATCGACGACTTTGATTGCGATATCGTATCCAAGGTACTCATCCGTATAGTCCGCCTCTTCAGCAGGGACAGCATTCTCAACTAAATCACAGACGGCTTCATCACCATGTATAGTCACTCCTGCAGCATCTAGAGCTTCTGCCAGTTCAGGCAATACTTCAGCAGCTGTACTTTTATCCACCAATAAAGTTTCCAAGGCATTACATACGGACACTCTGTGTGTTTTTGCATTAACGAGTATCGATTTTGCCATGTCGATATCCGCTGATTCATGAACGTACATATGACAGTTGCCCGTGCCTGTTTCAATAACCGGTACTGTCGCCTGCTTCAGCACCGCCTGGATCAATCCTGCACCGCCTCTTGGTATGAGACAGTCCACACCTTCATTGAACTGCATGAACTCTGCTGCAAGCTCTCTGGATGGATCTGTGATGAGCTGGATGCTGTCCTGTGGTACATTCGTTTTTGACAAACCGCTCTGAAGCACTTCCACAATCGCTTTGTTACTGTTCATCGCTTCTTTTCCACCACGCAAAATTACAGTATTTCCTGCTTTTAAGCAAAGACCGGAAGCATCTGCAGTAACATTCGGACGCGATTCATATATGATGCCGATAACACCGAGCGGCACTCTTTTTTTACTGATTGAAAGCCCGACTTCATTCACCCATTGTCCGTCACTTTTAGTCGTTGGATCTTCAAGGCCGGCCATTTTAACCAGTCCGCCTGCCATACCTTCTAGTCTCTCTTCATTCAATGTCAGTCTTTCCACCAATGCCTCGGTCAAACCATTATCCTGTCCGTTTTTAATATCCTGTGCATTCGCATTTAAAATCTTTTCATGGTTATCTTTAAGTGCCTCCGCCATCGCAAGCAGTCCCTCATTTTTATCTCCGGCCGGTAATCTCCTTAAAACTTTCGCCGACTGTTTCGCATTTTTCCCAAGCTGTTCAAGCACAACATTTTGTGTCATTGTATTTTCGTTCATAATCAATCATCCCCCTGTATTAATAATTCCGGCTGCTCTTTTTTGAACAGAGTGCCGACTTCTTCGCCATCGACAATGTCAAATATGATATTCGGATTTTCTGCAGAAGCAATGACCATGGCCTGGTCATTATCCATCACACGTTTTGCTGCGTTCAGTTTTGTTTCCATACCTCCGGTTGAAAATACCGAACCGGCTCCGCCTGCCATAGCAAGTATTTCATCACTGATTTCACTCACATAGGGAATGAGTTTTGCGTCCGCCTCAGTATGCGGGTTCGAATCGAACAGACCTTCTATATCACTTAAAATGATTAACATATCTGCCTCTGTCACTTCAGTAACGACTGCAGCCAGAGTATCATTCTCACCAAACTTCGATCTGCGTCCGGATTCATCAACGGAGACTGCATCGTTTTCATTAATAATTGGAATGATTTTATTTCTAAGCAGTGAATTGATGGTCGTCTGACAATTTTCATATGCGTTCGGATAGCTGACGATATCTCTCGTCATCAATATTTGTCCAACGTGCTGGTCGTAATGTTGAAAGAAACGGCTGTATAAATTCATTAGGACACCCTGTCCCACAGAAGCCAGTGCCTGTTTTTCTGCAATGCTGTCTGGATATGAATCCATATTGAGCGTACATGCCCCAGCCCCTACAGCTCCCGAAGCCACAAGAATAACGTCATGCCCCTGCTGCCTGAGTGTAGAACAGACATAAGCGAGTCGGTCGATTTTATGATAATTGATTTTGTCTATCGATTTCATTATTGAGTTTGTACCGATTTTTATGACTATGCGTTTAGAGTTCTTTGATAATCCAAGATTCATATGTACCACTCCCGAAATTCATAATGATTGTAATTATACATCAAATCGCATATAAATAAACCCCTAATAGAAATGAATGCGTTTTCATGCATAAAAAATGCAAAGCCCGACAATTATCGGGCTTTGCATCACCTTATTTATTTCATTACTTCTGTTTCATATATGGGAATAACAGTACATCTCGGATACTCGCTGAATCTGTGAGCAGCATAACGAGTCTGTCTACACCGATTCCAAGTCCGCCTGTCGGTGGCATACCATATTCCAGAGCCTCAAGGAAGTCCTCATCCATATCATGCGCTTCATCGTTGCCGGCTTCTTTTTCTGCAACCTGGGATTCAAAACGGTTCCTTTGATCAATCGGATCATTCAGCTCCGTGAACGCATTCGCGTGCTCACGTCCAACGATAAATAACTCGAAACGGTCTGTGAAACGTGAATCATCAGGATTTTGTTTTGCCAGTGGTGAGATTTCAATAGGATGACCGTATACAAATGTCGGCTGCATCAGAGTCTCTTCCACTTTTTGTTCGAAGAATTCATTCAGAATATGGCCATACTGCATAGTCGGCTTAACGTCGATGCCATGCTCTTTGGCGAGCGCATGCGCTTCTTCATCAGTTTTTACTTCATAGAAGTCCACACCTGTTTCTTCTTTAACCAGGTCAACCATATGCACGCGTTTCCAGCCTGTGCCCAGCTCTATTTCCTGTTCACCGTATTTAATTGTAGAATTCCCTGTCACTTTTTCAGCAATATACGCAATCAGGTTTTCAGTCAGATCCATGATGTCATTGTAATCCGCATAAGCTTCATACAGTTCAATCATTGTAAATTCAGGGTTGTGACGTGTCGAGACACCTTCGTTCCTGAATACACGGCCGATTTCGTAAACTTTTTCAAGTCCGCCGACGATCAGTCTTTTCAGGTGTAATTCAATAGCGATACGCATGAACAGTTCGACATCCAGTGCATTATGATGAGTGACGAACGGTTTTGCCTGAGCACCGCCCGCGATCATATGCATCATAGGCGTTTCCACTTCCAGAAAGCCTCTTTCATTTAAATAATTACGCATTTCCTGAATGATACGGCTGCGCTTTATGAATGTGCCTTTTGAGTCTTCGCTGGTGATTAAATCCAGGTAACGTTTACGGTAACGCTCTTCTATATCCTTCAGCCCATGATACTTGTCCGGCAGAGGGCGGAGTGCTTTCGTCAGGATTTTGAATTCGCTCGCTTTGACAGAAAGTTCTCCGGTATTTGTCTTGAACATTACACCTGTAACGCCGACAATATCTCCAAGGTCAGCCTGTTTCCACAAGTTATCAAAATCTTCTTCACCAATCTGGTCTTTCCTTACATAAATCTGTATCTGGCCGTTAATATCCTGGATATGGGCAAAGCCTGCTTTACCTTTTCCGCGCTTAGTCATCAGACGGCCAGCAATGACTGTCTCAGATTCATTTTCTTTTTGTTCCAATTCATCTTTGGAAAATTCATCCCAGTTTCTTATAAGTTCATCAGAATACGCTGTACGCTCAAACTTCGCACCAAAAGGATCGATACCAAGATCGATCAACTGCTGCATTTTCTCTCTTCTGACACTCACCTGGTCATTCATTTCTTCAGTCAACTATAAACACTCCTTAAGTATATTAAACTGTCAATTTTCCCTGTTTATTTTTTAATTCTTCAGCAAAATCATCTACAATCTCAGCCACTTCGTTTCTGGTCTGTGCCTGGTTGATCAATTTACGGGTTGTACCGTTGCCTTTAATACCTTTTAAGTACCATGAAGCATGTTTTCTCATTTCCAAAACAGCGATTTTTTCACCCTTCAGGTCGATCAGCCTGTCCATGTGAAGTTTCATGACTTCAAGCTTCTCTTCAAAACCAGGCTCATCAATCAGTTCACCTGTTTCCAGATAATGAACGGTTCTATAAATTATCCACGGATTTCCGAGGGCCTCTCTGCCAATCATTACGGCATCCACACCTGTTTCATCCAGCATTTTCAAAGCAAGTTCAGGACTGGTTACATCGCCATTCCCTATTACCGGAATACTAACCGCTTCTTTTACCTGGCGGATGATATCCCAGTCCGCTTCGCCTTCATACAGCTGGACGCGCGTACGGCCGTGCATACTGATTGCGGAGGCGCCTGCCTTTTCCGCCATCTTTGCATTTTCAACTGCATAGATATGGTCTTCATCCCAGCCGATTCTCATCTTGACGGTCACAGGCTTCGACACATTGTCCACCACAGCTTTTACCATGTCATAAATCTTGTCGGGATCAAGCAGCCATTTTGCACCCGCTTCACACCGGATGATTTTGGATACCGGGCACCCCATATTGATATCAATGATATCAGCTGTTGTATTCTGGTCCACATATTTAGCCGCTTCGACCAGCGTGTCTTTTTCTCCGCCGGATATCTGAAGCGACATCGGTCTTTCATTTTCATCAATGTACAACATTTTCATCGTTTTCTCATTACCGAATAAAAGTGCTTTATCGCTGATCATTTCAGCGCACACAAGCCCTGCACCGAATTCTTTGACCGTCAATCTGAATGCTGCGTTGCTGATACCTGCCATCGGTGCAAGAACGACTCGGTTTTCAATCTCTACATCACCAATTTTAAAGATGTTATTCGCCTCTTTCCAAATCTTCTTTAAGCTCGATTACCAACTTGCCGGATGTCGGATGCTTTGCATTCGGTGCAATTTCTGAAAGAGGTTCCAACACGAAGCTGCGCAGATGCATCTCTTTATGAGGGATGGACAGATCATCAAGCTCCAGCTCCAAATCTTCATAAAGTAGAATATCTATATCTATAATTCTCGGTCCCCATACTTCTTCTCTGACTCTTCCTAAAGAATGCTCTATTCCGAGCACCGTTTCAAGAAGGCTGAGTGGAGACAGGCGCGTTTCTATTTCCACACACATATTCATAAATTCAGGCTGATCTGTCTTGCCGTAAGGTTCTGTTTCCAGAATGGACGACCGTTTCGTCACTGTAATATCGTCAAAATTGTTAAGTGCCGCGATCGATTTTTCCAGGTTTTCTTTGCGATCTCCTAAGTTACTGCCCAGGCCAAGATAAACATTTGCCATTAGCTCTCCCGCTTTCTATTCAGAGTAATACTCACATTATCATAGTGCCCGTCTATCGGCGGGCTCGGTTTTGTGATCGTAACTTCTACTTCTTGTATTTTACCATACTGGTCAAACAGTGACTGCGATACTTTTTCTGCAAGGTGTTCAATCAGATTTACAGGCTCGCCTTTTATAATATCTTCGACCAGCTGATAAGCTTCTCCGTAATGAACGGTCGCTTCCAGATCGTCATCGGTGCCGGCCCGCTTCAAGTCCAGGTACATAGTAACATCAGTGATGAAATACTGTCCCAATACCCGCTCAGCATCCAGCGCCCCATGATAAGCATATGTTTTAATGCCGTTTATTTTAATATTATCCATCTAAATCTTCCTGTAGTTTGACGTAGGCATCTGCAAGTCCCCGGTTGATTCCTATATTGTGGACACGCACTGCCCTGACCCCTTTTTCCATGCCGTAAATCGTTGTGGCGGCCGTTGCCGTGTCTCTCTCGTCCGCTTTTGATTCACCTTCTATGAGTTCCTTGATCATCCGCTTGCGGCTGGTTGCCAAAAGAACCGGATAACCGACTCCGACCAGTTCATCGAGACGCCTCATGACTTCAAGCTCTTCCTGACGTGTCTTGACAAAACCGATACCGGGGTCAAGCCATATATTTTCTTTTTTTACCCCGTGCTGAAGGGCAAGATCGGCAGACTCCTGTAGTTCTCTGATCATATCTTCGACGACATCTTCATAAGTGCCATGAGCATTGTTATGCATCAAAAAGATGGGTGCATTGAATTCAGCAGCCACATCGAGAATCGCCTCATCGTAAGTCCCTCTCCACTGATCATTGATCATCGTCGCCCCTGCCTCCATTGCAGCTCTTGCCACATTCGAGCGGAATGTATCTATAGAAATATCAACACCGAAATCTTTAATCGCCTCTATCACAGGTTTTACCCGGTCTATCTCTTCCTGCTCAGAAATCTCTGTATATCCCGCCGGACGTGTCGAATAGCCGCCTACATCGATGATATCCACACCTTCAGCGACCATTTCACGTGCCCGTGTCACAGCACTTTCTGTATCACGATATTTACCGCCATCACTGAAAGAATCAGGTGTGATGTTGAGTATCCCCATGATTTTTAATTTATTCATAACATATACCTCTTACTCTTGTAGAATTTGAATAGACATATTATAACATGTTTCAGACTGACGATTCCACACTTCAAAAGTTCAAATCCGAGAAATGAATCTGTGACTTGAAACATTCATAAAAAAACTGCAGACAGATTTTATGATCTGCCTGCAGCCTGAACGTACCAAAAAAAATTCAATATTTTATTCATCAAAGTTAAATAATGCAGTTGATAAATACCTTTCACCGTTGGACGGCAGGATAACAATGACATTTTTACCTTTGCCAAGTTCTTTTGCAGCATCAAGACCTGCTTTAACTGCTGCACCGGATGAGATCCCGCCAAGGATGCCTTCTTTGGCCGCAAGTTCCCGTCCGACTTCCATCGCTTCATCATTTGAAACTACAGAAACTTCGTCATAAACTTCCGTGTTTAAAGTTTTTGGCACAAATCCTGCGCCGATCCCCTGAATTTTATGCGGACCTGGTTCCTTGCCGCTCAAAATTGCAGAATCTGTCGGTTCAACGGCATAGATTTTTACATTCGGATGGTGTTCTTTCAAAACTTTACCTGCACCTGTAACAGTACCACCGGTACCGATGCCGGAAACAAAGCCGTCAATTGACAAACCTTCCATCTGGTTGACCAGCTCTACACCGGTTGTTTTCTCATGAACTTCCGGGTTTGCCATATTTTCAAACTGCTGAGGCATGAAATAATTTTCTTTTTCAGCAAGTTCTCCTGCTTTTTTAATTGCACCTTTCATTCCGTCCGCACCAGGAGTCAGAACAAGCTCTGCACCATATGCACGGAGCAGATTACGCCGCTCTTTACTCATCGTGTCCGGCATCACCAACGTTGTTTTATACCCCTTACTTGCTGCAACCATAGCAAGGCCGATACCCGTGTTACCGCTTGTCGGTTCTACAATTGTAGTACCTTTTTTAATTTTCCCTTCTTTTTCAGCTGCTTCAATCATTGCTAAAGCGATTCTGTCTTTGACAGAGCTGCCGGGATTCATAAATTCCAATTTTACATATACGTCTGCGCTGTTTTCGTCAGTAAGGCTGTTCAATTTTACTAGAGGTGTGTTGCCGATCGTCTCTGAAATGTTATTGTAAACTTTGCTCAAAATAAGCACTCCCTTTTCCTAGTATACTGCTATGAATAATATAGCATAAAAATGATACCTTATCAATATTAGTGCGTAATCAGTTCTTTCAATTCTTCGCCTTCGATCCATACTTTATTGCGGCAGAAATGACAGTCAGCTTCCGCTCCGCCGTCTTCTTTGATCATCGTCATGATCTCTGCAGGATCAAGAGCCGAAATTGCATTTAAGAAACGGTCTTTCGAACAATTGCATTCGAAGGATACCGGCATTTCACTCAGCTCTCTCCAGTTCTTTTCCCCAATCGCGGCATCTATAATCCCATGCGGGCTGAGTCCATTGTCGATCTGTTGCGAAACAGGCGTCATTTCTTTGGATATCTCATCCAGAAATTCAAATGTCTCTTCGCTTGCACCAGGCAGTACCTGAATGATGAATCCGCCTGAAGCTTTAATGGTATTATCAGGATTCACAAGCACGCCTAGACCGACGATGGAAGGCACCTGTTCACTCGTGTAGAAATAGTAAGCAAAGTCTTCGCCGATTTCACCCGATACTATTTCTGTAGAACCGGTAAAGTGTTCTTTTAACCCGATGTCTTTAACAACTCTCAAATAACCATCTGTTCCCACAGCTCTTCTGACATCCAGTTTCCCTGATTCATTCAGGTCAAAGTGTACTTGCGGGTTGCCGAGGTAGCCTCTGACGTGGCCTTTTGCATCACTGTCAGCGACGATTGCGCCGATCGGTCCGCCTCCTTCGATTGTCGCAGTCACTTTCTCTTCATTTTTAAGCATTGCGCCCATAAGCACAGCGGCTGTCATTGAACGGCCAAGAGCTGCTGCAGCTGTTGGATATGCACCGTGGCGGCTGACCGCTTCATTTATAGTTTCTGTTGTATCAACAGCCAATATGCGGATTTCATCATTCAATCCAAGTCCTCTTACTAAATAATCACTCATATTTATCCTCCTGAATTATTAAAAGTCGCCTTGCGGCGACTTTTAATTTAATTAATCTCTTCGATTATTATTTTCCCATTCTTCTTCACGTCTCTTTTGTTCATCGACACGTGCGTTATCTTCACGCTGTTCCGGTTCTCCGGCCATGTCTGGACGTTCTTCAAGTTCGCGGTTGTCCTCTGTATTGCCATCATTGTTCTGAGAGTCATCTCTATCATCGACTGCTTTTTTCACTTCGTCGTATGATTTGCCGATTTTTTCATCTTCAGAATCATCTGCTGTATGATCCTCAAAATTCCTCTCAGGCAATTGACCATCGTAGAATAAACCTTCAATCTGTTCACGATCCAATGTTTCCACTTCAAGCAGTGTTTCCGCAATCAATACCAGCTGTTCTTTATGATCAGTCAGTATTTGACGGCAGCGCTCATATTGGGTCTTCACAATATTTTGCATTTCCTGATCGATTTCATATGCAATCTTATCTGAGTAGTTTTGATCTGACTGCATATCTTTGCCAAGGAATACCTGTCCGTTCGATTCACCGAACTGCAGCGGTCCGAGCTTGTCACTCATACCGTATTCCGTAACCATCTTACGTGCAATGCTCGTCGAGCGCTGGAAGTCGTTGTGGGCACCTGTGGACACTTCGCCGAAGTTGATTTCTTCAGACACGCGTCCGCCGAGTAAACCGACGATCTTATCCTCCAGCTCCGGTTTGGTCATGAAGTAACGATCTTCACGCGGAAGCATAACAGCATATCCGCCCGCCTGTCCGCGGGGCACAATCGTCACTTTGTGCACCATGTCAGCATCGTCAAGCACCATACCGATGATTGTGTGTCCCGCTTCGTGGAATGCAACAATATTTCTTTCTTTTTCGGAAATGATCTTGCTCTTCTTCGCAGGTCCTGCAATCACTCTGTCTGTCGCTTCATCGACATCACGCATATCAATCTTCGTCTTGTTATGTCTTGCGGCAACCAGGGCTGCTTCGTTCAGCAAGTTCTCAAGGTCTGCACCTGTAAATCCTGGCGTACGCTGCGCAATTGCTTTCAAGTCGACAGTATCATCAAGAGGTTTGTTGCGCGCATGCACTTTCAGTACAGCTTCACGGCCTCTTACATCCGGTCTGCCAACCTGTATCTGTCTGTCGAAACGGCCCGGACGCAGTAACGCAGGGTCAAGAATATCCGGTCTGTTTGTTGCTGCAATCATGATGATACCTTCGTTTTCACCAAAGCCGTCCATCTCTACAAGAAGCTGGTTCAATGTCTGTTCACGTTCATCATGACCACCGCCGACACCGGCACCACGCTGACGTCCTACAGCATCAATCTCATCTATGAAGATGATACAAGGTGCGTTCTTTTTCGCATTTTCGAACAGGTCACGTACACGTGATGCACCGACACCGACGAACATTTCAACGAAATCAGAACCACTGATTGAGAAGAATGGGACGCCCGCTTCACCTGCAACGGCTCTTGCGATCAATGTCTTACCGGTACCCGGAGGACCGACCAATAGAACACCTTTAGGAATACGTGCACCGATTCTGTCAAAACGACGATGGTCTTTCAGGAAGTCTACTACTTCTATCAATTCCTGTTTCTCTTCATCCGCACCGGCAACATCGTCAAAACGAACTTTTTTCTTATTCTGGTCATAAAGCTTGGCTTTAGACTTGCCAAAGTTCATCATTTTGCCGCCGCCACCGCCGCCGCCTTGTGCCTGACTCATTAAGAATAAGAACAGGAACAGGATAATCAGTAACGGTATGAATGTAAATAACATAGTAGTCCAAGGACTCTGCTCATCTGCAGGTTGAACATTAAAGTTCAATCCGTCCTGGTCTCTTGCTGTGTCTAAAATACTGTCCAAGTCGCTTGCGCTGTTGTAAGGAATCACTGATGTGAACGACTCCCCTTCTTCCTGCCCGCTCAAGCGGCCTTCGATCAAGTAAACATTTCTATCCGGCTTAATGTTCATTTCCTCAACATTGCCAGCATTCAATTGTTCAATGAATTCATTATATTGAAGTTCTTCTTCAAGATCGGAAGAACCATTAAACTGTGAAAATATACCAAACATGATGACTACTAATACTAGGATTAGTATCATATTACGGCCTGTATTCTTCGGCATTCATACTCCTCCATTTCTAATACACTAAAAGAGATAATATCATAATTTATTAATCCACTTCCACTGATATGTTTACGAATAGAACTCCGGTTTAAGCAACCCGATATAAGGCAGGTTCCTGTATTTTTCGTCGAAATCCAATCCATAACCCACTACAAAACCGTCAGGAATTTCAGTACCTATGTATTTAACATCCACATGCAGCTTCCTGTTAACGGGCTTATCCAGTAATGTAACTATTTCAATCGATGCAGCATTACGTGATTTAATCAGATTGATAATCGAGTTCAATGTTGTCCCGGTTTCAATGATATCTTCCACTATTAATATATGTCTGCCATCAACCGAACCTGATAAGTCTTTTAAAATCTGGACTTCACCTGTTGATTTCGTTCCAACATAGCTGGAAACATCCATAAAATCGATTTCCAGATGTGTGTCAATTTTCTTGATAAGATCTCCCATAAACAGGACCGACCCTTTTAACAAACCGACTAATATAGGCGTCTTGCCTTCATAATCTTTTCTTATGGTCTCGCCAAGATCTGTAACAATCCGGTCGATATCTTCTTCTGATAAGACCACTTCACTAATATCATTATTCAAACTCATGAGTTTACTCCTTTGAAATATTTAAGCCTTTATAATTTTCTCGTGGTTTAATTATATTATATATTGTTCCGAGTGCAATAACTTCATTGCTCTTATTTATAATTAAAGGGATTTTACGACGTTCCTCGACAGGAACTTTTTCATCGATGAAAACTCTCGATACTTTTTTTGTTCCAAGGTGCGGCAGACGTATTACATCCCCGTCTGATTTCGTTCTGACGGTTAAAGGCAGCATCGCCTCCGGAAGATCCACGTCTACCCTGTGACCATTGAAAAAATACCGTCCACTCCGATCAATTAAAAAACTCTTATCTGTCGACTTTACATTATATTCCTCTGCATTATCAATATATACATCATCATATCTCAATTTGATCAGTTTATTACCGATTGAAAGATCAGTTTGAGGCAGGTCACTTTGTATTATACTGATTGTTTCTTCGATGAATTTACGGCTTGGAGACATATTGCGGCAGCTCATCCATTTCTGAAGGATGAATACTTTGATAATATGTGCCTGTTTCTGAAATTCACGTCTGGAAAACATACCGTCTGAGGAACGGCCTAAAAATTCCGTTGCCTTAATTTCTGCAAGTTGTTTCAACTCGTCAAAATCATCTGCGATCCGGGAGAGGCTTTCTTCATGTAGATTTTCGTTCTTTTTAATGTTCTCTGCAATGTGATGCCTGATGTAGTTCCTTGTATAATCATCTTCGGCATTTGTGGCATCTTCAAAGTAGTGCACATTGTAACGCTCCTGGTAATGCCGGATGTCGCCTTTCAACAGCCCAATGAGCGGCCGTGCGACTTTCATACCGTTGATGACATTGTCTCCTTTTATGCCGAGCGCATGATTCAGGTGCCTGTTCGTCAACAGCTGATGAAGAATGGTTTCGAAATGGTCATCCTTATGATGCGCAGTCAACAGCACATCGGCGCCGCAGGTTTTATATTTATCAGCAAAAAAACGGTAGCGCATCTCTCTTGCCTGCGCCTGTGAAAATTCATCACCCATGGAAAGGCGTTTCACTTCCAACGGATGATTGTTCTCTTTTGCAAGCTGTCTTATATACTGCTCTTCTTCCTCCGATGCTTTACGCACACCATGGTTGACGTGGAACAGAACGAGCTTCTGATAAGTATTCCTGTACTCATGCGTTAACTGATGATACAGAACCATCGAGTCTATACCGCCGGAAACCGCGAGTGCCACAGTATCTGACTTCTGCCATTTTACATTTGCGAGTTTAAGTCTGCCTTCTAACATTTCAGATCTCCAACTTGTATTTAAAATAAAATAAGACGATTACAAGAATCGCCTTAATTTTTTTATCTCTTTCCGCGTCCACCGCGACGAGATTCTGCTTGTCTCTTAATCGTGGAAAGTCGATCTTCACTATCTTTAAGGAAAGACGATAGTTTTTTCTCAAAATCTTCTGGTGATGGTTCTTTACGCGGTCTTGGTTTAGGCTTCTGTTCTTTAGCCTTTTTAATAGACAGGCTTATTTTGCCGTCATCACCGACAGACAGTACTTTAACCTCTACTTCCTGGCCAATGCTCAGATGATCATTGATGTCTTCTACATACTGATCTGCAACTTCACTGATGTGTACGAGTCCGTTCTTTCTCTCCGGTAATTCGACAAAAGCACCGAAATGTTTAATACCTGTGACTTTCCCTATGATTTTACTGCCCACTTCAACTGACATGTTTATATAATATCCTCCCAATTACTGTTATCTCTATTTATAATACTATAAAAATGAAAAATAATCATTACATATGTAATGATTATTCCGCAGACCCGCTTTCTTCCGTAACAGGTTCGTCATTATTATCATCGGACAGATTGAAAACGATCTCTCCTTCTTCCGATAAGAAAAATTCACTGCGCGCAATACGCATAATATAGTCATCATCATTCAGCTGTTTTATTTTCTGCTCTAAATCTTTCGCTTCAGTGATTTTATCATCAAGTCGCTCTTCATTGACAGCCACTTCTTCTTTTAAATAGGAGTTCTGATGATTCTGGTGCAGTGCAATGACGAGCAGAAGACCTGCAATCAGCAGCAGAATGCTGCCGAAAAGCAGCGTCCGGTTTCTACTCACACGACTTTCATTACTTAATACTTTTTTCTCGGTCTCTTTTTTCTTCGTGTAGCTGTTGAGTAATTTAACAACTTTTTTATTCACAGCACCACTTCCATTTCTTTACGTTAACCCTCACTCCTAAAATACACCATTTGCGCTCAAAATTCTATAGAAATTCATCTATTTCATCTTGTTCTTCATTTTTCTCTAGTCTTTCTTCGCTTATAATTTTATACATTCTTTCCGCTTCTTCTTTCTTTGCATGGGCACCCAGTAGCAGGACTTCAAAAGTCACAATCTTGTTGCCGAATCTGATTTTGACGATATCCCCGACATTGAGAATCGTGCCCGCTTTAGCGGTGCTGTCGTTAATTGTGACGCGTCCTTCATCACTGACTTCCTTTGCCAGCGTACGTCTTTTTATAATGCGTGATACTTTCAAATATTTATCGAGTCTCATTATTATCACCCTTTTCTTCTACTTGCTCGGATAAAGCTTCCTGATCATGGATGGTATGCTTCATCCACTTCAGCACTTTAGATGCATACTCTTTTTCATATTTTATTTTTTCTTTTTTACCTTCGTCCTTTTTGGCCTGCGCCCACACACGGTCGAGGTCTTCCATATCTTCAACGACTGCATCTGAAAACACGTGGGGATGACGCCTGACAACTTTTTCATTCATGCTCGAAAGTACATCAAAGAAGTTGAAATAGCCATTCTTATTTCCTATCGCTGAATGCAGCGCCACCTGAAGCAGAATATCTCCGAGCTCTTCTACGATCGCTTCATCATCCTGCCGTTCAATCGCTTCGATGACTTCATACGATTCTTCTATCAAATACTTCTCGAGGGACTCGTGAGTCTGCTTTTTATCCCACGGACACCCGTCCTCACCGACAAGCGTGTCGAACACATCCATCATGTAATGGATGGACCGGTTGTCCTGCATCTCCAGTTCCGCTTTTGGAATAAACAGCGCCATCAGGTTGCTTGTTATCTGCATATGGTCCAGTTCATGAAGCGGCGTCTCATACACCATTTCATCACTGCCGCCGGCGGCGGTGACAATTTTGACGTTCAATTCAGCCGGGTAATAATCCAGCAGCGTCAATTTGACGTCACTTAAGCTGAATAGATCGTATACCTGCGTAATGATCGTGTGTTTCTTGTGTGATAAATCTTCAATTTTCAAAGTTGAAGCATCAAGCAGCTGGAAGCCGTCGTTGACAGGCACTTCCACAGCACTAATGACTGCATCGATGAAACTCTGTCCACCCACAATGTTCACCTTGTATCCGCCGCTTTCTGCACGGTCCATTAAAAGCTCGGTCGTCGTTTCATAAAATAAAGGATGCCCCGGCACTGCATAGTCCACATCCGCAGACTGTACTGCTTCTGTCAGCTGACGGCATATCTCTTCATAAGTCGCTTCAAAAGTGTCACAGCTTTCGTACACATGATCAAAAGTCTTCCAGTTCAGCCCTTCTTCTTTCAAAGTGCTGACGACCGGATGGTTTTCCGTCCGTAAAAATAAGCGCCCGGAAGACTTGATTCGTTTAAATATGCCGACCGGCATGCTGTCTATATCGGAACTTCCCAGTCCGATAATGTTTATTGTGTTCATCAGGCGACCTCCATTCGACTGTCTTGAATATCTTTCATGATGCTGACCAGTTTCTTTATATCTTTAGTCCCTACAGTAATTTTCAGTTCACTGTCCTGCACTGCAATTTGTATCATTCTTCCATATTCACCCGTATCCATGAACAGTTTCTCACCGTCCACCTGTCCGGTCGCCATCTTGGAAACCTGCAGATGAATTTTGCGGCCGTCCTCTTTCACCTGGTATATACCGTACATCAGTGCATATACTTTCACACGGACAAGCTGTATCAGATTGTCGACCTCTTTCGGATACTCTCCGAAACGGTCGATCAGTTCATCTTCAATATCTTCAACGGCTTCGATGGAATTTGCAGCCCTCAGACGTTTGTATATATCGATCTTGGACTGCTCATGCGTGATATAAGTGCCTGGAATATAGGCATCCAATGTGATGTCTATCGGTATGTTCACCGGTTGTTCTTCCTCTTTGATGCCCTGCTTTTCCTTCACTGCCGATTCAAGCATCTCGGAGTACAGCTCATAACCGACCGAATCGATGAATCCGGACTGGTGTTTACCGAGCAGATTACCCGCACCGCGTATGTTCAAATCTCTCATCGCAATCTTAAAACCGCTGCCGAGCTCCGTATATTCCTTAATTGCTTCCAGCCTTTTTTCTGCAACTTCAGTCAGTACTTTATTCGGCTGGTGGAACAGATAGGCATAACTGATCCGGTTGCTCCGGCCGACACGTCCGCGCAGCTGGTAAAGCTGGCTGAGTCCGAAACGGTCCGCATCTTCAATGATCAATGTGTTGGCGTTTGGTACATCCACACCCGTTTCGATGATGGTGGTGGTGACAATCACATCAAACTCATTGTTGACGAAGGCAAGCATCGTTTCCTCGACTTCTTTTTCAGTCATTTTCGCATGCATCACACCGACTTCCGCATCCGGCACGAGTGATTCAATGTGTGCTTTCTTCTGATAGATTGTATCTACCCTGTTATGCAGATAAAACACCTGTCCGTCCCGGGCAAGCTCCCGTTCAATGGCTTCACGTACAAAGTTCCCGTTAAATTCAAGGACATATGTCTGCACAGGGAATCTGTTTTCAGGCGGTGTTTCAATGACAGATAAGTCTCTGACACCCGAAAGACTCATATGCAGTGTCCTTGGAATCGGCGTGGCCGTCAATGTCAGTACGTCCACATTGGTTTTCAACTGTTTGATACGTTCTTTGTGGCGCACGCCAAAACGCTGTTCTTCATCCACGATCAATAATCCCAGGTCTTTGAATTCAACATCTTTACTCAGTATTTTGTGTGTACCGACCACAATGTCCACAGTGCCTTTTTTCAAACCTTCCCGGGTCTTCTTGTTTTGGGCGGCCGTTCTGAAGCGGCTCATCACTTCAACGTTGATCGGATAATCTTCAATTCTTTCAATCAGGCTTTCAAAATGCTGGGAAGCAAGAATGGTCGTCGGCACTAAAAATGCAACCTGCTTATTATCCTGCACAGCCTTGAAAGCGGCTCTGATCGCCACTTCAGTTTTACCGTAGCCGACGTCACCGCATAATAGACGGTCCATCGGTCTTATTTCTTCCATATCACTTTTAATTTCATTTACAGAAGCAAGCTGGTCCGGTGTCGGTTCATACGGGAACCTTTCCTCGAAGGATTGCTGCATGTCTGTATCCGGACCGTACTTGAAGCCCTGTGCCTGAGCACGCTCCTGATAGAGCTTCATGAGCTCATCAGCGATTTCATTGACGCTTGCTTCCACTTTGGCCTTTGTCTTTTTCCATTCTGTACCGCCGAGCTTGTGCATTTTAGGTGTGCTGTCTTCATTCGAAACAAATTTTTGGACGAGGTCCATCTGGTCCACAGGGATAAATAGCTGATCCGTCCCTTTATACTGCAGCTTCATATAATCGTTATGGATGCCGTTGATCTCCATCGTTTCAATACCCAGATAGCGGCCGACCCCGTGATGTACGTGGACGACATAGTCCCCGACATTCAAATCCTGATAGGACTTTATTTTCTCGGCATTGGAAAGCTTTTGACGGCGTTGTTTACGCTTTGCCGTCTTATTATACAGCTCTTTTGAAGTAAGCATCGCCACTTTCATAAACGGCAGTATGAACCCTTTAGGCATCTCACCCGTCGTCAGTACAATTCCACTGTCAACGGGGATGTTATGAATGTAGCTTGTAATATTCAAGTCTTCGAGAAGCTGTTTCGTTTTTTCCAACTCCTCTTCATTTCTTAAAATGATATTGATGAGATATTCATCCTGTATCATTCTGTTCAGGTTAGAAGCGAGAATATCATACTGACCGTAGTATATTTCAGTCGGACGGACTGAAATTTTAACAATCTTGCCGATTTCCACCGGCATGCTCTTTGTAAACAAATTGAAATAGGTGTTGCCCTGCAGGGAAATCAGCCTGTCCAACTGACCCTCAAGGTAATTTCCTCCGCCTTTGAACATTTTGCCCGCTTCAACCATCGAGCTGTAAAATTCACTGACCGCTTCAAATTCAGTCTCATATGCAGATGTTATATTCGTCACTTCATCAACGAGTACATGGTGTTCATCACTGATGTAATCAATGAGTGAATTTCCTTTTTCATGGAGAAGATGACTGTACTGGACAAGATGTTCGAAGGTGAGGTCAGGGTGCGTCACTTCAGCATAATGTTCATCCAGCGTCTCCTTGACCGCTGCATCTGCGGTTTCTGCCGTCTTCTCATAAAGTTTCTGAACTTTATCGAGAAGTACTTCCCTATCCTGTTCATCCAATATATATTCGGCATACGGATTTAATGTAAATACTTCGATATTTTCAATCGAACGCTGCGATTCCGGCTCGATGATTCTGAGTGAATCAATCTCATCGTCAAAAAGCTCCATGCGGTACAGTGCATCTGATGTGTAAATATCGAATATATCACCGCGTACGGCAAACTCACCGACATTTTGCGCCTTTGCCATCCGCTTATAACCGAGACTGACAAGATTTTCAATGAGCATTTCATAATCGACTGTGCCGCCGATTTCAAATGATTGCTGATATTCCAACAGCTTATCTTTAGGCATAAGCGGTTTCATCAGTGCATGTACAGGCACGATAAATAGCCCTGGCATCTTGTGTGCTAGAGCGTAGCTTGCCGCCATCCGGGATTTTATGAAATCCGGACTCTGTTTTGAATGGTTTTCAATCATTATGTCACCGACCGGGAATGTATACACATTATCCTCCATCAGATCCATGAGAACTGAAGCGAGTTTCTCCATCTGGTGATTATTTTGTACGAAAACGACGTAAGGTCTTTTATTCATTTCATAAAGCTGAGATAAAAGAGTCGCCTTGAAATCTTCATTTACACCGGTAACCAGAAGGTTTTCTTTTTTATCATGTTTGGCAACTTCTAAAAACCTTTCATCTTCCTGGATCCGTTTAAATATTTTATCATCCATCCACATCACCATTAAACTCAGTCATCACTTCTTCAAATGGTTCATTGATAAAGCTTGAAGAAGCGTCAGTCGTTCTGTCAATCACTTTTTCAAGTAATGGCTGTTCATCTTTGCGGAACTTGCTGAGCACATATTTGACCACCGTCATTCCCGCGTCAGGACGGTCGATGCCGATACGGATGCGCTTATATTTTTCACTGCCCAGGTGCTGGTTCAGTGACTTCATACCGTTATGTCCGCCGCCGGTGCCTTTCCCTCTCAACCTCAGTTTTCCGAGTGGCAGGTCCAGATCATCGTACAGAACAATGATATCTTCCAGTTCTATATTATAATAATCGGTCAGAGGACGTACGCCTTCACCAGATAAGTTCATGAAAGTCTGGGGCTTTACCAGCATGACTTTCTGGCCGTTATGAATACCGACGCCATAGTCACATTTGAACTTCCGGTCTGTCACTTCAATGTTCAACTCTTGTGCGAGTTTGTCAACAACCATGAATCCAACGTTATGACGTGTCTGTTCATATTTCTTCCCTGGATTTCCAAGTCCAATAATACACTTCATCTTCTCACCTCATACAACGCTAAAAAGGCGATGGTCGCCCACCGCCAATTGTTCAAATTATTACTCTTTTTCTTCAGATTCTTCAGGAGCATCAGCCGGCTCTTCGCCTTCTGCAGACTCTTCGCCTTCTTCGCCCTCTTCTTCATCTTCAGGCTCTTCCTCTTTTTGTGGAGGAACAACTGTAACAAGTGCTTCATCTTCTTCGTTTTCGATAGTGAAGTTACCTGTAGTTGAAACGTCGGATACATAAAGTGTATCTCCGATTTCAAGTTCAGTGACATCCAATTCCAATGATTCAGGAATATTATCCGGTGTAGCAGTAACCTGTACTTCGAATATAGGCTGCTCTACGATACCGCCTTCGTCGGCACCTTTCGCTTCACCAGTGAGTTCGATAGTAACATCCACTGTAACTTCAGTTTTCATGTTGATCGCAACGAAGTCGATGTGAGTGATCTGGTTTTTCAGTGAATCGAACTGGTAGTCAGTGACCATTACTTTTGTCGGTTTTCCACCGAGCTCTAAATCGATAACACCGTTACGACCCACTTCACGGATCACTTTGATGAATTCAATTTCATCAACTGCAACTGCAGTGTTTTCAACTTGGTAGCCATAAACAACTGCTGGTACCTGACCAGTTTTACGCAGCTGGTTTATTGCTGAACGCGTCTTTGTTTCTCTATTTGCCGAGGCCAATTTTGCCATGGTAATAATTCCACCTTTCATATAACAGACAATGTATTATGTCCAATTTAACACATAGCACAAACAATAATAACATATTACCCGCCTGTTTGTAAAAAAAACTTTTAATTATCAAATAAAGTGCTTACGGACTCTTCTTTATAGACGCGGACAATTGCCTGTGCAATCAGTGCACCGACCGAAAGTTCCTTGATTTTATCAATCTTTTTCTCTTCAGCAAGCTGAATAGAGTTTGTCACTACCAGCTCTTTTATAATTGAACTTTCGATTCTTTCAATTGCAGGTCCTGATAACACCGGGTGTGTACAGCATGCATAAACTTCTTTTGCACCCTTATCCACAAGCGCCTGTGCCGCGAGCTTTATAGTGCCGCCGGTATCAATGATATCATCGATGATGATTGCCGTTTTACCATCAATCTCACCTACGATGTTCATCACTTCTGCAACGTTCGGCTTAGGACGTCTTTTATCTATGATAGCAATCGGTGTTTTGAGACGATCCGCCATTTTACGTGCACGGGTTACACCGCCATGGTCCGGGGAGACAACGACCACTTCTTCAAAGTCCAGACCTTCTTTTTCTGAGAAATAATCACTTAATAAAGGTACACCCATTAAATGATCGATTGGAATATCAAAGAAACCTTGTATTTGAGGTGCATGCAGATCCAGAGAAATCACTCTGTTGGCACCTGCTGTTTCCAGAAGGTTCGCTACTAATTTAGCTGTAATCGGTTCGCGTGAACGGCTCTTACGGTCCTGTCTCGCATAACCATAGTAAGGGATGACCAGGTTGATTGTTTTGGCAGATGCACGTTTCAGCGCATCCACCATGATGAGCAATTCCATCAAGTGTTCATTTACCGGCTGGGACGTCGGCTGAATAACGAAGACATCACACCCCCGCACACTTTCTTCAATACTGATTGATACTTCTTCATCGGAAAATCTGTTGACTTCACATTCACCCAATGGAATACCGATGTGACGGGAAATTTCCTCTGCAAGTGGTTCGTTGCCGTTCAAAGAAAAAAGTCTTAAGTTGGAATTAGTTACCTGAGTAGCTGACATGATTTGCCTCCATTATTTTAGTTTTTATAATAGCCTTCTTTTGTCGTCTGTCTGTTCCTTGCGATTGCCAAACTGTCTTCGGGCACTTCGTCAGTTACAGTGGAGCCTGCTGCGATAAATGAACGTTCACCGATTTTAACTGGTGCAACCAGATTGGAGTTGCATCCGATAAACGAGTCTTTGCCGACCTCGGTCTTATGTTTGTTTTTACCGTCATAGTTCACTGTAATTGCTCCGCATCCGATATTGGCACGTGCACCTATATGCGCATCTCCAATATAACTCAAATGAGAAACTTTTGCTTCATTTTCAAGCTCTGATTTTTTAACTTCGACAAAGTTGCCGATTTTCACTTCTTCGCCAAGTTTGGACCCCGGTCTCAGCTGAGCAAACGGGCCGACATTTGTGCCTTTGCCCACTTTTGAACCGGTGATTACAGACTGCTTGATCACTGCGTCATCTTCTATCTCTGAGTCAGTAATATGAGATGAAGTGGTTATTGTAACATTTTCTCCGACAGTTGTGTTACCGCTGAGTGTGACACCCGGGTGAATTAAAGTATCCATGCCAATTTCCACCGCGGCATCTATATAAGTATTTTTAGGATCAATGAGTGTCACACCGTTCTGCATGTGCCGGATATTAATCTGCTCACGAAGCAATGCTTCTGCCTGACTGAGGGCTACTCTGTCATTGATGCCTAGAGTCTCTTCAAATTCCATCGTTTCATAAGCATCGATCAACTTATGCTCACTGAAAAGAATATTGACTGCATCCGGCAGATAATATTCATTTTGAGCGTTATCATTAGTAACTTTATCCAAAGCTTTGAAAAGTGTCTTATTGTCAAAGATAAATGTACCTGTACTGATTTCATGCAATTCCCTGATTTCAGAAGTGGCGTCTTTCTCTTCAACAATGCGTTTTACCGAGCCGTCATAATTTCTGACGATCCGGCCATAGCCGGTCGGAACATCCGCTTCTGCAGAAAGTATCGTTGCCAATGATTTTCTTTCATTATGAAATTCCAGCAGGTTTTGTATCGTATGAGAAGAGATGAGGGGTGTATCTCCGCAGATAACCAAAGTCTCCCCTTCTTCATCAGCCAGCCGGTCTCTCAGCTGATTCACCGCATGAGCAGTGCCGAGACGGTCTTTTTGTATTGTTTTTTTAACACTGTCACCCAGGTAATCACTGACTTCTTCACTGTCCGGGCCAATGATGGCATGCACTTCATCAAATCCGGCCTCTTTAACATTATTGATGACATGTTGAATCATCGGCAGTCCACATAACTCATGTAAAACTTTTGCCTTCTTTGATTTCATGCGTGTACCTCTGCCAGCGGCTAAGATTATCGCTCTAGTTTGCATAGTTACCCTCCAATTATTCGATACATCAATTATATTTTACTCTATAAATACTTTCAAGACGAACGTTAAGAGATTGTAAATCTCCTGGAAAGAGACATTACAATCTTAAACAGGGGGAATATTGTCGATTTAAATTCTGTTACCCGCTACTTAGCATAAAACAAACATTTTCACAAAATAAAAAGAGTATAAAACCTGTATATAGATTTTATACTCTGCTTTAAGTTTTATTCGTTCTCGTTATCATTGTTTTCTTCTGACGACTCATCGTCGGCTTCCGTTTCTGCCTGTTCTTCTTCGCTGCTGTCTGCTTTCGGAGTCTCCGCGACATCTTCAGTTTCATCATAAACTTTCATGATTTCTTCCTGAACATGCTGTCTCATTTCAGAATTGATTGGATGGGCGATGTCTCTGAATTCACCATCCGGAGTTCTTTTGCTTGGCATTGCTACGAAAAGCCCATTATTGCCTTCGATAACTCTTAAATCATGAATAACAAAAGAATCTTCAAATGTAATCGACACCAACGCTTTCATTCTTGTATCCTGATTATTAACTTTACGCAGCCTAACATCTGTAATTTGCATATCAGTTCCCCCAATAAGTTGATATTGTTGGATCAAATGTGTTACTGCTGCAGTCTAATAATATTAAATTGGTTATTGCGTTTCCATCTTACTCTTCCGATGCAACAACTTCAATTTCTACCTGAACATCTTTAGGTAGACGACTGACTTCCACACATGACCTTGCTGGTAATTTACCCGTAAAGTATGAACCATAAACCTCATTGATATGCGGGAAGTTGTTCATATCAGATATGAAAATCGTCGTTTTCACTATATTATCAAAGTTCATGCCGGCTGCTTCAAGTACATATTGAACGTTCTTCATGACCTGATCCGTCTGCTCTTTGACATCTTCGGAAATGATTTCTCCTTCTTTCGTCAACGGAATCTGGCCCGATGAAAAGAAGAGGCTGCCCACCTTTACGCCATGGCTGTACGGTCCTAATGCTTCCGGTGCTTTTTCTGAATTGATTAGTTTCATAACTGACACTCCTTTTAGTTGTTACTTTCAATATACTGTATACAGTTGCCTTCTTCTACTACAAAGGATTGATTATATTCATCTATATTGGACACTTTCAATAACGATGTATAATCCTTGAATTTTCTATTGGCGACCTCTTTCGCTTCAACAAGCACACTGACACCGACAATTCTAGCGCTGAATTCTTCCATGAGATTCATCACCCCGGAAATTGAGCCCCCTGCACGCAGGAAATCGTCGACCACAAGTACGCTCGAGCCTTCTTTCAATGTACGTTTGGATAATACCATCGTCTCAATCTTACGTGTCGAGCCCGAAACGTAATTCACTGAAACGGTCGATCCCTCAGTCACCTTGTTATCCTTTCGGATGATGGCAACCGGTGCATTCAGTTTTCTTGCAACCGCGTTCGCAAGTGATATGCCTTTTGTGGCAATAGTGACGACCGCATCTATTTCTTCGTCCTTGTACATCGTTGCAATCAGTTCACCGATATCGTTCATCAATGACGGATTACCCATGATATCGGACATGTATAAATAGCCGCCCGGCAGCAGACGGTTATTCGTCTCCAGAACCCCTTTAAAATTCGAGACAATCTCTTTTGCGCGTTCCTTGCTGATTTCGGGATGGTAGGTGATGCCGCCGCCGGCCCCTGCCGTCGTCCGGATAGTGCCGATACCATCATCTTCAAAGACATGTTTTATAATGCGTATATCTTCACTGATTGAAGACTTAGCCTGATTGAACTGATCTACAAAATAGGTCAACGGAATAAGCTCATTCGGATGTGAAACTAAATATTGTGTCATAAACACTAGACGTTCACTGCGTTTGTATTTCATTATAACTCTCCAGTTCCGTATTATTAAGTACGATATTATCACAAACGTTCGCCTATAGGCAATTAACCCAGCAGCCTCACCCGGTAAACTTCGTCACAGCAGCCCCGCATGGAATTGTACAGATGGATGGCCTGCCTCTCCTTTTGAACGAGACCGAAAACTGTCGGTCCGCTGCCGCTCATCATCGCTTTGTCCGCCCCTGATGCTTCCATGTTATCAATCAGTTTTTTCACTTCCGGATAATGCTCAATCGTTACTTCTTCCAGGTCATTCTTCATATGCTGAACTACCCCGTTATAATCACCGTCGACAGCCGCTTCAACCACTTTCCCCGAAGCCGGTTCATGCTGGCCCGGTTTTAAATGAGAGTAGATGACCTTGGTAGAGACACCGACAGAAGGCTTTGCAAGAATCACCCATGCATTCGTCGGCTTCGGCAGCAGTTCAATTTTCTCTCCTCTCCCGGTACACAGCGCCGTTCTTCCAAAGACACAAAAAGGTATGTCAGAGCCGAGCTCTGCGCTGAGATCTGCGAGCTCCTCAAGCGGACGTCCGAGCCCATAAAGCTCATTCATGCCTCTGAACGTTGCCGCAGCATCGCTTGAACCGCCCGCAAGACCGGCTGCGATCGGTATGTTTTTCTCAATCACAATATTGACCCCGGTCTTTATATGATATGTTTTCATCATTAAAGCCGCGGCCTGATAAGCAAGATTTTTCCTGTCATTCGGTAAATACTGATTTTCAGTCTCTATCGTTATTTTATTGTCAGTACGCTTTTCAAATGATAATTGATCATTCAGATCCACAGTCGTCATCACCATGCTGACTTCATGAAAATTATCATCCCTTTTAAAAAGTGTATCCAATGTTAAATTGATTTTAGCCGGAGCTGATTCATAATGCATAATACTATCTCCATTTTGTCCTTTTATTTTTGTCTATTTTAACATAATACATTATGTATATGGAGATTCTATAAAATAAAAGGCTGAACAGCGGTGTGTTTTACACCGTCCAGCCCGATGCGATCAGTCATCAGATTTTCTTTTGTTGAACGCCCATAGGACGATGACAAAACTTACAGCAATCCATGCCAGCAGAATCAGAAACTCTGCCATGCCGCCGTCTCCGTTCAGAATGAATAGATTCTGATACAGCGGAAAGAATTCCGCCACCCGTCTTGCGATATGCCCTTCATCAGTAACGAGAAATTCGATATACGGGGTGAAACCGAAAAGGAACATAATCGGAATCAGATACACAGATGTCGTTGCCACGCTTTTGACCAGCAGCCCGATGCCGATACCAAGGTTTAAAAAGAATATGCCAAGCAAAATTAATCCCACAATATTCGCCATGCTCCAAAAACCGCTGACATTTATCATCATGATTGAAACCACCAGTGAAATAATCGTCATCAATGTAATGACAGCACTTTTTCCTGCAATGATATCAATGATTGTCGCCGGTGACTGAAGCAGCCCTCTTAAAGTATCCTTCTCATTCTCTTCTGCCATCATGGTCATCATGGAATTGAATGTCACAGCAGTAAAAACGACACCGGCGATTATAATGACCATTTCATTCGGCACTCCGCCTTCTGCACCCTCTATTCTCCCAAAGAATGCCGCGAGGACTATCGGAATCAGTACCGATGTAAACAACATCATGTTCCTCATAAATTCTTTTAAGTCCTTTTCAAATATTGCTGCCACTCTCGCTATATTCATATTAAACAAGCTCCTTTCCGGTTACTTTTTTAAATACTTCACCCAGTGTCGGGAAATCCGTCCGGATATCAATGACACTCGTATCGAACAGTGCTTCTTTTAAAAACCCCTGATTGTCCAGATCCCGTTCAACCGTCCTGACTCCGCCGTCTGCATAAGTCAGATGCACTTCATTCCTTTTGTACCTGTGTCTCAATTCTTCAGGTGAACCAGTTTCTTTGATGATCCCTTCATAAAGGAAAGCCACTTTGTCACACAATCTCGTCGCTTCATCCATATTGTGTGTCGTCAGCATGATGGTCGTCCCTTCGTTTTTCAGTTCTTCCAGCATTTCATGAATCTTTTCTGTTGTTGTCGGATCCAGGGCGCTTGTCGGTTCATCCAGGAACAGTACATCCGGTTTATGCAACACTGCTTTACACAGCATCACACGCTGCTTCATACCTTTGGAAAGTTTCGCAACTCTCTTATCCTTCTCTTCCAGCAGCCCCACTTTACCAAGCACCTCATCCACCACCTTTTTAGGCGCATTGTACAATCTTCGGTAAAGTTCCAGATTATCTCCGACTGTCAGCCTCTCATATAATGAAGTTTTGTCAGATAAAATACCCAGGTTTTTGACATATGACGTCTTTCCAAAATGCTTGTCAGCCGTCCCGTTCACTTCTATATTGCCGCCGGAGGACTTAAATTCCCCGGTCAACAATTTGATTGTTGTCGTTTTCCCGGACCCGCTCGGCCCGAGCAGCCCGAACACTTCACCTTTGGCCACTTCAAAATCGATTCCTTTTAATGCATGTTCCGCACCAAATGTCTTCTTCAATTCAGTCACATGTATCATTTGAATTCCCTCCAAATTTTTCGGTTGTTTTTGTTGTTGATTCAAGATTACATGCAAAATAAAAACACCGCGATATAATCACGGTGAGTTGTGGCTGACGCTTTTTCAATTGTGTCGAAACGCCTTCAAATGACCCTTTAAATGTCGGATTGTACTCATTCCGCCTGAACTGTACCTTGAAATGTACCGCTTCAGGCTGAAGTGTTACAGCGATTTTGCCTTCCGTCCGAAAATGACCATAAAGAATATAAAGCTGATAATGAGCCAGACAATCAATATGAGGTGAGGCACTGCCAAGGCGCCTTCTTCAATGAATTTGACCTGGTAGACAGGCGTCAGTTCAAAAAACTGTCTGACCATATTCGTCTCATCCTGAATCAGAAGTTCGATATACGGTGCCATCGCAAACACGAAAAGTATGATCATGATGAACAATGAAGATGACGCCACCGAGTTTGACAGCATGCCGAATCCTGCAGAGATGAAGAAAAAAAACAGCCAGAGGAGCATCATCGCAGGAACTCCCCCGAGACTCATCATCTCGGTATAGCCGACAATGATTAGATTGATGCCGAGTATTACAAACGTGATGACGAACAGCAGCAATGCCTTTCCCATCATATTCGCTGCCATGTCCTTTTTACTCGTAATCATATGGTCCATTGTGCCGTACTCATTCTCTTCTGCCAGCAGTCCCATCAGGACCGCACCGAGGGCGGAAGCGAACGTGATTCCGATAATGACATTGATGACGATGAAAGGAACGGTTTGCCCCTCTACCGTATCTATCTGCCGGAACATCAGCGTCATGAGAAGCGGCAGCAGGACACTGGTCAGCATGGACATGTTCAATAATATTTCTTTAGCATTCATTTTGAAAACAGCGATTACTTTATGTCCCATAATAAACCTCTTCTTATAGTGTGATTAGACGTTCCTGAATTTCATTGTATTTTGTGCGGGATAATGGAATCTTGGATTCTTCAGGATTTTCAATAACAACAGAGTAAGTATTTTTAGACCACGTAATGATCTCTCTGACTTTATGCAGATTAACGATGTAAGAACGGTGGCACCTGTAAAAACCATGGCTGCCGAGTTTCTTTTCGGCTTCCTGCAAAGTCGATTCCATAACAAACTTTTCCCGGGAAATATTTATGAATACTTTTCCTTCGTTGCTTTCCAAATACTCTATATCACTTATATTAACAAACAATGTCTTATCTTCCGCTTTTACTTTCACTTTGCTTATATGACTGTCATTATCTGCCGGTGAGTCATCCTCCGTTTCGACTTCCTGCAGACCGTACTGAGTCAGACGCATGATTTCAGGCTGAACAAGAAAGGCATCCTCCGTTTTGGTGACCGCAACCACGATACTTTTCCCCTGGTCGTTCAGCTGTTCTTTCAATTTATGGAACAGATGTATATTTTCTCTGGTCGCCTGAAAGAAAGGTTCTATAAATAATATATGTTTCTGTTCACACAGCAGGCTGTATACGAAACCGAGCCGCTGATTCAATTCATCACCCGCATCGGCAAGCCTGGTTTTTCCGGCATCTTCGAGTTTGAATTGTTTCATCAGATCATCGATATTGAACTTCCGGTCGTACCATTTGTTATAAAATGAAATGTGATCTTTTATATTAAGACGTTTATATACCGGTATATTTGTCCTGACAACATTGAACGATTTTGGATCCGACGCTTCTTTCAATCGGTTCAAATACTCAAAAGACATCTGAATCGCTTTTGTACCGCCCGCTTCAAAATTTATGTAATCGGCACTCTCTGTACCGATAATTTCACTGACATTAATTTTCATGCCGTATCACTTCCTTCGCCTTCCATTATATTAAAATTAAGCCCAAAGAACTATTATTACAAGAGAAAACGCATTCATTTAGATTTCGAGACTTTAACCCTTTATTTCTTTCTCAACATATTGTATTATAAAGTTACAGTTAGTTACATTATGTAATTAAATAAATTAATGTTATTCGGAGGAAAGATTTATGACTAAAATTGGTATTATTGTAGGAAGTACACGCGAAGGCCGGGTGAGCGTCCCTGTTGCAGAATGGGTTAAAGAGTTTGCTGAAAAACAGAAGACAGACGCACAATTTGAAGTCGTTGATATTAAAGAGTTCGGTTTAGACCGTTTCAACGAAAAATTACCGCCGGCTATGGCAAACAAAGAGTACTCCAACGAAAAAATTACTGCATGGTCTGAAAAAATTGATGAGTTGGACGGTTTCATTTTCGTGACACCTGAATATAACAATAACATCACTTCATCACTGAAAGACCATATCGACTACATCGCTTCCGAGTGGAACAACAAAGCGGCAGGTATCGTGAGCTACGGTTCAACACTGGGTATGTATGCCTCACTTGCACTGCGCAACACGCTTGGAAACTTAAGAATGGCGATCGTTTCACCGCAGGGTGCTTTCAGCCTGTTCACAGACTTTGAAGAAATGACTACTTTCAAGCCTGCAGAAGTTCACAATGCGACTATGGAAGCATTGGTCAACGATGTTGTAAATTGGTCAAAAGCTCTTAAAACAGTACGTTAATCTCTGATTAACATTTCTAATATAGAAGGCCTGCATAAATGAATGTCATTTATGCAGGCCATTTTTGGTTTAAAATCCAAACTGTGCTTCTTTTTTAGCTGTAATTTCTTTAAACGTTTCGGATAATGCCATCGTGTCATCGATTAATCTGTCCAGACGAAGATGTACATCGTCACCCTGGAGGTCACCGTCAATAAAGTTCGTATCCAGTATGAAAACATATCTCGGTACTATATTCGCCTTCAAATAGCTCAGAACCGGCTTATAGTTATACTCTGGGATTAAGAAATGCTTGTCGGATCCTGCAGTGATGAGCATACTGACCGTTTTGCCCTCAAGCGCATTTTGCGGCAGCAGGTCAAATATGTTTTTCAGCGCCGCCGGCATTGAAGCCTGGAAGATCGGACTGCCGATAAAAATGACCTCAGCTTCTATGATAGTCGTTAGTACTTCTGTTGCGTCGCCGCCGTAATCAAGATAATTTCTGCCGTCGCTGAACGGGAGGTCCACGTCCTGCAGATTGATATAGTTTATAGTATCTTCGCTGTATTGTGCCTGGAGCTTTTCTTTCAGCAAAGTGGTTGCGATACGTGTTTTGTTGCCGGCATTTGAGCCGGATAGTACTAAAATATTCATTACATCTATTCTCCTTTAGTCTGTCTGGTATATTTCTTAACTTCTGGCACTACTTTTTCACCCAATAAATCAATTGTTCTTTTCACGTTGTCGATGGAGACGCCGCCAAAGTCTATTTGAGCAATGTAACGGTCATGATTGAACATTTCATGCTGATACAGAATCTTTTCTACAATATGTTCCGGTGATCCCACATTAATGACACTCTTTACATCCTGCCCCTGGGCGAACGCCTCTTTAGGGAACCCCTGGCCGTTGGACAATTTCATGCCTTCATTGATATGGGGATAATATTCCCTGTAGGCATCCATCATATTTTCTCTGATATACAAGAACCCTGCTGTTGCGACCGGCAGATCATCCGGATTAAAACCATTTTCAAAAGCTGTCTGACGGTACAGGTCAATCCTTGCTTTAAACGCTTCAGCAGGCCCGCCGAGATGCGCCTGATACATGGGTACACCGATTCTTCCCGCCTTCTGGGCAGATGCGAGAGAACCTCCGACAGCACGCCATATCGGCAGTCCTTCTTCTTTATTTTCCGGACGGGGAATGACCTGTGCATCATTCAGCGGCGCACGGAACTCGCCATTCCAGTTCACGGTTTTATTTTCATTTATCTTTAAAAACAGTTCGAATTTTTCTTCGAATAATGCTTCATAGTCATTTAAACTATATCCAAGCAGGTCATAAAGACCGACACGTGATGCTCTCCCTGCCACGACTTCCATCCGGCCTCCGGATAGCAGATCGATTGTCGAAGCATCTTCAAATACCCGCACCGGATCTGAAGTGCTGATGATTGTCGATCCTGAAGAGATCTTTATTTTACTTGTCGCCTGCGCTATCGCAGATAATAAGACCAGGTGCGCCTGGGATACAAAATGCTCCTGATGGGATTCCCCGACCTGGAACACGTCAAGGCCGGCATCTTCAGCCATCTTTGCAGCTTCTACAATTTCCTTCAGTCTCTGACTCGCCGGAATCCGCTCACCGGTATGCGGGTTAGGCATATGTTCCCCTAGGGAGTACAGACCGATTTCCATTCCATTTGAACGATCGATTTTAGGCATAACATGAGGGTTTTTATTTTCCATTCCGTCACTCTCCAAACTTTAATACTTCAAGTATACGCAAGCCGCCAATTATTTTCTAATATATTGTTTACGTAATTAGTATGAATTATAAACCTCCGCTTTTACAGCCAGTTGTATGATTTCTTGAATTCTGATTTTTATTGTTGTAATATCCTTACTGCATCAGTAATATTCATGTGAAATAAAAAATCATACCAGGATGTTAACTTGCAGAAACGTCGAATTAAAAATAATTAGGAGTGGTTTTACTATGAAACGTTTGGCAAAAGCAGGGCTTGCAGCAACTTTTGCACTTGGAACATTCGCAGCAGTAAACACGACCGATTTGACAACTCAAGCTGAGGAAGTGACTGAGAAAGACGTCAAAGAAAATGATTATTACTATGAATACGAAGGGCATACAGGTTTCCAGGATGATGCTTCGTTCCTCCTGGATGAAGCCTTCCTCAAAGGTTTGTCCGATAACAACTTCACGTTGAACGGTTATGATGTCAACGCTGACCCGGATGCCTATTTCGACAGCGAGTATCATGAGATTGTTGAAGTTTATGACCAGACACTGCACATTAATGAAGATGGTGCCGCGACACAGGCTGAATTTCCTGTAAATGAAGGCGCCATTTCTACTGAAGATCTTGAAAATGTTTATGGGGAACCCGAGGATGAGTCTTATTTGGATGATGAAGGAAACGGCATGTACTTCTATTTCGAAGATGGCAGTCAGATCAGTTTCAGCATCAGCGATGGTGAAGTCAATCTTGCCAAAGTCGGTGCACATGATTCCAAAGGTGCGGGAGACCAGTAGATACACAATTTAAGTAAAAAATAAGGTGGGAAATCGTATGCACACGATTTCCCACCTTATTTTATGTTTGGCTGAGTCTGTACCAGCCATTACCGATCTTATTGGATTACAAATGCTTCACTCTGCTCATTGACGAAAGTCATTTCAACATTGGATGTCAATACATCAGTGTATGTATATGACACTCTTTCAAAATTATGTTCTTCTTGATCAAGCTCTACTACGAAAATAGAAGGATATGTTTCTCTCAGAATACCATGTCTTTCTATTAACTTCTTACGGCCTCCGTTGGCACGAAGAATAACGCGATTACCTAATTGACAATCAAGAATCTTTTTGATGTCGACTAAAGATTTTGGCATTTGGCCCACCTCACTAGGTCTATTATAGCAAGTTTACATAACTTTGTCAAAAATTCGTTGAAATCAGCCGCCCTTACACGAACTTTAAGCTCGGAAAATTTTCTAACTTACGGTAAATAGCCGCAAAATCTTCAATCGATAAACTTTCCCCGCGTCTTCTTGGGTCAATTTCTGCATCATTCAGAAGCTCGTTTATCTCAAGTTTATGCTTCTTCCCATCCTCAAACAGAGACAGATAATTATTAAGTATTGTTTTTCTCCTCTGGACAAACGCACCTCTCGTGAGCTTAAAGAACTTCTCTTCATCCGCCACTGCCACTTTCGGCTCTTTCCTTGTTTTCATTTCCACTATAATTGAATCGACATTCGGAGCCGGCATAAATACAGCCTTCGGTACATTTTGAACCGTTTTGGCATCTGTATAATAGTCGATGGCAATGGATAATGAACCATATGCTTTGGTACTCGGTTCAGCACTGATGCGTTCGCCGACTTCTTTTTGCATCATCACATAATAACGGTCTATCGGCAGTTTCTGCATCAGGAAGTTCATCAGAATCGGCGTTGTGATATAGTACGGAAGATTAGCAATGACCACTGCTTCTTTGAACGAGGCCAGTTCTTCCTCCATCATAGCCCCGACATCCGCCTTCAAAATATCCGCATTTATAATCTTAACGTTGCTGTAAGGTGACAGCGTATCATTCAGTACCGGAATCAATCTCTGATCAATTTCATAGGCAACCACTTTCCCTGCTCTTTTGGCAATCTGTTCAGTCAGTGAGCCGATGCCCGGTCCGACTTCAATCACCGCCGTATCTTCATTGACGTCTGCACGATCCAGCACTTTATGTATGACATTTGCATCAATCAGAAAATTTTGCCCCAGGCTTTTCTTGAAAGTGAAACCGTGTGTTTGTAATATTTCTTTAGTTCTTGATACTGTTGCGATATCTTTCATATCATTCATCCTCTTCCAACTCTGACAGTATAGCCGTCACTCTGTCCTTCTCTATTCTGTACCTGTTCAGTTTATTTCTCAGTTGTTTTGCATTCGCATAGCCGATATTCAATTGCTGGGTTAAATATTCCCGCCGGGCTTTCGAATCGCCGATACCGCTCAAACGCCAGAACTGCATATCCTGTACCGATATTTCTTCAGTCCGCACCTGATGATTGACAAGTACATTTTCAAGAGCACTTCGAATGGCTTCAATCGAAGCATGTTCGATTCCGATACCCCGTTTACTCGTCGCAGCTTTCCTCGAAATGAAAGCTTCTTTTATATCAGGAAACCTTTCCAATATGGCATTTCTGATTTTATGTCCCGGAAAGTCGGGATCCGTTAAGATGATAGCACCCCGGGTGGACATCGCCACTTCAATTTCCTGCATGACTCTTTCATTGATAGCTGAGCCGTTCGTTTCTATCGTCTCGCAGATTAATGCTTCCTTTAACCTGCGGGTATCGTCCCGGCCCTCAACTATTATTACTTCATTTATTACTGGCTTATCCATAAGTTAACTCCTTTGGCCATTATCATAACATAATATTTCACAGCACTTATCAATTTATTTTTAATAAAAAAAGCTGAGAGAATCTCTCAGCTTCATCACTTAAAGTTGAACAGCCTTTCAGCATTTTCCGTCGTCGCTTTGGCAAATGCTTCATAAGGCATATTTCTCAGTTCTGCTATTTTTTCAGCAACCAGTTTGACATATGAAGGTTCATTCCGCTTACCCCGGTATGGGTGCGGTGTCAAAAACGGTGCGTCCGTTTCCACCAGCAGTTTTTCAAGCGGCACATGAACTGCAATATCTTTCGGCAGTTGTGCATTTTTAAAAGTGACAGGTCCGCCGAGTGAGATATAAAAGTTCATGTCGAGGATTTCGTCTGCGACATTTTCATCTGCACTGAATGCATGCATGATACCGCCGATTTCTCCGGCATTTTCTTCTTTCAAAACTTCTACACAGTCTTCGGTGGACTCTCTGTTATGAATGATGATCGGCAGATTTACCCGCTTTGCCAGGGCAATCTGCTTTCTGAACACTTCTTTTTGAATGTCCTTCGGGGATTTTTCCCAATGATAATCCAGCCCGGTTTCACCGATGCCGACAATCTTTTCATGTTTTGATAATTCTTCTATCCATTCGAGATCTTCATCGGTACAATCTACAGCATCTACAGGATGCCAGCCGATGACACCGTAGACATCCGAATGTTCATCAATCAGCTTCATCGTCCGTTCGATCGTTTTACGGTCAAAGCCGACAACGACCATTTTCTCTATACCGGCATCTCTCGCACGCTCAATCACTTCATCCAGATCTTCATCATAATGATCTGCATTCAAATGTACATGTGTATCAATCAGCAAAAGAAATCACTCCTTATTTAACAATGCTGCCGTTTTCTATACCATCAGGGACGCTGATCAGTGTCAGACGATTTTCTTTTTCTGCTGTCAAAATCATACCTTCTGACAACTCACCGCGTAATTTAACCGGCTCAAGATTCGTTACAACCAGCACTTTTTTACCGATGATATCTTCAGGTTCATACTGCTCCCTGATGCCTGAGACAATCTGGCGCTTCTCTTCACCCAGGTCCACCTGAATTTTCAGCAGTTTATCCGCTTTTTTAACCCCTTCGGCGTTGATGATTGTACCGGCTTTAATTTCGACTTTGTCAAAGTCATCGATATTAATGCGTCCTGCAGTTAAATCTTCCTGCTCTTCCTCATCTTCTTGTTTAGGCGGCTTCATTGAATTCTTAATATGCTCAACTTCACTTTCGACATCAAGACGTGGATAGATCGGCTTCGGTTTATTGATGACTTTTCCATCCACCTGGATACGGCCGTATGTCTTGATTGAATCATACTCTTCAAGTGTTTCATCGACTATATTCAGCTGTCTGAAAATTTCTTTCGGTCCATGAGGCAGATAAGGTTTCAGAAGAATCGCTGCAATACGGATATTCTCAGCCAGATGTACCATCACATTGCCGAGCTCTTCTTTTTTACTTTCATCTTTAGCCAGTACCCACGGCGTTGTTTCATCAATATACTTATTCGTACGGCTGATGATTGTCCATGTTGCTCTGAGTGCTTTATTGAATTCCAAAGATTCCATAGCATCTTCATAGGCCTGGACGTTTTCTTTGACGACAGATTCAAGGCTCGCGTCAAATTCATTTATATGACCTTGATATGCGGGCAGCTCTCCGTCAAAATATTTATTGATCATGGAAAGCGTACGGTTGACTAGGTTTCCGAGGTCATTTGCAAGGTCGAAGTTTGTGCGGTCCACAAATGACTCCGGTGTGAACACACCGTCCGAACCGAACGGCACTTCTCTCATCAGATAGTAGCGGAGTGCATCAAGGCCGTATCTTTCAACTAAAGTATTTGGATAGATGACATTACCTTTGGATTTGGACATCTTGCCGTCTTTCATTAACAGCCATCCGTGGCCCATCAGTTTTTTAGGCAGTGGCAGATCGAGCGCCATCAACATTACCGGCCAGTAAATTGCATGGAACCTGACGATTTCCTTACCAATCATCTGGACGTCGGCCGGCCAATACTTACGAAATAAAGTTTCATCTTCCGAACCATAGCCCAGTGCAGTGATATAGTTCGTCAGTGCATCTATCCACACATAGACGACGTGCTCCGGGTTTGATTTAACCGGAATCCCCCAGTCAAATGTTGTTCTGGAAACTGCCAGATCCTCGAGCCCGGGCTTGATGAAGTTGTTCAACATCTCATTTTTACGTGAAGCAGGCTGGATGAATTCAGGATTGTCTTCATAATACTGTACAAGACGATCCGCGTACTTGCTCATCTTAAAGAAGTAGCTTTCCTCTTTAAGCAGCTCGACTTCATGACCGCTCGGCGCCACGCCGCCTGTCATCTTGCCGTTATCATCCCTGTACACTTCAGCCAGTTGGGATTCTGTAAAGAACTCTTCATCTTCGACGGAATACCATCCTTCATATTCACCAAGGTAGATGTCGCCTTGTGCCAACAGCTGTTCAAAGATCTTCTGAACCGCTTTTTTATGAAAATCATCCGTTGTCCGAATGAACTGATCATGTGTGATTTCCAGCAGCGACCACAGCTTCTTCATGTCTTCGGCCATACCATCGACATACTTTTGAGGAGACACATCCATTTTTTCGGCTTTATTCTCTATTTTCTGACCATGTTCATCAGCACCTGTTAAATAATAAACGTCATATCCGCGCATGCGCTTATATCTCGCCATAACATCACATGCGATAGTTGTATACGCATTTCCAATGTGCAGCTTCCCACTTGGATAATATATTGGCGTTGTTATATAAAAAGTTGGTTTTTCCATGCCATTGCCTCCTAATTGTTCATTAGTTAAATATATCTAATTTTGCAGTGATTTTCAATTGCCGTTGTATAATTGTTGGCAACTTGAAATCCTTTTGTGCTATAATCATTTGTATCTTAAGACCTACCATTTTTAAACAAAAAAAGATGTATTTTTCTTTATATATTAATAAGCTTAATTATGAAAGTAGAGTCTTAACAATATAATTCCCAAAACCACAACTTAGAATCTTCATGAGGAACATAGTAAGGAGGAACTCATATGAAGTCAACTGGTATCGTGCGTAAAGTCGATGAGTTAGGTCGTGTAGTCATCCCTATTGAGTTGCGACGCATTCTCGATATCGAAGTAAAGGATGCTTTAGAAATCTATACGGATGATGATACGATCATTCTGAAGAAGTATAAACCATCTATGACTTGTGATATTACTGGCGATGTCTCAGATAAAAACATGAGACTGGCTGAAGGCCGGATCATTTTAAGTGAAGAAGGCGCCAACATGCTTATAAAAGAGATTCAGGATAAAATGTCTGATGATTAAAAATTGATGCCGAAAATCTTCTGATTTTCGGTTTTTTTTTACCTTTTTACCCTTCTTTGTCTTCGTGATAAATATCATAGACTTCCTGCTTTTTCATACCTTTTATATCAGCAACCATTTTAATTGCTTTTGTCGGTTTCATACCCTCTTCTATAAATTGCTTCACATGCTCTTTAATCGGCATATCACTGACCATGGCATCTTCCTCATATCCTTTGATGACAATGACAAACTCACCTTTTAAAGGAATTGCCGAATCCAGCATTTCATAAATTTCCCTGACAGTCCCCCGGCGGTGCTGCTCGAATTTTTTAGTGATTTCCCTTGAGATACTCACTTCCCGTCCCTCATCAATCTCCATCATACTTTTAATCGTCTGTCTCAACTTATGCGGGGATTCATATAATACAGAAGTGTGGGGATGAAACATGATCTGCTTCAATTTATCATTTTTCTTGCTCCCTGTTTTAGGCAGAAACCCGAAGAATGTAAACTCAAATGAAGGAATGCCGCTTGCCACCAATGCAAGAGTGAATGCAGACGCAGAAGGAATGATTACATATTCCAAGTCCGTCTCCTGCATTTTCCGTATGAGTTCATAACCCGGATCCGAAATGACCGGCATCCCCGCATCACTGACAAGCGCAAAAGTCTTTCCCTCTTTCATCTCTTCAATGATTTCATCCTCAACCTGATCTTTATTATAATCGTGATATGAACGGAGCGGCGTGGATATTTCAAAGTGATTTGTCAATTTACGGGTCAATCTCGTGTCCTCGCACAAAATGGTATCCGCTTCTTTCAATGTCCGGACCGCCCGGACACTCATATCATCCAGATTCCCCAGTGGTGTGCCGGTTATATAAAGGTTCATGATTTTCCTCCTTCAATCAAAATCAATTTCTCACGCCGTGAAAGTTTTTTGATCTGTATCTCTCTTTTCATCGCATCACTCTTAGAATCAAAAATTTCCTGGTATTTCAGTTTCACCGGACGCCTGTTGCGGGTATATTTAGCTCCCATGCCAAGATTGTGTTTTTTCACCCTGGCTACGACATCTCTCGCATAACCGGTATAAAGGCTACCGTCATTGCATTCGACAATATAAATATAATAATTAACCATGGTAGACCTCAAGCATTTCCTTCGAGTACTCATTGTCCGGACCGTATATATAGAATGGCGGCAGAATATCGACATAAGCCTGGGAATGAAACGCCGCTTCCAGAACGACAAACATTGCAGTCCGAGCACCCGGATCATTATAGACGAACTGTTTCTTTTTAACCCTGAATCCATTTTTCATCAGCTGATATGTGACTTCCTCGCTACGCTCCGCGCGGTGCACCATATAAAGACGGCCTTTATTTTTAATCAGGTAGCGGGCGGCTGAAATGATACCTTCCAGGTCGATCATCACTTCGTGCCTTGCGATACTGTGCGGCCCGAGTGTTTTCAACGGCTGATTATTTGTGAAGTACGGCGGATTGACCGTAATGACATCATATGATGAATGCTCAAAATGTGACGTTATATTTTTAATATCAATATTATGTATCGACAGCTGGGATGATTTCTCATTCAGATCAAATGAACGTTCGGCCATATCAACCAGCGCTTCCTGTATCTCCACAGCGTCTATCGGCTTCTCCGTCCGGTGGGAAAGAAGCAGTGGAATGATACCGTTACCTGAACATAAATCCATAATTTTATTATCACGTTTTGTGATTTTCGTGAAATCAGCGAGCAGAAGCGCATCTACCGAAAAAGAAAATACCGCTCTGCTCTGTATGATCTTCATCGATTCACGGAAAAGCTCATCCAGTCTCTCACCGTCTTTTAGCAATTTCTTCACCTCTGTTGACATAAGAAAAGCGGCATCCGCCGCTTTTCTTCGTTATGATTGATTTATAAATCCCTGACAGAAGAGACACTCTTCACCATGTCTGTGTGTACCAAAATGTACGTTGCAAATATGGAATCCTTCATCATACAAATTCTTTAAAGTATTTTGTTTGAATGAAGCATCAGGCTTAGCTTTGGCATTATTCACCAATGTTTCATAATGTTCTTTTTCCATTTGTAAGCTGACATTTTCCTCAACCAGCTTTACGGCATGCACCTTGATTGATTCAAGATTTTCCTGCATGTTCTGAAGGTCGTTTTCAAGCTTACTGATATGGTTGAAAAGCTGCTCCCGGTCCATTATGAAACACCACCGCCGGAAGCCATCTCTTCCAGCTCATCATAATGATATTCCTGTATATAGTCATCCTTATATTTTACCTGGATGACCAGATCCAGAATGTTCATGCCCATGACTTTGCCTTTGCCATTCGGTGTTTCAACCATTTCTCCGACATCCGGCATTTTATTTCTTGTATCTTCATAATACTGATCTTCGTAATTCAAGCAGCACATCAGCCTGCCGCAGGCACCGGAAATTTTTGTCGGTGACAGGGACAGATCCTGATTTTTAGCCATCTGGATGCTGACCGGCACGAAGTCGCCGAGGAATGTCGAACAGCAATGTGCCCGTCCGCAGGGACCGATGCCGCCTAAGTATTTTGCTTCATCACGTACACCGACCTGTCTTAATTCAATCCGTGTTTTAAAACGTGTCGCCAGTACTCTGACGAGTGATCTGAAGTCCACCCGTTCATCTGCTGTAAATTTAAAGATCAGCTTTTTATCGTCAAGGGTGTACATGGCACTGACGATATTCATATCAAGCTTTTCCTCCACAACTGACTTTTTACAAAATTGTAATGCATCCATCGCTTTGGATTCATTTTCGTGATACTTTTTTAATTCGCTGTCTTCTGCGAACTTTATAAATTGACCGTCCGGTTCAACTATATTATCTTTTGATATTTCATATGTGCCTTTTACAACGCGCAGTAATTCTTTCCCGCGTTTTGTTTCGGCAATAATGTAATCATCTCTTTTTACAGATGCTTTACTACTATCTATATAAATATTACTAAAGTAATCTAATTGAGTCGCAGTCATGAGTTTTATCATAATTCATCAACCTTTCGAAATGATAACCATTCCCTCAAATGCGAGCATTGGGTGTACATTGAATTGGATCATCTTATTCGCCTGTTCAATTTCATCCAGCATATCGGTCAGATGATTGACACCGATGAAATTCTCCACTTTGATGTCGTCTTTAAATGGCTCAAATATATCCAGCTTCAACTTCGAATGCATGGCCTGGCGTACATAACCGTCTATCAATTGCAAAAGCAATGCATAGTCACGGCGTTCAGCACATAAATCCAGCATCGGTTTAATATCCAGAAGCACGAGTGAATGGCCATTTATCCATTTGGATGAAAATTCTGCGGCTGAACGCCGCAGCTTTGTAAAATTCTCGCCGATATCTTTTACATGCTGTGCATTCAGAGACAAAACATCTATCGTCTGCAGATCCGCTTCAGATAAGTAATCCAGCTCCTTTAAACGGTCACTGCTCTGACCCTTGATATGCACATGCTGCGCTCTGGAATGAATGGTCGGTAAAATATTGCTTTTATCTATCGTCAGCAAAATTGCGATTGTTTTCTCCGGCGGTTCTTCCAAAAATTTCAGAAGACTGTTTTCAGCCTGCGGCGTCAACTTGTCAAAAGCTTCTATGATATAGACTTTATACTCTGATTCGGTCGGCTTGTTGTTCATCACATGCATTAATTGACTGACTTCTTCTTTCTTGATCGAATTTTCATCAGTTCTCAAGTAATAAAAATCCGGGTGGTTTCCTTCTTCCAGCAAAGACTGGTTGCGGGGCGTGTCTCCGAAAA
Organism: Lacicoccus kunmingensis DSM 17847; assembly: GCF_059568765.1. Lineage (NCBI taxonomy): Bacteria > Bacillati > Bacillota > Bacilli > Caryophanales > Salinicoccaceae > Lacicoccus > Lacicoccus kunmingensis. The sequence continues at coordinate 7,491 of NZ_JCANUC010000003.1, read as the reverse complement.
TGTTCAATGCGAAGAACGTACTGTATCTCCGCAATGTCTCCAAAGTATCACCTTCGAACATATATGTGTGACTGAGCCGTTTATTTTGAATTGCATTCAAAAGATAGCTTTCTGTCGTTTGTTTAGTATCCATCTATATTTACTTTAAAATCTTTCAAATTGCTCGATAGGTAGTACGAACACTGTTGCGCCGCCCACTTCGACTTCCACTGGATATGGAATATAGGAATCGGCATTGCCGCCCATCGGAGTCACAGGTGCAACTGTCTGTTCCCTGTTACCGCATGTATCATCGATTACATTCAGCAAATCATTTACACGCTCATCATCTACACCACAAAGGAATGTCGTGTTGCCTGCACGCAGGAACCCGCCTGTAGATGCCAGTTTGGTATTTCTGAAGTTTGCTTTTGTCAGACGATCTGTCAGTCTTTGGCTATCATGATCTTGCACAATTGCTATTACCATTTTCATGATTTGTCACCTCTACGATTCATATATTTTTCTATTATACTATAAGTATCCTTGAACACATCTTCAATATTCTGATTTGCATCCACGACCTTGATGCGGTCCGGATAATTTTCAGATAACTTATTATACCCCAATACCACATTTTTATGAAACTCCAGCGTTTCTTTATCCAGACGATTGCTGTCACGCTCATTATCCTGAATTCTCTTAAGTCCAATCTCCGGTGAAAGCTTTAAATATATAGTTAAATCCGGCATATGATTTTCAATGGCAAATTTATTGATCTGCATGATTTCATCAATGCCCAGATTTCTTGCATAGCCCTGATATGCGAGTGAGCTGTCTATGAAACGGTCGCATAAGACAATCTTTCCATCATCCAGAGCCGGCACAACTTTCTCTACCAGATGCTGACGTCTGGCTGCAGCGAACAACAATGCTTCTGTACGGCCGTCCATTTCATTCTCATTGGCAAGCAGTATATCCCTGACTTTTTCACTGATTGGAATACCGCCCGGCTCACGCGTGACCATCACTTCATTTGTATCTTTAAGTGCTTCACTCAGCATCGATATTATCGTTGTTTTACCAGAGCCTTCAGGCCCTTCAAAAGTAATAAAAATCGTCATGTGTCATCCTCAACTTTATAGCATTCAATATTGTCTTCTATGCCTTCCATTTTAACATGATAATATCTTTTGTGTATTATAGTTTTAATGATGTCATGTGTAAAATGTTCACCTACGTGTATAATTGGCACTCCGGGAGGGTAAGGCACTACCGTACGCACCGCTTCTTTTCCAATCAGAAAACTTAAATCTTCATCCTTAGAGGCAATGGATTCCGGCACATTAAATGATAATTTCTTCAACCTTTCAAACAATAAACCCAGCGGATAGCTGTGACCCGGGTGAAACAAAGGCAGACACCATAACACACCTTCATCCGTCACCATTTCTGAATAAATATCCGCCGCATCCAGTATTTCAAATAACTGATATGGCGATATCCCCTCTCTGTTAAGAATGATTTTGGCGGGATCATCACTTTCTTTGACCATAAAACCGAACGCATTCAGATAATCTATCATTTCACGTCTTCTGTCATAAAATTCAGTATGTACAAAATCGTTGTAAAACTGATGGGCAAGCTCAATCGATGCCATTATCAGATAGGAGGGGCTCGATGTTTCAAAGTAGTCGATATATTTCATCATCGTCCTGTGCAGCTTCCGGTCATTTGTAAACACGACTGATGCTCCAGTGAGGGCGGGCAGCATCTTATGATACGACTGGACAACAATATCCGCACCGTAATTCATTGCTGAAGGTAAGAAGCCCGGAGCGATATCATTATGTGCACCGTGAGCTTCATCCACTATGGTAATGGCACCTGCAACTCCCGCTTCTTTAATGATTCCTTCCAAATTTTCCACTCTGTCGCCGCTGTAAGTCGGATATGTAATGATGAGAGCTTTATTTTTAACTGGCGACTTTAATATATCACCGGCGGATGTCTTCTGATACGATGCCCCGGTAAGATCAAGACCGTGATAAACAGATTTATGGGCATCATCGATAATCAGAAATCCATCCACCTTATCTTTAACGGCATAGATGGCGGATAAAATACCCGTGGTCGTACCGTTCACCACAGCCTGTGCATGGTATCCCGGATATTTAGCGGATAGAAATTCATTCAGTTCAAGCAGAATATCCTCGGGTGAATGCAGATCATCCAGTCCTGTAATTTCTGTCATATCATCCGTCCAGTCCAGCCGGCCCAAGTTCCCTACAGTCATATTTTTATGGCCGGGCACATGCATGGACAGTGCCGCACTTCTTCTTAATTCATTCAACTTATTTACTAAGCGCATTCCATCACCTTTTTAATCAGCTGTTAATATATTTTTATAAAATGGATCTTTCCCTATAAATATTGTCCGGTCACATAGTTCTTTGATTTCCGTCATATCGTGTGATGTATAAATAATCAACGTCCCTTTATCAGACAGTGCCTTTAAAAACTTACCTATTTCGATGCGGGACTTCAGGTCGATGCCTGCCGTCGGTTCATCCAAAAGCAACAGTTCCGGTTCATGAATGAGACTGATTGCCAAGTTCAGTTTCCGCTTCATACCACCTGACAAGCGTTTCACTTTTGTATCATATTTTTCGAGATGAAGCTCCGACAGCAGTTTTTTTAAATCAGGGACTGAACGATTTTCATGAGAAAGTTCTGCAAAGAAACGCATATTTTCCATGACGGTCAGTTCTTCCCACAACTCTACTTCCTGGGGCACATAACCTATTTTTTTCCTGAGTTTTTTATAATTTTTTCTATAACTGTGCTCATCTAAATAAACTTCTCCGCTCGTCGGCCTGTTCAATGTTGCAATTATCCTGAGGAGTGTAGACTTTCCTGCACCGTTTTCACCGACGAGACCAATGATTTCTCCCCTGTCCGCCTGTAAATTGAAATCTTTCAGAACTGTATCTTTTCCATAACTCTTATACAAGGCTTCAACTTTTAACAACAGTATCACGTCCTTTCCAAAAGATAATCATCAACAATAAAACAGGCAGCAGGATAGTAACAGACCCTGTCATCAAAGACTCCACCGGATGTAAGTATTCATATGCCGACTGCACACTATTCGCTGCAAGAGGCATCACTGCGTGCAGTGAAAGCAATACAACCGTCACCATCAGGCCAAGCCTGTACAGACCGAATGGACTCCGGGCGAGCACCGCCAGCATGAAACCCATGATGTTACAGAACATCCTGAACAGAAACAGGCCGATCAGACTTATATTCGAATCAAAAATACCATTGATCAGAAAATATGCCAGCAGATCGATACACAGCATAATGAACGTGTACATGGTCAGGCTGTATAATAAATACGACCGATGTGACATTGTCGTAAATTTGAACCGGTCGGAAATATTGCCGTGATACTCCTTATTAATCATACCAAACATAAAGATCGACAGCATAATCGTCGTATATGCCCATATCATCCATGGATTCAAGACCCCTTCATAATCATATGCGGCTTCCGTATCCTGAAATGATAATTCCTGAGTGAGTAAATTGCTTTCTTCCTGGGTGATTTCAATCGCATTGCCAATTTCCTGTTCCGAAATGCGCGCCTCAGGTGCGAACTCATCACGAAGCGAGTACACTTCCTCATAGACGCTCGACGCTCCAAGATATTCCTGAATGAGCGAGGCCAGCTGTTCTTTTACCGGCACATAAAATAAAGATCTGTCTGTATAATGCGCTTCTATTAAATCATCTCTATCGTTATCAGATATTTTACTTTCAAAATTTTCCGTCAGTATAAAAGCACTGTCATAATTATACTGTTCCAATTGATGGCGCACATAATTTTCATCACTGCCTTCAAACTGATCAAGCCTGATAAACTCACTGCTTTCCAATGAACTCAGAATATCATCTGTTATTTCTCCTTGTTCACCTTCAACGACCACGGCTACAGGCACTCTGAAATCATCACTTGTCTGATTGACAGCGCCGGTTATAACAATGGTCAGCAACAGTGGCAGAAACAGCCACAGCAGCACTCTCCAAAGTGCAGGCTTAAGCAGCAGCCAACGTGTGATCAATATTTTTTTCACTGGGGTCTTCTCTCCTTCCAGAAGCCGGCAGCAATCAACAGCGCCGATAAGACAAGAATGGAAATAAGAAGGACATCGGATTCAAATGAAAACCGGCTGCCGAGCATAATATCTTCTATCCAGCTTAATGACTGATAGCCGAAACTATAATCAAAAACGCCATCCATATATATTGGGAAATATATTCTCGGTATTATCGCGCCCGCAAATAACAATACGGCGATCAGCGCCGCAACCTTAGACAGAAGATCCACTTTAAATGAAGGTATGAGCCAGTCGATGAGCAGCAGTATCATCGTGAGCACTAATATGTATAAACCGATCAGTACAAATACCCGGACAAAATTCTCACCCATAGTATAGAGACCGTTGAGTCTGGTAACCATATATAAAAATAAAATACTCATTAAAGACGTCATTAAAAAAGTTATTATTATTTTAGCGGCACCCTCAGAAATATATGTGGCACCGAACATTTTCATTCTGTTTCTTAGTTCAGGCCTTACATCCTGGATGAGGATCAGATGCGTGATCAGAACCCATACCGTTATGATGATAAACATGCCGTTGACAATGAAATATTCATAGCCGGATGATATATGGTGGGTGCTTTCAGACTCATCCATCATGGCCCCGCTTGATAAAGTCTGCAGGAAAAAGTTGATGAATTGATTCAGCATCAATTCTTCGCGCGCCTCTGCATCCATGCCAAAGTTTTTAGCATATTCGTTAATCGTCAGTATATTCGCCTGAGAACTTCTGATATGTCTGACCACTGTCTCTATCATCTCATTGACCACATGACTTTCCAGCATCCGGTTTGGATTGCCGACGACTTTAAGCTGACTCCCGTCTCCCTGAATCATTTTGGTGAAAAATTCCGCAGGGAAAACGATGTATGCAGCAATGTCATCATCTTCAATCTGATTAAATGCTTCCGCCTCATCAAGTCCGACGAGATTGAGCCCCGCATCAATGTCTGTGGCTTCCAGTAATAATGACACAATCTGACTGGTTTCATCACTGTCATCCAGGTTGACGACACCTACAGAAACCGGTTCTTCTTCATCCGGTATAAAAAATAATGATGCCATCCATATGACCAGTCCCACAAATATTAACGGTGAAATATAAATAAGAGGAAGTGATAGCCACTTCCTCCTCATTCTATTGATGTCATTAGCCATAAAAACGTATATATGTTTCAATGTTTTCATTGCTAATGCACCCTTTCAATTCATTTTATTAAAATCCTTGATTCATGCCAGCTGAGTTCTGTCCTATCCATTCCGTGAATTTCTCACCGAACTCATTGAAATACCTCTCCAGTTCCGGTTCATCCATACTGCCCAGATCAACTGTACTTTCTGCTTCAGGTTTTTCCACTTCATTTAATGTGGAACCTGTGACGTCAATGTTTACTTGGAAATTATCCTTTGAGACAGTCGCTCCGTCATCCGCATATAATGTATGCTTTCCTGACATCTGATCGCCTTCATATGTTCCCTCTATATCCCAGAACAACGATACTGTTTCACCTTCGAAACCTGCGGGGAAATCCAACTGAATGTTAGTCTCATCCGTGTCTCCTGTCGTTTTGTCCATTGCCAGTCTGACTACTTCAGAGCTAAGGGTCTCGCTGAACTCGATATAGTCACTCGAGCCATCTTCAGACTCATTCAGCGCTGCTTCTATATTGATGCCTTCGCCCTCAGAGTAGAGTTTATAGTTATATTCTTCTCCTTCGTCAGACACCACTTTTTCACCAGTGATTTCAATTGGCACGGTTTCTCCTGAGTCAACAAATGTTGCATTGAAATCACGCTTAACAATATGATCGTCATTTGTCCATACTGTTGAAGTCAAACCATCAGGAAATTCCTGCTCTTTAACATCTTCAGCAGCTTCTCTCAATGTCTCGTTGAAATCAGTGATGCGTTCCTCTCCTTCTTCGGGAGAAGTACTTGCCATGAATTCCACTCTGAGCATTTCAGCCAGTTCTTCATCATCAGCAAGCTTCGTATACAAGTGACTTAAAAATTCCTGAATCTGTTCTTCACTCAATGCCATCGTCAGTTTTTCAGCACTGACTTCTTCTCCGCCTACCGTTATGTCTTCACTCTCGGAACTGAAAGCGTCATCAGGCAGCTCTTCGCGGATAAATGATGTATATTCATCCTGTATGTACTCTATATCTTCCTCACTCAAAGAACCGCTGGTAAAGAAGTCCGAATAATCAACTTCTGTATCCTCATCCATACTCCCCGGTTCAATAGTGTTAAAGAATGAAACTGCATCGGTTTCATTCAAAGTGATATACTCTTCGATAAATGGAAATGTCACACCTGCTGTATCAGCATCCATGTAGCCAAATATACCTTCAAATTCAAAACCTGTTATATCTCCTGAAATATCAGCTGATGAATATTCATTTTCTTTATCAAGCTGAGTTTTCATAGTGATTTCCGATTGGTTAATCATCTGCTCAAGCCCCATATCGCTTAAGCTTGGGTCATTAACATCTGCAGTCAAAGTATAACTCGACTCCACGGCATTGGTCTGAGTCTGCTCATACCATTCCAATTCATTTTCAAAACGATCTTCTATAACTTCTGTAAAATAATCAATTTCTCCTTTTTCAGCAAGAAGATAACTATTCTTCGGCGTGTTCACAAAGAATTGATAAGCAGCAAAGCCGCCTATACCCGCCAGTAACAATATACCCGCAAGCACCCCTAAAATCAGTGCTATTTTAGATTTAGATCCCATCGCTATTCCCCCCAGACAATAATTTTAAATTCATTTAATGTTACCACATAAAAATTATCATGTACACGCTGGTAAAAATATACGAAAAGTGAGAATGATGAATATTAACTTCAAAATTAGAAGTTGAAAATCGGAAAAATAACAACACAAAGCCGATCAAAGTAATTGTCTTTGACCGGCATTCTTAATAATGATACATATAAATTTTTAGTTTAAACCATAAAAAAAGAGACCGCAAAGGGTCTCTAAAAGTTTGCCTGGCAGCGTCCTACTCTAACGGGACGTCAGTCCAACTACCATCGGCGCTGGAGAGCTTAACGACTGTGTTCGGCATGGGAACAGGTGTGGCCTCTCCGCCATCACTACCAGACAATGGTTCACTTGACGAATGCGACGATGTCACACTCAAAACCGGATAGAAGCAAATCAAAACATTCAAGTGTATTAACCTACACGGTACAAATCTTTGAATAAGTCGTCGATCGATTAGTATTCGTCCGCTGAATATGTTGCCATACGTACACGCCGAACCTATCTACCTCATCATCTCTGAGGGATCTATTGGGGAAATCTCATCTTGAGGGGGGCTTCATGCTTAGATGCT
>NZ_JCANUC010000002.1:0-284199 GCF_059568765.1 Lacicoccus kunmingensis DSM 17847 | reverse complement strand
AGATGATGAGGTAGATAGGTTCGGCGTGTACGTATGGCAACATATTCAGCGGACGAATACTAATCGATCGACGACTTATTCAAAGATTTGTACCGTGTAGGTTAATACACTTGAATGTTTTGATTTGCTTCTATCCGGTTTTGAGTGTGACATCGTCGCATTCGTCAAGTGCACCATTGTCTGGTAGTGATGGCGGAGAGGCCACACCTGTTCCCATGCCGAACACAGTCGTTAAGCTCTCCAGCGCCGATGGTAGTTGGACTGACGTCCCGTTAGAGTAGGACGCTGCCAGGCAGTGCTTTACATAATTAAAACTTTATAGTACCATTCTATTTTGGAGAATTAGCTCAGCTGGGAGAGCATCTGCCTTACAAGCAGAGGGTCGGCGGTTCGAACCCGTCATTCTCCACCATTTAATGCCGGCCTAGCTCAATTGGTAGAGCAACTGACTTGTAATCAGTAGGTTGGGGGTTCAAGTCCTCTGGCCGGCACCATTCATTATTAGAATGAGCCATTAGCTCAGGTGGTAGAGCATTTGACTTTTAATCAAAGGGTCAGAGGTTCGAGTCCTCTATGGCTCATGTTTCATGCGGGTGTGGCGGAACTGGCAGACGCACTAGACTTAGGATCTAGCGCTTCACAGCGTGGGGGTTCGACTCCCTTCACCCGCACCATTATTTATTCTAATTAGTAAGCGGAAGTAGTTCAGTGGTAGAACACCACCTTGCCAAGGTGGGGGTCGCGGGTTCGAATCCCGTCTTCCGCTCCAACTAATATTACATTACCCTGTTTGCCGGGGTGGCGGAATTGGCAGACGCACAGGACTTAAAATCCTGCGGTAAGTAATTACCGTACCGGTTCGATTCCGGTTCTCGGCACCATATATTTTTTGCGCCCGTAGCTCAATTGGATAGAGCGTCTGACTACGGATCAGAAGGCTAGGGGTTCGACTCCTCTCGGGCGCGTTTATAGCGGGAAGTAGCTCAGCTTGGTAGAGCACTTGGTTTGGGACCAAGGGGTCGCAGGTTCGAATCCTGTCTTCCCGACTTGATTCACTATTACTTATTTATTATAATGGGGGCTTAGCTCAGCTGGGAGAGCGCCTGCCTTGCACGCAGGAGGTCAGCGGTTCGATCCCGCTAGTCTCCACCATTATTATTTATTGAGTTTGACACGGCGGTGTAGCTCAGCTGGCTAGAGCGCACGGTTCATACCCGTGAGGTCGGGGGTTCGATCCCCTCCACCGCCATACGGACCTTTAGCTCAGTTGGTCAGAGCAAACGGCTCATAACCGTTGGGTCGCAGGTTCGAGTCCTGCAAGGTCCACCATCGTTTTAACTTATTTTCATACGGAGGAATACCCAAGTTCGGCTGAAGGGATCGGTCTTGAAAACCGACAGGGGCTTAACCGCTCGCGGGGGTTCGAATCCCTCTTCCTCCGCCATTATTTTTTAATATTATTATCGCGGGATGGAGCAGTTCGGTAGCTCGTCGGGCTCATAACCCGGAGGTCGTTGGTTCAAATCCAACTCCCGCAATTATTTGATTTCAATTAAGGTCCTGTGGTGTAGCGGTTAACATGCCTGCCTGTCACGCAGGAGATCGCGGGTTCAATTCCCGTCAGGACCGCCATTTTTTACTTATTAAAATACAGTTGTGGTCCAGTAGCTCAGTCGGTAGAGCAAAGGATTGAAAATCCTTGTGTCGGCGGTTCGATTCCGTCCTGGACCACCTTTATAAATAGCCGGCCTAGCTCAATTGGTAGAGCAACTGACTTGTAATCAGTAGGTTGGGGGTTCAAGTCCTCTGGCCGGCACCATTTATGGAGAGGTAGCGAAGTGGCTAAACGCGGCGGACTGTAAATCCGCTCCTTCGGGTTCGGCAGTTCGAATCTGCCCCTCTCCATTCTAGGGGTATAGTTCAATGGTAGAATAGAGGTCTCCAAAACCTTTGGTGTGGGTTCGATTCCTACTACCCCTGCCATGGCGATCGTGGTGAAGTGGTTAACACACCGGATTGTGGTTCCGGCATGCGTGGGTTCGAAACCCATCGGTCGCCCCATTTTTGGGCTGTAGCCAAGCGGTAAGGCAACGGGTTTTGGTCTCGTCATGCAAAGGTTCGAATCCTTTCAGCCCAGTTTTTTGGCGCCATAGCCAAGTGGTAAGGCCGAGGACTGCAAATCCTCTATCACCGGTTCAAATCCGGTTGGCGCCTTTAGCACCCTTTTAATATGCGGAAGTAGTTTAGTGTTTAGAACATGCTTCTACCTGAAGCAAGACATAGGTTCAAATCCTATCTTCCGCTCCATTTTATTTTATATTGTTTCATTAATTAAAATTAATTGTTATATAGAAACCAGCTGCATATGCAGCTGGTTTTTTGAATTGTTCTATATTATTTCATAATAATGAAAGATTAGTGGATAAGTATAAGACTGCCATAATCGACTTACCTGATCGGTTTGATTAATGATATAAGCAGACTCCAGGATGAATACAATGGTCTTATATGAACGATACAAGCCGGCCGGCTGTTCTTATACGTATTGACGTACCAGGGAGTACTTATGAAGAGAGAGAAGGCCTTTTACATCAATTTACAAAAAAATACGGTTGGTGACTTAATAGTCACCAACCGTATTTTCTATAGAAGGAAAACTTCCTGGTAAAATAAAAAATCCCCTGAAGTATAAACTTCAAGGGTAAGTAGTACCACCAGTCGGGATCGAACCGACACGGCCTTTACGGCCATCGGATTTTGAATCCGACGCGTCTGCCAATTCCGCCATGGTGGCATGTGGAATATTTTAAGACAACAATAATATTATAACTTACAGAGTCCTGATTGGTCAACATTAAACTTTATAATTTCAAAAATATTTTTAACGCGATGAGGATAAATTTTTTTCATTTTATTTTTAGTAAATCACTGTTTATCTCCTCACTTTGTGTTATATTATAAACAAATGTTTATATTTAAAACAAATGTTTTGTGGAGGTGTGGATGTGAACGAGAAGGAACAGATGGTTTTGGATAATATAAAGGCAAATCCTTTTATATCCCAGCAGGAACTTTCTGATAAGGTCGGGTTATCACGCTCGACGGTGGCAAATATCATTTCCGGACTGATTAAAAAAGAGTATGTTCAGGGTAAGGCTTATGTTTTGAATGATGAGTATCCGATTGTATGTATCGGCGCTGCGAATGTAGACCGTAAGTTTTATGTGACAGACCAACTTATTCATGGTACTTCCAATCCTATTCAGTCAACTAAATCCATCGGCGGAGTAGCGAGGAACATCGGTGAAAACCTTGGCCGTCTGTCACAGGATGTGACGCTTATTACTGCTTGTGGGGTGGATAGTGAGTGGGATACGATCAGAACTTTGACATCGCCGTTCATCAATCTGGATTATGTACATCAGATCGGTAATAAGAGTACAGGTTCATATACGGCGCTGATCAGCGAGACTGGGGATATGGAATACGGATTTGCGGATATGGAAGTATATGATGAACTGACTCCTGAAGTGCTGATTCAAAATACTTACATACTTAAACGTGCGAAATGTATTATTGCCGACTTGAATATCCCGAGAGCATCTCTCGAATTTTTATGTGCATATGCCGAGAAGCATGATATTAAAGTGGTCCTCATCCCTGTATCGGGACCGAAGATGAAAAATCTGCCGCACAATCTGCATGCTGTGAACTGGATGATTGTAAACAGGGATGAAACTGAAGCGTATTTCACCATGAAGATAGAAACGGAAGACGATTTAATAGAAGCTGCGCGTAAATGGAACAATGCCGGTGTGGAAAATGTCATTGTGACAAATGGCTCGAGTTCGCTTGTATACAGCAGTGAACGGGAGGCTACACTCCACAAGATAGAGAAATCGGATAAAGTAACAGATGTTACGGGCGCAGGTGACTCCTTCTCTGCAGCGGTTGTATACGGATGGCTGAAGGGTGTAGATATAGAAGACACGATTAAACTGGGTATGATCAACAGCAGAAAAACGATAGAAACAAGCTATACAGTCAGACAAGACCTGGATGAGCATCAATTATTAAAAAACCTGGAGGAAATAAAATGAAACAATTTTTAAGCATTACAGAAGAAGTACAGAAAGCTTTAGATGAGAATAAGCCGGTTGTGGCATTGGAATCGACAATTATTTCACACGGTATGCCATATCCTCAAAACGTCGAAATGGCTAAAGAAGTTGAACAGATTGTAAGAGATAATGGAGCGGTACCGGCAACGATTGCAATTATAGACGGTATGATCAAAATCGGATTAACCGATGAAGAACTTGAAATCATGGGCAACACAGATGGTATAGCCAAAGTGTCCAGAAGAGATATGGCTCAGGTGATCGCAACAAAACAGCTGGGGGCAACAACAGTGGCATCAACGATGATCTGTGCAGAGATGGCGGGCATCCGTTTCTTCGTTACAGGCGGCATCGGCGGCGTTCACAGAGGTGTGGAAGAAACGATGGATATTTCAGCAGATTTGGAAGAACTTGCACAGACTGATGTCGTAGTCATTTGTGCAGGTGCCAAATCAATCCTGGACCTTGATAAGACAATGGAATACCTTGAAACAAAAGGTGTGCCGGTTATCGGTTACCAGACGGATGAATTGCCGGCATTCTTCACACGTGAAAGCGGCATTGGGCTCAATGCTTCAAGTGACACAACTGAAGAGATTGCATCGATTGCGAAGACAAAATATGAGTTGGAACTGCACGGCGGCATTGTAGTGGCAAACCCGATTCCAAAAGAAGATGCAATGGACAGAAATTATATTGACGGCATCATCGGTGATGCAGTTAAAGAAGCTCAGGAAAAGGGTATCCATGGAAAAGACTCAACGCCATTCCTACTGAGTAAAGTTGTAGAGAGCACTGAAGGCAAGAGTTTGGAAACAAATATTAAACTTGTTAAGAATAACGCAAAAATCGGCACACAGATTGCTGTAAATTATCATAAATAAATTAATATAAAATATATCAATTCTATGACAAGATGTTATAATCATACTTATATCATATCTGTGATCAGAGGAGACTTGTTATGGGTAAAAACGTTACAATTGTAATTGAATATGGTATTCAAGGTGAGAGCATGGTCAAGCACGCCCTGGAGTTGGTTCAAAATGATGATAACCTGAATGTTCTTGTTGTCGACATCAGTTCCAATGAGTTAAAGTACAATAAGGAAGTAGACTTCCAGCTGATTAAAAACAGTGCTGAAGAATTAGGTTGTAACCTCGATATTATTGAAACTGTACCTAAATATGCATTTGAAAAAGCAGTTCAATATGCCCAGAAAAAGAAAACGGACCACTTGATTATCGGGGAAGACAGAGAACAATTGATGGATCTTATTCTCCAGGGTTCACTGTCGAGTTATATATTGTCCAAAATGCCACAGACTTTCCTAACTTTCATTCCGTTCAACCTTGCAGTGGATAATGATTTCTTTGATTATGCATCAGGTAAGAGAGTTTTTCTTAAAAAAATCGACGGTGCTTATATGATAGTGGATAATATTAATGATGATTATGACTATGAAGCAGTATATTATAAATCAAATTTCACTGATTTCGAAACAGGACTTATTTATATCTACGTCGGTGACAGACTCCTCGAACGTAGAATTACAGAAGGAAAAGTAGAAAGTTTCTGATGCTTGTACCCTAAACCTTTCAAAGAGAAGAGGTTTGGGGTATTTTTGTATTATAGATACAAAAGGAGTGATAACGGTGTCAGATTTTGTAAAGTATTTGAACATGAAGATTAAGGGTGACCATTTATATTTTATCAGTGACGAGACCGGGAAAAGAGAACTTCATAAGTATAATCTGAATGATGGTTCCACAGAGCAGGTGACAGACGAAAAACAGAATGTCAGAAAATACTGGTTTGCAGACAACCACTTGATAATATCGACAGACTTTAACGGTAATGAAAGGGAGCAATTCAAGCTGGCAGATAAAAATATATCTCTCACTGACTCACCGGAACATTACCATTATTACGGCACAACGATCAATGACAGAATCATCTACTTGAGAAATCACCAGGATAAAGGATTTTTCGAACTTTATGCCTCCACATTTGACGGTGAGGGCGAGCTGTTGAAGACATTCGACAGGCCGACTAAAGTTTTATCCAAGTATGATGAGGGCCGTCTATTGATCAGCCAGGACGTAACAAACATCAACCAGCAGATCTACCTATACGATATGGCTCAGAACGAAATCCAATCACTTCCTTTTCCGGAAGGCCGGTTTAAAAACTATACTTCAATCGATGACAACCGGGCAATCTTCATCAGTGACTATACCAATGGCTATTTAAACCTTTATTCGTTGAATAAAGAAACGATGGCTTATGAAAGAATCACAGATTTTAAATGGAATATAGAACATTTTACTTTGTCATCTGAAAAAAATACGGCTTACCTGACATTGAATGAAAATGGTTTTTCCCGCCTCTATAAATATGAGATAAACGAGCGATTATTGACGGAGGTGCAACTTCCTTTTGAAGGGGTCATCCATTCATTCAAGAAAAATAAAGACCATCTTTACTTTTTATATTCAGGCATGTCAGAGCCTCATCATTTCTACCGCTATGACCTGAATAACGAATCACTTGAAAAGTTGTTCGGCAACCCGTCCATTGAAACCGGTTTCTCCATATCAACAGGCACATATATATCATTTGATGATTTGGATGTTCCGTATTATTTATACGACCAGGAGGGAAGCGGCATCAAAACCATCATCAATATTCATGGCGGTCCGGAATCACAGGCGAGGCCAGAATTTAACGAACTGTATTATAAATTATATAAAGAAGGTTATCAGATTGCGGTGCCGAACATCCGTGGCAGTACCGGCTATCATAAATTTTATATCGGTCTGGATGATAAGGAGAAGCGGCTGGATGCGGTCAGGGATGTTGTTTATTTGAGGGAGCATTTAATCGATGCCCAGGGGGCTGATGATGGGCGTACTTTCATAATGGGGAGAAGCTACGGCGGCTTCATCACTCTATTATCTGTTACACAGTATCCTGAATTGTGGAAAGGGGCGGTGGATATCGTCGGCATCTCGCATCTGAAGACGCTGCTTAAAAATACTTCGAAGTGGCGGAGGGCACTCCGTTCCCATGAATACGGCTTTATCGGTGAAGATGATAAATTCATGAAGCGTATCGCACCGCTTGAGAATGCTGCGGCGATCCAGGCACCGTTAAGAATATTCCATTCGAAACATGACGTCAGGGTGCCATATACCGAATCCGAGCAGATGTATGAGAAGATGAGGCAGCATGGCAAAGACGTAGAGTTTATCGCTTATGAAAATGAAGGGCATCAATTTTTACACACGGAAAATGTTGATGATATGAATGAAGAAATTATAAAATTCTTCAATAAGCTGAGTGACCATAATAATGTCAAAAACCCTTAAACGGGTGTTATGAAGAGCGATTACTTATTCCTGTGTAAAATAATACTTCGGTTTAGAGTTTTTTTAAGTTTCCTACTTGCTTTTAGTAACCAAGTGTACTATTATAAATATAGAGCAAAAGAGATTACATTAAAACTTGGAGGTTTTCTTAATAATGACTAAATTTGTAGCAGATAACGTTCACTCGGAAGTAGAGTTCTCAGTAAAACACATGATGGTGACTAAAGTAAAAGGTACTTTTAATGAGTATTCAATCGAAATCGATACAGACTCAATGGAAGACTTTGAAAATGCGACGCTGACAGCTTCAGCTAACGCAGCAACTATCAACACTGGAGTAGGTGACCGTGACGGCCACCTTCAGTCAGAAGATTTCTTTGATACTGAGAAGTACCCGACAATCACTTTCACTTCAAACAAAATCGAAAAATCAGGTGACTCTTACAAAGTGACTGGTGACCTGACGATCAGAGATGTGACTAAAGAAGAAACAATCGTAATGGAATATAACGGCCAGGGCAAAGACCCTATGGGCGGCGGAACTGTACATGGTTTCGAAGGTTCATTCCAGATCGACCGTGAAGACTACGGCCTGACTTGGAACGCTTCACTTGAAACAGGCGGCGTTCTTGTAAGTAAAGACGTTAAAGTTAACCTTGAGCTGCAGTTCCAGGAAGCTCAGTAATAGTGATATAACCTTTACCACACCCTTTGGGTGTGGTATTTTCAATTTAAAGGACTTTATAAATTTCATGAGAAATGTTGAGGAATCTATATGGAAGAAGAAAAAATTATCAGTGCAGTGAAGAAGTATGTTGAAGATTTTCATGCGGGTGATTCAACCGGACATGATTTTCACCATGTGATGAGAGTGTACAGAAATGCCCTGCACATTCAGAAAAGTGCAGGCGGTGACCATTTCATCATTGCGGTCGCAAGTCTGCTGCATGATACAATTGATGACAAGCTGAATAAAAGCGAGCATGCAGTTGAAGATTCGAGAGATTATTTGAGGGAGTTCGCCATTGAAGAAGCGGTTGTCGAAAGCATACTGTATGCGATGCAGGCTGTATCTTTTAAAGGCGGGAATAATGAGTTCAAAGTCAGAAGTATTGAAGATAAGGTTGTCCAGGATGCGGACAGGCTGGATGCACTCGGTGCCATCGGTATCGCAAGAACATTTATATTCGGCGGCGCAAAAAATCATGAAATGCATGACCCGGAAATGGATGCAAGATCAGATATGACCGCAAAAGAGTATCGTCAGGATCAAAATACGATGATCAATCATTTCTATGAGAAACTGCTTAAACTGAAAGATCTGATGCACACCGACACCGCTAAAGCGCTCGCTGAAGAGCGTCATCGTTTCATGGAAGAGTATCTCAATCAATTTTACGGAGAATGGCAGGGAGAGAAGTAATCACTCCCGCCATTTTTTTAATTCACGGACGACTTCTGCAAGCGGCAGTCCGACGACTGTATTATAATCACCTTTGATTTCTTTGACGAGTACGGCACCGTGGCTTTGGATGCCATATCCGCCTGCTTTGTCGGAAAAGTCATCGGTTTGTAAGTAATTTTCAATATCTTGTTCAGTTAAATCGTAAAAAGTCACCTCAGTTTTAGAAACGATCATCTTTTCATCGTGTAATGAACGGAGCATACAGGCGGTGTGGACTTGATGTGTCGCGCCGCTGAATTCTTTGATCATCTGGTAGGCGTGGTCTTTGTTCTGTGGTTTTTCATAAATGACTCCGTCTTTCGATACAACGGTATCAGCGGTTAAGACAACTTCTCCTTCGAATGTTTCCGTCACATCGGACTTTATTTTCGCAAGGGCCTTTACTTTCTCCACCGGTTTTGTTATGGTTACTCTTGATTCATCTGCCGATTGCTTTCGCAGTTCAAAATCGACGTTGACCTGGTTCAGTAAATCTTGTCTGCGCGGTGAAGATGAAGCTAAAATTAATTTCATATAAACATCCTTTTTAATATATTATTACATATTTAATGGTAGCTCACGAGTGATACATTCGAATGTTGAAACAGTTGACGTTAATTGAGCGATAAGGTGTTTTGTTGTATCAAATACTGGAGAGGTGAAATCGATGAGAGTGGAGCTCACGAAATTTCGTGTTAAAGAAGGTAAAGGCAAGCGCGTGGATGCATGGATAGAGTATATGCATGAAAATATGGACGATGTACTGATGAACCTGGAAGGGGAAAAGATGTACGTCGAGACTATATTCAGAGAGAAATTCAACAATGTTGAATATTTATATTGGTACAGCGTGCAGGAAGATCAGATGAACGGCACAGATGAAGTGACCAATCAGAAGATTGATGAGAAGCATCTTGAGTTTTTTGATGAATGCATCGATAAGACTTTTCGCCCTGAGGATATGACAGCAGCTGTAGTTATGATTCCATCACGCATCAGGAATGCGATGGAAAGTAAATAAGTAGATGTTTGAATATGTAGAAGATTAAGAGTAGGCTGAGCTTACTCTTTTTTTTAATTCGGAGGGATAATATGAACGAGGTAATTTTAAATCGGTTATCAGATATGACTGAAGTGTTCTGGCTGAATGACAAATATGACGCTTATGATCATACTGCCGGAAACAGCGGATTTACTATTGAAGATATTCAGGCGGCTGAAGAGAGACTGGTGAAGTTTGCGCCGCTGATAAAACAAGTGTTTCCGGAAACGAAAAACAGCGGCGGGATTATTGAATCTCCTGTTGAGCGGATTGAAAATATGCAGGATGATTTAAATGAAGCTGAAGGAAAAGACTTAAAAGGTAAGCTGTATATTAAACGGGATGACATACTGCCGATTTCCGGCTCGGTGAAAGCCCGCGGCGGTATATATGAAATCCTGAAGTATGCAGAAGAACTGGCAGCAGCGCACGACCTGATCGATAAGGATGCGGATTATGCCCAATTCGCGTTAGAGCGCTTCAGAGAGATGTTCAGCCAGTATACGGTCGTTTGTGCCTCAACGGGTAACCTAGGCTTAAGCATAGGCATTATGAGCGCAGAGCTGGGTTTTAAAGTGGACATTCACATGTCTGTTGATGCGAAAGCGTGGAAAAAGACGTTGCTCAGGGATTATGGTGTCAATGTGATAGAGCACGAAGATGATTACAGCAAGGCGGTAGAAGCCGGCAGAGATGAAGCCATGAAGCGTGAAGATTTTTATTTTGTAGATGATGAAGACTCTGAAACGCTGTTTTTAGGTTATGCGGTCAGTGCGTTGAGACTGGAACATCAATTGGCAGAAGCAGGGATTGAAGTCAGTGCGGACAATCCATTATATGTATATCTCCCGTGCGGGGTCGGCGGTGCACCGGGCGGCATCACTTTCGGACTGAAAGAAGTGTTCGGGGGTGATGTCCATCCGGTATTTGCTGAACCGGTGAATTCACCCTGCATGCTGCTCGGGGTGATGAGCGGTAAGCATGATGAAATATCCGTGCGTGATATCGGGCTGGATAATGTGACGATTGCTGACGGACTTGCTGTCGGCAGACCGTCAAAGTTCATCGGCAAGACCGTGGAGGAGATGATTGAAGGATTTTATACCGTTCATGATGATGTATTGTATAAAATGCTCGCGAAGTTATGGGATACAGAGCAGATGAAACTCGAGCCGTCGGCACTTGCCGGTATGGCCGGCGGATACAGGCTGCAGGAGGAACGGCCGGATATGACTACGGGGACGCATCTTGTCTGGAGTACAGGCGGGAATATGGTGCCTGAAGACGTCTGGCAGAAAGACTATGAACGTGGTGTGGAATTGCTTAAGTAATAGAGATTAAATTCAAGACAACGGGCAGAAAGAAAGTTTGATAAGTATCTAAGTGAATATCGTATAAAAAATAACGGTCAAAATGAGTGATTAATTCATCTTGACCGTTTTTCTAATATTTATTCACCCCGATTGATAACTTCGAGAGCTTTTATAATTTCTTTGTGTGCACGTTTTCTGTGAGATTCCATGACATTTCTTGCAGCTTTTCCATCCTGTGCTCTTAAACATGAAATCATAGCTTTATGTTCCAGGATAGATCGCCTTGGATTAGGTCTGTGATCAATCGTATACAATCTCGCTCTGAAAAGTTTATCAGAATATATATCCAGCACTTTATTCAGACTGTCATTTTCTGATAGTTCTATTATACGATAATGAAATTCATCATCTGACTTTGCCCATTCCTTAATTTTTCCTTCTTCAAGCATTATCTCCTGCTGATTGACTATTTCCTCCAGGCTGTCTATTTCCTTATCATCGATATTTGATGCGGCAATTTCAATTGCAAGACCGTCCAATGCGGCGTTCATTTGATAAATATCATTCAAATCATCTATTTCGATTTCTGCGACATAAAAACCGCGTCTTGGTATCAATTCAAGCGCATCATCCATTTCGAGCCTGACTAACGCCTCTCTGACAGGTGTTCTGCTCATCCCCAAAGTCTCGGCAACTTCTCTTTCCAAAATAGTTTTACCCGGAGGCAATACTAAATTTCTGATTGCATGTCTGATGATGGTGTATGCCCTTTGAGGCAGTCTGAGAGAATCCAGGTTATTCATTCGATCAACAAAAGTTTTTAAATCTTTTAAAATCTTATCATTGGTTATCTCCTCTAAAGGTGAGTTATTTTTACGCTGTGCCATATAATCAATCCTTAACTCATACTAATATACTCATTATATATTACTTTACGAACGTTAGAAATACCTGATGTCTAAAATGCTTCTATCAAGCCTTTAAAGACGATTGGCACATAGTAATAGACTATCAGTACAGATATTATAATCGAAATTAAGTTCAGCCAGACTCCGGTCAGTGCCATACTGCTCATTTTTACATATCCGGTCCCAAATACGATTGCGTTAGGCGGTGCTGCTACCGGGAACATATAAGCGAATGTCGCCCCCATATTTGCTGCCACCATAAGTAATATCGGATTCATTCCAAGTGATACTGCTACGACTGCAACTATAGGATAAGCCATTGTTGATGTCGCGGTATTGGAGGTGAATTCCGTCATTATAGTTATAGTTGCAACTATTAGAGCAATCGCAATGATTGTCGGCATATTTTCAAACGCACCCAGTAAACTGCCAATCCATTCATCCAATCCGGAGTTCATTATGCCTGAAGCAAGAGCAAGTCCGCCGCCGAAGAGCCATAAAATACCCCATGGCAGTTTTAAAGCGGTGTTCCAATCCATAATATTACCTTCTCTGTTTTTAGCAGGGATTAAAAATAATAAAACCCCTCCAATTACAGCAATCAGTGCATCATCCAGAAGCGGTATAAAATTATTCAAAATATTGCTTCTGGTAATCCATGCTAATGCAGTTAAACCAAAAACAGTCAGTACAACTTTTTCTTCGTAAGACATCTTACCCAGTGCAGTAAGATCTTTTTTTATTAAATCTCTTCCTCCGGGTATACCTTTTATGTTCATGCGGAATGCCACTTTGGTTAAATATAGCCATAAAAGTGGAATAAGAACTAAAACTAAAGGCAAGCCAAACAGCAGCCAGTTGGCAAATGTAATCTCTAAATCGTACAGGTTATTTAAAGTTCCTGCCAGTATGATATTTGCAGGTGCTCCGATCAGAGACCCGAAGCCGCCTATGGTGGCAGAGTAGGCGAGACCAAGCATCAATGCTGTTCCAAATTTAAAATTGCCGGGTGCTGTGTCTGCAGGATTTTCCAGAGTGCCGCTTTCTTTTAATTGATCGGCAAATTGTTTAGTTACTGCAAGTGCTATCGGTATCATCAGCATCGTTGTTGCTGTATTTGATATCCACATTGATAGAAAAGCAGTCGCAATCATAAAACCGAGTATTATCATATTAGGATTTGTTCCTATAAAAGTGATAATCGATAATGCCACTCTTCTGTGCAGATCCCATTTCTCCATTGATAGAGCAATCATGAAACTCCCTGCAAATAGGAAGATTAAAGAATCACCGTAATTTGTAGTAACATCGCCTGTCTCCATAACACCTCCGAGTGGAAAGAGTATTATCGGCAGTAAAGATGTCACTGGTATCGGTATGGCTTCAGTGACCCACCATGTTGCCACCCATAGAATAGCAGCTAATACTGTATTTGCTTCTTCCGGCATCGCATCGGGTGTCGGTAAAATCTTTATCATCGCAAAAAGCAGAGGTCCTAAAACCAATCCTATTTTTTGCGGCATAGAATATGACGGCGGACGATTCGCCTTGGACGGCACCTTAAAGTTTTCATAATCTTTAACGACATTATTCTTATTGCCTGGTGTAAATAAACTGATTGTAAACTTAAAGAAATTCCTTACCTGTCTGTCCCATGCCCACATCAAATTCCAGATACTTTTAAGTAATTCCATATATTAAATCCCCCTTATTCTGTTAACGCTTCCAAAATACAAACTATTGATAAATTTCTGAACTAATATCTAATAGATTAAACAATGAATACGTTATTGTCAAATATATTATAAAAATAGCTATATAAATATTTTATTTGACTTTAATGAATACGTTATTGTAATATGGAATTAATTAAAACAGAGGAGGATTTTTATAATGAGTAAAAAGTTCAAGATAGCAGTAATCCCAGGTGACGGTGTCGGTATTGAAGTGGTAGAGGCAGGTATTAAAGTACTTGATCATCTGGCGGAAGAATCAAATGGAAAGTTTGAGTTTGAATATGATTATTTCCCTTGGGGCTGTGAATATTATTTAGAACACGGTAAAATGATATCTGATGACGGTGTAGAAAAGATGCGTGAATATGATGCAATCTACTTCGGTGCTGTCGGTTATCCGGGAGTGCCTGACCATATAAGTTTATGGGGTCTGCGTTTGGCGATTTGTCAGGGATTGGACCAGTGGGCAAATATCAGACCTGTAGATTTTTTACCCGGAGTGCCTAGAAGAATCACACATAAAGATGCCGATGATTTAAACTGGATACTTGTAAGAGAGAATTCTGAAGGTGAATATTCAGGAATTGGCGGCCGTAACTTCGATGGACGTGAAGGCGGGCAGGAAGTTGCAGTTCAAAGTTCTTTATTCACTGAAAAGGGAACTGAGAGAATCATCCGTTTTGCATTTGATCTTGCACGTACAAGAAAACGTAAGAAAGTGACAAGCGTAACTAAAAGCAACGCGCAGCAATATGGTATGGTTTTATGGGACGAAGTATTTGAACGTGTAAGCAAAGAATATCCTGATGTTGAAACGGACCAGTATCTGGTAGATGCAATGGCTGCAAGATTTATCATGCATCCTGAAGATCTAGAAGTTGTTGTCGCTTCCAACCTTTTTGCAGATATTCTTTCAGATTTGGGCAGTGCGATGTCAGGAAGTTTGGGAATTGCATCAAGTGCGAACCTCAACCCGGAACGCCGTACGCCGAGTATGTTTGAATCCGTACATGGCTCAGCACCGGATATTGCAGGGCAGGGTATCTCGAACCCTATAGGCACAATAGAAAGTGCTTCACTTATGTTAGATCATTTCGGATTGGAAGATGAAGCGGCAGAACTTCACAAAGCAATTCGTTCAACTACTAAAAAAGGAATCTTAACTAGAGATCTTGGCGGGAATTATGACACTGAAGATGTAACAAACGCAATTATTGAAAATCTTGCGCCTGTTACTGATAAGGCATAATTAAATGTTTCAAGTCAGATAGGGGAGAAGGTTATGAAAATCATTGTAGGCATGGATTCTTTTAAGGGGAGTCTTTCTTCACAGCATGCGAATCATGCGGTTTCAAAAGGGATAAAAACAGTGTTTGAAGATGCAGATATAAAGACATACGTCATGGCGGACGGCGGAGAAGGAACGACAGAGGCATTGATCGATGGTCTGAAAGGGGAGATAAGGAAAGTGTCTGTTACCGGGCCGCTCGGTAATATGATTGAGGTTGAATACGGATGCGTCGAAGATGAAAATCTGGCCGTCATTGAAGTCGCTGAAGCATGCGGACTTCCGTTATTGGCAGAAGACGAACTGGATCCATACAGAGCGACGACGTATGGTGTCGGTGAGATGATTGAACACGCCTATGAAGCGGGTGCGAGACAGTTCATCATCGGGCTTGGCGGCAGTGCGACCAATGACGGCGGCGCGGGGATGCTTCAGGCACTTGGATATCAATTTATAGACTCGGAGGGTAAAGAGATTGAGCGGGGCGGCGGTTCGTTGTCCAAAATCGATAAAATAATAAAAACCTCGGAAGCCTCTAAATATGATGACTGCCATTTCAGGGTGGCGTGCGATGTTAATAATCTGTTATACGGCCCTGAAGGCGCGACTTATGTATTCGGTCCTCAAAAAGGGGTGACGGATAAGATGCTGTCACAGTTGGATGACGGACTTAAAAACTTTGCTGAAGTGACTGAGAAACAGATGAATGCCGATATATCAAAAGTTGAGGGCGGCGGTGCAGCCGGCGGACTCGGTGCAGCATTTTACGGTTACTTGAACGCGGGTCTTGAGTCAGGTATCGGACTTGTTATCGACCTTTTGGATATGGAGGAAGAAATGAAGCGTGCGGATATGATTATAACCGGCGAAGGTAAGCTTGATGTGCAGACTTCGATGGGCAAAGTGCCTGCGGGACTTGCAAAGTCAGCTGAAAAATATGGGGTGCCCATCATTGCTTTTGGCGGCAGTGTGACAAATGATGCCTACGAACTGGTGAACCATGATCTGAACGCAATCTTTTCTATCCAGCACTCCCCGGTATCTTTAGAAGAAGCGATGAAAAGCAGTACGACGAGCTTTAATTTAGAAAAAACCGTGAGTCAGGTGATGGCAGTTTTCTCGTTGAATAACTAACATAAAAACACCCGATTTCATTTTGAAATCGGGTGTTTTGCATTTACATATTTTCAACGTATTCCTTGATTACGACTGCCTGATTGTGTTCCTCGTCTTTTGCTGCAAAGAGCAGTGTCACATTATGACCGTCAGAGTCTTTTTTCAACTGCTTCAGATCTTCTTTATGGTCTTTCAGTTCTTTTTTATATTTCTTCTTAAATTCATCCCATTTGTCGGCATCGTGATCGAACCACTTCCTGAGATCTGTCGACGGTGCAATATCTTTCATCCATTCATCGTGTTCAAGATCTTCTTTCTTGATGCCTCTCGGCCACACGCCGTCAACGAGAACACGTTTACCGTCCTGCTGTGAAATATCATCATATACTCTTTTAATTTTAAGCATTATTGCTGTCTCCTTTCATTAGCCTTATCTTTCAATACCCGTTTTTCCTGAATTAAATGATGGAATTCCCGGTCCAGCGCTTCACTCGGTTCGATGGATAACTTTCCAAGGATTTCAGCGATTTTATTATCGAGAATCATCAATTCTTCCTCCGTGTCATCGATGGGCGATGCCTTCTGGTCACTGATCAGTCTGCCGTCTTTGACTGCATATTCGATGTCGGTGACACTATCTCTCAGCACTTTGTCATGGGAGACCAGGATGATGGTGGCAGGATGGCTTTCAAGCATTTCCTCCAGAGCTTCAAGTGTATGAATATCGAGGAAATTCGTCGGTTCATCCAGCATCAGCACCTGGATATCCGACAGCAGTATTTTGACGAGCTGGACTTTCACACGTTCACCGCCGCTGATGACATGGACTTTTTTATGGACGGCTTCGCGTTTGATGCCGAGCCTTGCGAGCACCGTCCT
This sequence comes from Lacicoccus kunmingensis DSM 17847, assembly GCF_059568765.1. NCBI lineage: Bacteria > Bacillati > Bacillota > Bacilli > Caryophanales > Salinicoccaceae > Lacicoccus > Lacicoccus kunmingensis. The sequence goes on along the minus strand of NZ_JCANUC010000002.1, from coordinate 266,981 downwards.
TACCGTCGTTTCATCATACAGACTGGTCTTAGAGACGTTTTCCATAATCGTCTTTTTATTGTCCAGCGATTCCAACTGCTGATAGAAGTATCCGATTTTCAATGTCGAGTCTTTATATTTTTCATGGATGTGATTGAGCAGTGTGGTTTTGCCGCTGCCGTTCAACCCCGTAATTGCGATTTTTTCACCGGCTTTTATGAATAAAGACCCATCTTCAATGATATGTCTATTATCGCGTTTAATATTTTCGTGTTCGATTCTGATAATCGTCTTCTGTCCGAGTGAATCCATATTCTGGGTATGGAACTTCACTTCTTTCTTCACGCGCGGTTTCTCTTTCTTTTCCAGCTGATCAAGCCGCGACTGCATGCCTTTAGCGACTTGGTGCAGTCTTTTCTGCTGCTTGTTGTAGTAGGGTGTCTCCATTTTCTTTCCGTCTACGCGATTTGCCTGATAAGCCTGCTTCTTTTTATTTTCCACCGCGTTTTCAAGCTGTGCTTTTTTATTCTCGTACTGCTTATGTTCTTCCTGAGCGCGCTCGAACTGATGGTCTCTCATCTCTTTATATTTATCGTAGTTGCCGGGATATACTTTGACTGTCTGATCTTCAATCGACCAGATTTCATCCACGATGCGGTTTAAGAACCCGCGGTCATGGGAAGCGATAATTTTAATATTATTGATGTGCTTCAATTTGCTGATGAGTGACTCCACATTCTGTTCATCGAGATGGGTCGTCGGCTCATCGAGCAGCAGGATGCCGGCGTCGCGGTTTAACGTCCGGTCCAGATAGAGCCTCGTCGTTTCGCCGCCGCTTTTTTCAATATCACTGTCTTTGATCTGCGGGATGAGCTGGATGGTGTCATCGGTGTAGCGTTCAGGCTCGGAAAGAATATGGTTGAACAGTGTGGTCTTGCCGCTGCCGTTTATGCCGATCAGCCCGATGGTCTTATGTTCCTGTACGTTCAGATCATCTGCCTCAAGCAGTGTTTCTCCAGTGATTTCTATAGTCAGATTTTGAATTTTAAGCATAAAAAAACCCCCGATTTTATAAATCGAATCAGGGATAACAAGCCTATATATGTTATAATAATATGCATTATAAAGCACAATATTATCCATATTGTTGAGTGGAGTTAGGCATGGAATTATCCTGATCCGACATTTTCTGCATCAAAAAATAAGCATGGATATGTCAGTTGAAAAGGATAATTTACTCCATCGGCCTCGATCACTCCTTCGAATATGATTAATTTAATATTACACTTTATCGACATAAATTACAATGAAAGGAGGATTTTCATGGACCGTCATGAATTCAAACAGAAAGTAATCGATTATGCACACAGTATCGGCATAGATGAAATCGGCTTTACACACGCTGAGCCTTTCGTGGAATATAAGGCCAAGCTCATCGATTACCTGGATAAAGGGTTCGCATCCGGCTTTGAAAAGGGCAGTGTGGAAGAGCGCACCAACCCTAAGGCCAGTCTGCCGAATGCCGAGAGTATCATTGCGATTGCGGTCGGTTATCCGAATAAGCTGCCGGATGCACCGAAGGGTAGGAAGGGCAGCCGCCGCGGTATATTCGCCCGGGCGTCGTGGGGCATGGACTACCATACTTTGTTAAATAAAAGGCTCAATAAGCTTGAAGCATACATCAAGTCACTGAACCCCGACATTGAGACGAAGTCGATGGTGGATACAGGAGTGCTCAGTGACCGGGAAGTGGCGAGAAGAAGCGGACTCGGATTTATCGGAAAAAATGGTTTCGTCATCAATCCGAATGTCGGCACGTATTCATATTTGGGGGAGATGATTGTCAGCTATCCGTTTCCGCCGGATGAGGAGCTGATCGACTCATGCGGAGACTGCAATATATGCGTCGACAGATGCCCGACAGGGGCGCTGGTCGGCAACGGACAGCTCGACTCGAACAAATGTATTTCATTTTTAACTCAGATCAAAGGCTCGATGCCGGACGAGTACCGTTCCAAAATCGGCAACCGTCTGTACGGCTGTGATACTTGCCAGCAGGTCTGTCCGAGAAATAAAGGCATCAACACGGACCATCATGAAGACATTATGCTGGAGCCGGAAATATTAAAGCCGGAACTGGAACCGCTGCTTGAAATATCCAACAGGGATTTCAAGGATAAGTACGGCCACCTTGCAGGTGTCTGGAGAGGGAAGAAGCCGATTCAGAGAAATGCTATAATTGCCCTGGCACATTTCAAGGAAGAATCATCAGTGGATACATTGAAACGAGTTGCAGAAAATGACCCGAGACCGATGATCAAAGGGACAGCCTACTGGGCAATCGGTCAGATACAAGGCAGCGAAGCCGTCGGATACATCAATGAGAGATATCCGGAGGAGCAGGATTCAGAAGTAAAAGAGGAAATGCTGAAAGGCATTCAGGAAGTCAGTCGTTAGAGAGGAAACAGTCATGCCAAATCACATCGTATTATTTCAACCGGAAATCCCGCAGAATACGGGGAATATTGCACGCACATGTGCAGCAACAGATACAACACTGCATCTGATCAAACCGCTCGGTTTCAGTGTCGAAGAGAAGATGGTCAGACGCGCAGGTCTTGATTACTGGGAATTTGTAGACATTCATTATTATGATTCCATAGAAGAATTCTTCGATCAGAACCCGGGGAATTATTATATGCTGTCCAAATTCGGAAAGAAGTTTCATTCCGAAATGGACTATTCGAAGACCGACGAAGATCATTACTTCGTTTTCGGCCGTGAAACAAGCGGCTTGCCTGACTGGGTGAAAGATAAGTATAATGAATCATTGTTAAGGGTGCCCATGACATCGGACGTCAGATCGCTGAATCTGGCAAACACCGCAATGTTATTGGTATATGAAGCGTTGAGACAGCAGGATTATCCAGAACTTATTTAGGAGGAACTTTACAACATGGATCAGTATGCAGTTATAGACTTACTTAAGAACCACCGTTCAATCCGTAAATTTACAGAAGAAAAACTATCAGATGAAACGATTAAGATGCTGGTGGAAGCGGCACAGAGTGCGAGCACATCCAGTTACGTACAGGCGTATACGATCATCGGAGTAACAGATCCAAAAAAGAAACAGGCGCTGAAAGAAATCAGCACGCAGCCTTATGTTGAAAACAACGGACATCTTTTCGTCTTTGTGGCCGACTACAGAAGGCACAGAGATTTATCGATTGAGAAAGATGCACCGATCAACTTCCATCTGACAGAGCAGTTCATCGTCGGTACAGTCGATGCAACACTTGCAGCGCAGAACCTTGCGGTGGCAGCAGAGAGCATCGGGCTCGGCATCTGCTTTATCGGTTCGCTCAGAAATGATATGGCAAAAGTGATTGAGATTCTTGAACTGCCGGAAGGCACCATCCCGTTATTCGGCATGGTGGCAGGTGTGCCTGCACATGAGGGCAGCATTAAAGAGCGTCTGCCGTTTGAAGCGGTCTATCATGAAAACACATATCAGAATCTGGATGAAACGAAAGAGGATATCGAGAAGTACGACGAACGTATCAGTGAATACTACAAACAGCGTACAGGCGGCAAGAGAGAAGATACTTGGAGTGACCAGGTCATCGGCATGCTTAATAAAAAGCAGCGCCTTGATGTAGACGAAGTCGTCAAGAAGCAGGGCTATCTCGGCCAGTAAACCAAAAAACAACCAGTCCAAACGGACTGGTTGTTTTAATTTCAGAAAAAATTATTTGATTCTTTCTTCGCCGTCGTCTTTGTAACCCCACTCAGATTCACGGCAAGCAGTTAAAATTGCAGTTAAAAACGCAATACATACCATTAAGATTAAAAATGCATCCATCAGTCTGCCTCCTAGCGTACTCACTTATATATTTAACATTATATATTATTATAACATAATTAAAAAGAGGGATTTAAAATAATTTAAAATATTAAGTGTGAAATGTTTTTATTGAAAATAAAGACCGTCAGCCCGTGAAGTGCCGTCGATTAAAATGATGAATTTTTATTAAAAGAAGGTTTTAAGTGCGTTCGGTGTTATTTTTGTTAAAATAATGGGTAAACTAACTATGATATGTTAAAACACAATTTATGGAGGAAACGATTATGGCTATGAATTTAAAAATTTTTGATAACAAAGAAACATTCAGTGTATATATTGCGGATATTTTAAGGAAACAGGTCCACAATAAACCTACAAGCGTACTTGCTGTTGAAATGAATGAAGATCTGGACTGGGCTTATGAAAAGTTCATCGGTGAGACGAAGCAGCATCCTGCAGATTTCTCACAGGTTCACATTTCGACTGTCGGCAAGCCTCAGACGGATATACTGAACAAACTGCAGATTCCTGAAAACCAGCTGCATACAGATGGCTCAAGCGAATCCCTCGAAAACATTTTAAAAGATAAAAAGCAGGTCAGTCTTGGACTTTTATATCTCGATGCAAAAGGCAATGTCGGTTTCAATAATGAAGACAAAAATGAATCATTATATGATGCGAGAGAATTATTTGTCGTTGCAACAGGTGCAGATAAGGCAGAAGCGGTTAAAGAGCTTTACAATGCCAAGGAGAATAACAAGGATGCATTCAGCCAGTTAAAATCTCACCGTATGGTGACGGTTGTACTTGACCGCGATGCGGCATCAAGTCTGGATCCTGACATAGTGGATTACTACAGCTACAAATTTGCGTAAACTTTGAAGAGGTGGCATGTGATGAAGAAGAAAGAATATAAAGAAGATTATTATGAAAATGCCGAAAATGAAGATTATAAAGACATGGTGGCGCCTGATGATAACACCATGACCCATGACATGGAGGATGTGCGTGAACTCGGCAGGGAGATGGAGCAGCTTTCCCAGAACGAGGACTATCCGATTGACACTTCAAATGACGAATCTCATGAAGAACAAAAAGAAAATAATGAATAACAGATGAATCCTCTAGTAAATTAGTATAAAATGTTGATAAATACTAATTTACAGGAGGTTTTTTTCATTGTCTTACAGAATTGAAAAAGATACTATCGGAGAAATCAAAGTACCAAGTGATAAATACTGGGCGGCACAGACGGAGCGCAGTCGTCAAAACTTCCCGGTCGGTAAGGAAAAAATGCCGATTGAAGTGATTGTTGCTTTTGCAGAACTTAAAAAAGCGGCATCAGTTGCGAACAACAGCCTGGGCAAGCTTTCTGACAATAAGAAGGAAGCAATCAGCTACGCTTGTGACCGCGTGATCAACCGGGAGCTCGATGAACACTTCCCGCTTGTCGTATGGCAGACTGGAAGCGGTACACAGAGCAACATGAACGTCAACGAAGTGGTCAGCTACGTCGCAAACGAGTACTTGAAAGAAAAAGACATTGAAGAGACCGTTCACCCGAATGATGACGTGAACATGTCCCAGAGCTCAAACGATACTTATCCGACTGCCATGCATGTGGCATTGCTCGTATCAGTCGAAGAGCAGCTGCTGCCTGGACTGATGAAATTGAAAAATACTTTCGAAGCACAGGAAGAAGAATTCAAATCCATCATTAAGATCGGTCGTACACACCTTCAGGATGCAACGCCGCTCACACTCGGCCAGGAAATCAGCGGCTGGAGATACATGCTTGAAAAATGTGAAGAGCTGATTGAAGAGTCGAAAAGACAGTTAAGAAATCTTGCGATCGGCGGTACAGCAGTCGGTACAGGAATAAACGCACACCCTGAATTCGGTTCACGTGTTGCGAGTGAACTGTCCGTCCAGACGGGTTACAAATTCATTTCCAGTCCAAATAAATTCCATGCGCTCACTGCACATGACGAAGTCGTTTATTTGCACGGTGCACTTAAAGCACTTGCAGCCGACCTGATGAAGATTGCGAATGACGTCAGATGGCTTGCTTCCGGACCGCGTGCCGGCATTGCCGAGATTGAAATTCCTGCAAACGAGCCGGGTTCATCAATCATGCCGGGCAAAGTCAACCCGACACAGTCAGAAATGCTGACGATGGTTTCAACTCAGGTGTTCGGTAACGATGCTGCAGTCGGTTTCGCTGCATCACAGGGTAACTTTGAACTGAACGTATTCAAGCCGGTTATTTTGTATAATACACTGCAGTCCATCTACCTGCTTGCAGACGGTATGGTAACGTTCAATGATAAATGTGCGGTGGGCATCAAGCCGATTGAAGAAAATATCGACAGATTCCTGAATACTTCATTGATGCTTGTTACTGCACTCAACCCGCATATCGGTTACGAAAAAGCGGCGCAGATTGCTAAAAATGCACATGAAAAAGGAATCACTTTGAAAGAGTCGGCGGTTGAGTCCGGTCACTTGACTGCAGAACAGTTTGACGAGTGGATCAAACCTGAAGATATGACTGAATCCAAAGAATAGGTGATTGTATTATGAAAAGAATCGGTTTAATTGATATAGGTTCAAACACCATACGTCTCGTATTGTTTGAATATACAGAGGAAACCGGATTGAAAGAGATTCAAAATATAAAAACACCTGCACGTCTTGCGAGCTTTTTGAATGACGACAATGTCATGGAAGAAGAGGGGATAGACAATCTGATCGATATACTCACAAGCTTCAAGGAAATAGCCGGCCAGTATGAGGTATCAGATTTAAATCCCGTCGCAACGGCGGCAATCAGAAACTCGGTCAACTCAGATGATATTGTCAAAAGGGTTAAAGAGGAAATTGACCTGGATATAAAAGTGATTACCGGCAAGGAAGAAGCTTTTTTCGGCTACCATGCCGTGACGCATACAATCAGTACCCAGGATGCGATCACAATTGATATCGGCGGGGGGAGTACAGAACTTACTTTCTTTGAAGATAAAGAGTTGATCTATTCAACCAGCCTGCCTTTCGGTGTGGTCACTTTACAGGAGATGTTTTTTGAAGACCGGGAGCATAATGACAAAGAGGCCATCAAAGAAGCGATGGCGTTTATTGAAAAACAATTGAGCGATGTCAGATGGCTGGCCAAACGCCGGGTGCACATTTTAGCAATTGGCGGCAGTGCCAGAAACATTGCGCGCATACACCAGTCGATGGTCAATTATCCGATTGCGGGTGTCCATGGTTATTCGATGGAGAAAAATGACCTGGATGATGTAATGAAGATATTGACGAAAACAGATGAAGACAATCTTGATGATATTGACGGACTCAGTAAAGACCGCAGTGATATCATCCTGCCGAGTCTGCTCGTCTTCCAAAAACTTTATGAAATTGTTGACGCCAGAGAATTCAAATTCAGCCGTAAAGGTCTGCGTGAAGGGCTCGCGATGCACCTGATCTCAAAGGACAAACCGTATGCCTTCAATAAGTACAGAATTTATGAAGATGCCCTGAATGAACTGGCAAATGATTTCAAGCTTCAAAAAATAGTGTATGATAAACGCATAGAGATTACTGAGAGGCTGTATCATGAATTAAACCGGCATGATATCATCAATATCTCGAAACACGATAAATATTTGATGAAAAATGCGGCTAAAATATTTTATCTTGGTGAATTCATCGACCGGGATGCGACAAGTCAGCATACGTTCTATCTGATTGCCAACAGCAACATCAATGGCATAGTCCACCGGGACCGTGTCAGACTTGCCTTGATGGCCAGTTTCAAAAATAAAACGCTGCTGAAGTTTTATGCAGAGGATGTCGGCTGGTTTGACGATGACGATATCAACCTTCTGCTTTCACTCGGCAGCATATTGAAGTTCTCGAATGCCCTGAACATATCCCACACAAACATTGTGCAGGATATGTACCTGGAAGAACATGAGGATGAATTTGTACTGACTGTGGAATACAAAGGTGATTCGATTGCTGAAAAATATCAGTCGATACGCCAGAAAAAACATATTGAGAAAATATTAAACAAAGATTTATCGATAATCTTTACAGAAGTTTAATATTTGTCATTTATAATAGGTGATTGGAGGGATACCATGGAATACAAACTCGATAATAAAGAATACTATGATAACCGGGAACTCAGTTGGTTAAGGTTTAATTACAGAGTGTTAGAAGAAGCGATAGATGGACATAATCCATTGCTCGAGCGCTTCAAATTCCTCGCAATCACCAGTTCCAACCTGGATGAGTTTTTCATGGTCAGAGTCGGCGGTCTGAAAGACCAGGTCAAGATGAATTACCATGAACCGGAAAACAAGACTAAGATGACACCCGGTGAACAGCTCGAAAGTATCAGCGGGCTGAACAGGGAAAATTGTGATGCTCAATATAGAATTTATCATGATTTGAAAGATGAACTTGAAAATTACGGCATTTATTTCAGAAGAGCTGAAGATCTGCCGGAAAAGCTCATGGATGAAACTGAAAGAATTTTTGACACTGAAATTTTCCCGTCACTGACACCTTTGGGGATTGATGCCTACCGTCCATTCCCTAAACTGATGAATAAAAAGGTCAATATATTCGTAAATCTGTCCAATGAACTCGGAGAGCAGACGGCCATCGTGCAGCTGCCGACAATCATTAAACGATTCTATACATTCCATGACGGTCCGAATACTTATGTTGTTCTGTCCGAGGATATTATCGTTAAAAATGTTGAGAAGTTATTCAAAGGTTATAATATCGACCGCACATTCGCATTCAGAATTACAAGGAACGCGGATTTGACGATTCATGAGGAAGGTGCGCAGGATCTTTTAATCGAGATTGAAAGATTTTTAAAAGAGCGTACAAGAGGCGCTGCTGTTCGTCTGGAAATCGATATCAGCACTAATCCGACAATCAACGGTTCATTTTTGAGAGAAGAGCTGAGCCTTGGGGAAGAAGATGTATATAAATTCGACGGCCCATTGGATTTAACGTTCCTGTTCGAGTTTGTTTCCAATCTGAAAAGGAAGTATCCGAAGCTGATCTATAAACCGTTTGAACCACAGACACCGAAGTTTCTCGGTACTGATGATGTGTATGAACGTTCTTTGAAAGAAGACGTATTCTTCCATCATCCGTTCGAATCTTTCAAACCGATTGTGGATTTCGTCAAAGAAGCGGCAGAAGATCCGGATGTACTTGCAATCAAGCAGACCCTTTACCGTGTATCGAGCGACTCGCCGATCATCGCAGCTTTGAAAGAAGCGTCGGAAAATGGCAAACAGGTTTCTGTACTTGTTGAATTGAAAGCGAGATTTGATGAAGAGAACAACGTTCACTGGGCGAAGGAACTGGAGGACGCTGGGTGCCACGTCATCTACGGTATGAACTACTTGAAGACGCACAGTAAAATCACCCTGGTCATCAAACGTGTGAAAAACAAGCTCGTGCGGTTCGTCCATCTGGGCACCGGTAACTATAACGATTCGACAGCCAAGCAGTATACCGATATGGGAATCATAACGACCGACCCTGAAATAGGTGATGATGCGATAAACTTTTTCAACTATTTAAGCGGATACTCATTGAAACCTGTATATAATTCACTGCATGTCGCACCGTTCGAAATCCGTGATCTTTTTGATGATCATATCGATAAAGAGATTGAATACCATAAAGAACACGGCAATGGTTATATCTTTGCTAAGATGAATTCTCTGACAGATAAGAAAATCATTGATAAATTATTAATCGCTTCTCAGGAAGGGGTTAAAATCGATCTTGTCATCCGCGGCATCTGCTGTGTGAAAGCAGGTATTCCGGGCGTCAGTGAGAACATTCGTGTAATCAGCGTTGTCGGCAGATTTCTGGAGCATACAAGAATCTATTACTTCCGCCACAACGGAGAAGATAAAATGTTCTTATCCTCTGCGGATATGATGACGAGAAACATGATCAAGCGTGTGGAAATCCTCTTCCCGGTGAATGAATCGAAAATTATAGAAGAATTGAAATCCATCAATGAACTTTATTTGATTGATAATAAAAAAGCGCGTTATCAGAAGCCGGACGGCTCTTATGCTTATGTGAGAAATGACCATGAACTGATCAGTGCCCAGGAAGAATTGATGAGACGGGCATTGAAAGTGAACAGAGAGCAGATAGAAGAGAAAGAGAACTTCCTGCTGACCAAAATCAAAAACAGATTTAAAAAGTGATAGATGTGGCGCCGTATCCGATTCCAAGTATTTTTCAGCCATGTTCAAATCGGAATCGGTGCTGAATTACGATTATAATTGTGATTGAGTCGGTGTCAAATCGGATATCGGATTGAAATTCGATTACTGGTTCGGATCAGCCATGTTCAAATCGGAATCACAGTCTAAATCCGATCATAGCTGTGATTAAACAGTCATCAGATCGGATGACATCTCATATCTCAATAAAAATCCCCCTGAAATCTCGTCAATTGAGGTTTTCAGGGGGACTCTTTTTTATAATGTGTCTTTATCCAGTGCGACTGTCACTTCTTTTTGAAGTATCGGGTGAATAAAGCTCATCTTGTAACTGAACAGCTGCAGGTCCCTAAGCGTGGCACCGCCGTATAGAGTGTCTCCGATAATCGGCATGCCGATATGCAGAAGGTGGACTCTGATCTGGTGGGTTCTGCCTGTTTCAAGTTCGAGTTCAATTTCACAGTATGCATTGGTCACTTTTGAGTGGATGATATTTGTGACGGCTTCTTTACCTTTTTGAGAAACATGGTATTTATTTCTCTCTTTAGGGTTTTTAGCGATCGGTGCTGAAATTCTTTGAGGTTCAACACGTTTTTTAGTATCGACTCTCGCGATGTAAACCCGCTGGATTTCACGTTCACTCAGCATATGGTCAAGCATCTTTTTTACGTAAGGATGTTTGGCGACGAGTATGACGCCTTTCGTTTCCTGATCCAGTCTGTGTACAGGCTCCAGATAATCGACATCCAATGTGTACAGCGCATGGTTTAAAAGTGTGTTGGTTTCATGCATCTGATTCGGGTGAGTCTTAACGCCGCGCGGCTTGAACAGCAGAGCAAGGTAACGATCTTCATATAGTACTTCACATGTTCTGTAGCTCGGCTTGTACTGGCTTGTCTCACCATCATCAGGCAGTATGACTGTATCTCCTGTTTGAACGACAGTATTCAAAGGTTTGTTATCTTCATTGATTTTTATGTCTTTTGACATTCTTAGAAGATGAAGTTCCTTTTTCGGAAGATGAAGGGTCTTTAAAATGTTTTCAAGTGACATATCATTAAAATTTTCATGTACTGTAAATTTCATATATTATTCTCCGGAAGTTGCAGCGATAAATGACTCATAAGATGCAACATCTCCAGGATTCCCTGTCATTCTCTCAACTTCTTCGCCGTCTTCAAAGTAGATCAAAGTCGGTGTTGCTTCTATTTCATATTCAGCCCAAGGCGCTTCGTATTCAAGAATATTCAATTGAATCAGATCTTCGCCTGACTGGTCAAATGCATCGACCAGAAGCGGTGTTGCTTCCTGACAGTGTGAACATGTCGGTGACCAGTAGTAGACATACTGGCTGTCGTTTTCATCGATTGCGCTTGCGACTTCATCAGGTGTCTTGTTGAACTGATAGTCCTCGTTGTCCAGTGCATCGATGGTCGGTCCTGTTAATTCTTCCGGCTCCTTATCCGTGTAAGGATAGTAACCTGAATCACTCAGCTGATCCGGATCTGATGAACTGTTATTTAAAACTAAAAATACTGCCACAAAGGCAATAACGATTACAGCGATGATAGCGTAAAATATTTTATTTCCCATATTGAAAAATCTCCTTTTACTTTTTAATGAATAATGAAAGCGTGAAAATAAGTGTAAATGCGATCAGTGACAGCAGTGGGATGGTAATAAAACCGAACCAATTAATATATTGTACAGTACAGTCCACGCCTGTACAAGCTGGCAGACTGTCAGCAACAAAAGTCAACTTTTGCATGCTGTAATGATAAATTGCAACCAATATACCGATACCGCTGAACACTCTGACATAAATTCTTGAATTTATATCTTCTTTAATAAGACCGATCAGTGAAATGATGACAAGAGGGTACATGATTATCCGCTGATACCAGCACATCTCACAAGGCACATATAATCTTATTTCACTGAAATACAATGAACCGAGCGTTGCAACCAATGATATTAAAAAGATTAACTGCATAAATAATTTGTTATTTTTCATAGAACGAACCATCCTCTTACTTTCTTTAGCTGTGTTCATACCATTCGATATTTTCAACTTTATCATAAATTACTTTCATCCGAATGGTCCGGGCAGGCTTTTTTGTGAACTTTGTGTGAGATAATTTCAAGGTGATTTCTCCGCTTTAAATAACCCATCTGACCGGGTTCATCTTTGGTCAGTTGTTATACTTTGATAAATTAATGGTATCATGAGGTTGTCTTATGTGATTTCATTTTTATTGCTTGTTGGTATCCACTTCAATATAACATGATATTCACATGTTGGTTTTGTATTATAGGTCTCTGAATCAAATATGAAATCCACCATCAAGAATTATTTGGGAGTTGTTAAAATGTTTAGTAAAAAGACTGAGCGGCTGAATATATTGGAATTGGCACAAATGGTCAAAGAAGGCAGAACGGCCAGACCTGCAGGGGAATTTGAAGCGGTGAGCGGCAATCTGGTAGTTTCCTTGTCATCCAAATCGTTATCGATTGAAAAAGATGAAACCGATACAGACAGTATTTATGATGAAGTATTCAAAGTTGAAATATTTCAGCTGCATAATGAAAACACGACGATGGATCAGCTCATCATCGTTTTTGATGATGATACACATCTTGAAAAAGAAGATATCAGCTTAAATGAAGCGAAGTCGATGTTCCCATCTGCCCGGTCGATGTATAACTTCTCTAAAGGAAGGCTGAATAAAGTATTCGACGCAGATATGCCGGGAGCAGCGGATTAAATAGAACACCAGTGTCAGGCCATCTGTACTCCAAATTGAAATGGAGAAAGGTGGCCTGAATTTTTAAGCTATGGCAGAAACTTGACTCATCCATCATTAAATCGGTTTAAAATACTAATTATAAGCCTATTGAGTTATATGATACTCTAAAATTGGATTATAATATTAGAAGCATAGTCTAAAAGCATTTGTCACTGAAGTGATTATAAATTACTTACATCAGATATAAATTAGGGTGTTTACATGAAGAGCAAATTACAATTATTAAAAGATATCGCAGAGTTTTTAAATGAAGAGACCGATCTGCATACGATGTTGAACGGTGCACTGCGTGAACTGGTCAACCATACGGAGTTTGAAACCGGCTGGGTGTTCTTCATCAATAAAGAAGGGGAGCATGAGCTTGCTGCAGATTATCAGCTACCGCCTTCAATGAAAAAGCGGGGCTGTCATTATTTGAAGGACGGGAGCTGCTGGTGTGTCAGAGCCTACCATAAACAGCAGCTGCAGACGGCGACGAATATATTCGTCTGTTCGAGACTGGAAAAAGCGCAACTGGAATTCCCCGGCGAAAATAACGGTATTACACATCACGCCACCATGCCGCTCATTTCCGGACAGGAGTCTTTCGGTCTTTTGAATGTCGCGAGCCCCGGCCGTGTAGAATTCGACCGTGATGAACTGGCACTGCTTGAATCTGTCGCTTTTCAGATTGGTTCGACACTGAAGCGTATCGAGCTGACGGCAAAAGAGAAGGAGAGTGTCGTCATCAAAGAACGCCAGAGACTGGCTCGTGACCTGCATGATTCGGTCAACCAGATGTTGTTTTCCATCGGCATCACTTCCCATGCCGCTAAAGCCCTCTCAGACGGCAAAAAGATCGATGAAGCACTTGTATCAATCGAGAATACTTCTAAACATGCCATGAAGGAAATGAAAGCCCTGATATGGCAGCTGAAACCGATCGGTCTGGAAAATGGTATCGTGCACGCGATAGAATCCTACAGCAGTCTCATCGGTGTCGATGTTAATATAGAACTGGACGGCTTCTATAATGTGAGTGATGCGGTTGAAATAGAACTGTACCGGATCATTCAGGAAAGTCTGAACAACGTGATGAAACATTCAGGCGTGAGGGGAGCCCAGGTCAATATGACCGTGCGTGATAAGAAACTTGAAACGACGGTTTCTGATAAAGGCACCGGATTTGGTCTGGAAAGTGACACTGAAACCAGTTACGGATTCAGCAACATGCGTGAACGAATCAGAACACTTGGCGGAGAGCTGGATATAGATACACAGATCGGCAAAGGCACAACTGTGAAAATTATAGTTCCGATAGAGGAGTGAGAGAATGTATAATGTCATAATTACAGATGACCATCACATCGTCAGAGAAGGTATGAAGTTTCTATTATCCACGACAGATAATATCAATGTAGTGGATGACTTCGGCAGCGGCAGGGAAACTCTGGATTATTTGGAAGCACACCATAAAGAAGTGGATTTAATATTGCTCGATCTGGTGATGCCGCAGATGGACGGCATCGAACTGACCCGTATAATAAAGACCGAGTATCCGAAAGTGAAAGTACTGGTGCTGTCGAGCTATACGAGCGAAGAATATATCCGTCCGGTCTTCCAGGCAAGGGCAGACGGTTATATCATCAAGGAAATGGAAGCGGAAGAACTGGTAACATCGATCAAAGATGTCATTCAGGGTGAAAAGGTCATCCATCCAAACATTTTGAAAATCATGGACAATACAGGAGACCTGCCGCATGAAAGGAACGCCTTGTCCGCAAGAGAAATAGATGTATTGAAAGAAATTGTCAAAGGTAAGTCCAATAAAGAGATTGGCGAAGCGTTATATGTCAGTGAAAAGACTGTTAAAACACATGTGAGCCATATTTTAAATAAGCTTGAAGTGTCCGACCGCACTCAGGCTGTCATATACGCAATCAAATATAACCTGGTCAAACTTTGATAAGACAGTTGGCTTAAAATAACGTTTCATCAATTTTGATGAGACGTTTTTTATGTGCATGAATTTTCCTGAAACCTACTGATTATATATATCACTCATGTGGAATTTTCCAGAAACATTTTATATGACACATCAAATAAAATAATTGTTGTTTAAATATGAATATAGATGTATAATCTGAAAGTGTTTTCATTTCATTGTCAGGAGGAATAGTGTGAAAGTAAGTAACCGTTTAACTATATATATTATAATCGGCTTGATTGCCGGTATTACTATTGGCTCGATTTTCAGCCCAATGGCCGACCAGGCGTGGGTGCAATGGATTGACCAATATATATTCAATGTAGTCGGTCAATTATTCTTGAGCATGATATTCATGATGGTTGTACCTGTCGTATTCATTTCAATCGTACTCGGTGTTGTGGGTGTCGGTGATCCTAAAACCTTAGGGAGTTTAGGCGTCAAAACTTTATTATTTTACTTAATGACGACAGCAATCGCGATCTCGATTGCGATGATTGTTGCACTTGTACTGAAGCCGGGCGTCGGCCAGTCTGAACTGTTGGACTCAACAGAAGTTGAGGATTACCGTGAAACCGAACTCGGCGGAGAGACGGGAGAAGCAATCAATCAGACGTTTGACCAGACGCTGATTAATATTATCCCGACAAACGTCGTTGAAGCGATGAGTACGGCGAACATGCTTCAAATTATCGCATTTGCCATTTTCATCGGTATTGCGATGATTGCAGTGAAGGATAAAATTCCAGGACTGCTCAAACTCTTTGAAGAAGCGAACGAAGTCGTAATGTGGATAGTGCTTGCAATCATGAAATACTTTGCAGCAATTGGCGCATTCGGTCTTGTAGCGACAGCATTCACGCAGGCCGGTTTCGGAGCGATTCAACAGCTCGGTATGTACTTTGTCTGTGTACTCCTTGCACTGCTGATCCATTTAGTATTCATATACGGGTCAGTCATCAAGTTTCTTGCGAAAAAACCGTTCATCTGGTTTATTAAAGGATTTGCACCGGCGATGGGTGTTGCATTCAGTACATCCTCATCCAGTGCTGTGCTGCCGATTTCAATGGAAACAGCGCAAAAGAACCTAAAGGTCAGAAAGAGCATATCGAGTTTTGTCCAGCCGCTCGGTGCGACGATCAACATGGACGGGACAGCCATTATGCAAGGTGTGGCGACGGTCTTTATTGCTCAACTGACCGGTGTCGATTTAACCATCATGCAAATGGTAACCGTCGTAGTTCTTGCAACGGTTGCGAGTATCGGTACAGCCGGGGTGCCTGGTGTCGGTCTTGTAATGCTGGCTATGGTGCTGACTGCAGTGGGGCTTGATCCTGCCGCAATCGGAATTATCATCGGTATCGACCGCTTGCTGGATATGACCCGTACCGCCGTCAATATTACAGGTGATGCCGCGATTGCTTCCGTGCTGAATGAACAGCAGAACAGGAAGGAACAAAAAGCAAAAACAGGGGTGTAAGCTGAATTTTACACTTTTGATGCAAAAAGCTATATAATGTAGGGGTATATGGGAATTCAATAAGTGAACACTTATTGAACTTATCTTGTATACTCTTTTATTTTTGGTAATTTTATATTATCATGTTTTAAGTGTATAATTTAACGTTACTATAAATAGTTATTGGTAGTTGTATTATTGAAAGGGTGTTATTTAATGGATAAACAGGCTTTTATAGAGACTCTACAGTCTAAATTCAAGATGGTACGTACCGAAGCCGGGTACACTCAGGATTCGATGAGCCATACTATAGGATTATCAAAGAAAACTTTAGTTCAGATCGAAAAGGAGAGAATCCTCCCGAACTGGACGACTTGTATTTCTTTATGTGCATTATTCAGAAACAGCGAAGTATTGACAAATACTTTTTCCGGTGATCCCATGGAGCTGGCTCAAGTAATCTCAAGAGGTCATTGTGTATATCCACTTTATGACAGTGAGAAAGTTTACTGGGAAACGCTTGAAACAAGAAGTGGATACGCACTTCAGTTTAATAAAGGCAACAAAATATACAGAGTGATGAACGATCAGAATCAGCCGGTCCATGCCTCTTATATCGAGCGTGAAATCAGAACATTCTTCAACAAACAAGTGGAACTTCAGCCTGTATAAATTTCATATAAAGAGCAAAGCGATCAGATGCTTTGCTCTTTTTTTCTATAGAACAGTCGTTTTATGGTATTATTTAGAAGTGCGAAAAGCTTTGAAGAGTGAGGGGGGACCGAATGAATGCCGTTGGTCTGATTATATTTATGATAGTGACAGGGTCTCTGATAGCAGGTTTTACCAATATGCTGGCGATAAAAATGCTGTTCAGACCATATAAAGCAAAGTATATATTTGGAATAAAACTCCCGTTTACACCGGGTGTGATACCTTCGAGACGCAGTGAGGCATCGACCAAGCTCGGTAAGATCATTACAGGGCATCTGCTGACGCCTGACGTCTTCATCGATAAAGTGAAAAGTCCAGAAACAGAGCGCTTCATCATGAACTTTATTGATAAACAGATAGATACTGTTGAGAGCGAAAAATTGAGCATCGGGTATTTTCTTGAACGTCTTCATGAAGGTCTTTCTGAAAAAGTCATCACAGGCTTCAATAATGAAGTGAGTAAAAAGATCGCTGAAGAAGGCGATAAACTGTATGTTTCCAAAATTGAGAGTCTGGTACCGACCGATGCGATGCATACAATTGATATGAAAGTTCTGCAGGTACAACCCCAGATCATTCAGAAAGTCGAAAGCTATATCATGTCGGATAAAGGCTTCGATGATCTCTACACGATGACAGATGAATTTATTGAAAAAAGAGGCAGGATGGCAAGGTCGATCAAATACTTCATGACAAAAGAGAATATCGCACTGAATATTCAAAGAGAAGTGGTCAAGTTATTGAATCATCCCAAAATGCTTGGCATCGTGGAAAGCTTTATCATTGAGGAGTACGATAAATTAAAGGACAAATCCTTAAATGAATTTTTATCAGAAAGTGACAAAAATGATCTTATCGAGAGTATCGGCGATGTGATGCAGGAACGGATCAATATACGCGGACTGTTGAATAAACCCATCGTAGAATTCAATGAAGCACTGTTCAATTCATTCAAGGAACGCGGTAAATTCAGACTGAAAGACAACACGATCAATTATCTTGCTTACAACATGGGAAGAATCATGGACAAGCTCCAGCTTGCCGAAGTGATTAAAAAACAGATTGACAGTTTCCAGCTGGATCATATTGAAAATCTTGTGATGGATGTTGCGAACAAAGAGTTCAAGATGATCACACTTCTCGGATTCATCTTAGGTGCGATAATCGGTCTTTTCCAAGGTATAGTTGTAGTGTTGTTATAACTTATTATTGTATGGTACAGTAGAAACATCACAAAATAAGGAGTTTTATGATGTCAGTAAATGTATACGATCAAGCCAATGCACTGGAAAGTGCGTTAAGAGAATCAGATGAATTCAACAGCATGAAAGATCTTTATGCTAAAGTGAACAGCAACGCTGAATCAAAGGCGCTTTTTGAAGAGTTCAGACAGGTTCAGATGGAGCTTCAGCAAAAGCAGATGCAGGGTGAAGAAATCTTGGAAGAAGATGTTCAAAAAGCACAAAGTTCTGCAGCTGAAATCGAAGATGATGAAAATATTAAAGCACTGATGGAAGCTGAACAAAACATGAGCCAGCTGATTCAGGACTTAAACCGTGTCATCATGAAACCAATTGAAGAGTTATACGGTATCAACAACGAAAATTAATCTTTGAAGAGGTCTATTATTAGACCTCTTTTGTTTTTATTTTTGTTATAATGATTGTATATATATATGATTATATAAAGTAGGTGAGATTTGTGGTCAAATTTATACATAGTGCGGATTTACATCTGGACAGTCCGTTCAAATCCCGAACGAAAATGCCGCCCAATATATTTGAAGAACTGACATCAAGTACATATAAAAGTGTGACAAGAATGTTTGATAAAGCCATAGAAGAACAAGTGGACTTTATCATCATAGCAGGGGACGTTTTTGACAGAGAAAACCGTACTTTGAAAGCCGAGACCTTTTTGAAGAAAGGTTTTGAACGCTTGAAAGATAATGGGATTTTTGTGTACATGATTCACGGGAACCATGACCCTCTGAGTGAAAACGTCAAATCCAAATGGCCGGATAACGTCAGTGTATTTAAAGAGAACGTAGAGACTTTTGAGAGTGTGAGCCAAAAGGGTGAACGCGTCTTTTTGCATGGATTCAGCTATTTCATGGATGATTCTTATGAAAACAAACTGGATGACTATCCGGTCAATCATATGAATGAAGGCATCCATATCGGTATATTACATGGGACATATTCCAAATCCCAGTATAATCAGACACGTTATACAGAATTTAATATGGAGACACTGAACAGTAAGCTATACCACTACTGGGCACTCGGGCATATACATGTCAGAGAACAGCTGTCCGATCTGCCGCCGATTCACTATCCCGGAAATATTCAGGGCAGACATAAAAATGAATACGGCGATAAAGGGTTTCTGCTTGTAGAGGGCGATGATGTTTATTTGAGTACATCATTCATAAAGGCTCATGAAATTACCTTTGCAGAATATGAACTGGACATGAAGACCCTGAACAAACAAGACATTTATCAAAGTATTGTTGAATTTAAAGAACGTCTGCGGGAAGCGGGCAAGAAAATCATCCAGCTGACCATCAACCATGAAGGAGACGACGAACTTTCCGAAGTGGATTATAAGGAGCTGCTGGAACTGCTGCATGAAGATGAGCAGGACGTAAGGCATTTCATTTGGATTGATCATCTGTCCATCAACTACTTGAATCAAAATCAGACAGCGATTTTAAACGATATTAAGGCAAGTTACTCTGATAACGAGGAAATCTTCAAAGAGGCGTTGAATACCATGTATATGGATCCAAAAATCAACCGTCACCTGCCGCCGATGCAGGACCTTAAAAAAGAAGATTATCTGAGTCTCGGGGAAGAACGCTTGAAAATGTTAATGAGGAAGTAGTGAAAAGATGAAAATTTTATCATTGAATATATATGGTTACGGAAAGATTGCTGAAACCGAGTTAAAAACTTCTACGCCTTTTGTTCAGATTTTTGGTGAAAATGAAGCGGGCAAGTCAACGATGCAGTCATTCATCCATTCCGTTCTTTTCGGTTTTCCTACGCGCAAGGAGCAGGAACCGAGGCGTGAACCGAGAATGCACAATATGTACGGCGGGAAGCTGGTCGTCGATTTCGAAGATGGTGAGGGCCCGGTAGAAATAGAAAGAGTCAAAGGGAACAAAGTCCAGGGTGATGTGAAGATCTATATGAATGACGGGACTTCACGCAGTGCGGACTGGCTCGTAAGGAAACTGAACTATATTGACAAACGGACATACCGATCGATATTTTCCTTCGATGTTCTCGGCCTGCAGGATATTCATAAAAACATGACTGAAAATAAACTCCAGGAATATTTGCTGAGAGCAGGGGCGCTTGGCTCTCATGAATACGATGAAATGTTGTCCGCGATCGACCAGGAACTGAAAGATCTGTATAAAAAGAACGGGATTAACCCGGAAATCAACCAGGAACTTGTTGAACTCCAGGAAATCAATGAAAAGATACGGAAGCTCGAAGCGGAAGAGGCAAATTACAATCACCTGACGACAGAACAGCTGAAGTATGAAGAGAGCATCAATGCAAAAAGAGATGCGCTCAACCAGCTGGACACCGTACGCAAACAGAAAATAAAAGAAATTATGTATCATAAAGATATAAAAGACTGGAAAGCTCTTGAAGGCGTTTTGAACGTCGAGCCTTTAGTATTTCCCGAAAAGGGGATAGAGAGGTATGAGAGTTTAAAAAACAGTTATGACCAGGCTAAAAAAGATATTGATCTCAGGCTGGAAAAATTGAAAGTGCTGAAACATGAGATAGGGCAGATTGAACTGCCTGACGAAAAAAACATTGAATATTTGGAAGGCCTTAAAACAAGGGAGCCGGAAATTAAGCAGAAGAATCTCGAAGTTGACCGTTTGAAACATTCGATTGAAAACCTCGAAGATGAGATTGAACTGCTTCAAAAGGATATCGGCTGGCAGGAGGAGCATATGGAAGTGGATGATTCGAATATCATCCGTGAATCCGTACAGACGCTTCTTGCCAAACTTGATGAAGTCACCCTGGAAGAACAATATCTTGTTCGGGAGATTGATCATATAAAGTCTGATATCAGACAACTTGATCAGGAAATCGCAGATCTTGAAGATTCACAAATCAGTGATTCAAGAATCAGAGTAAAAAAAGAAGTGCTGGATAAGGAAGTCGAGCTTAAAGAAAAAGGGAAGATGTACCAGCTGATTGAAAAGGAATATGAGCGTGAAAAAAGAGATCGTAATCGTACGAAACGCAATCAGACCTTTTTAATTTTAGGCATCAGTATTATTACGATGATCATCGGTGTACTTTATCTGGTCAATTCTGAATTCACTCTCGGCTCAGTCTTTGTAGGCATAGCTCTGGTCGCATCTATATTCCTGCTGCTGACAAACAGGGAAGAAGAGGAAAACCTGAAGAGTGACTATGAACATGAAGTTGCAGAGCTGAAAGATGAAATAGAAACACTTAAAAATGAAAATGATGTCAATTTTGATTTGAATGATGCGAGAGATTTAAAAATGGATTTACGTACACAAAAATCGAAACGCATTTCATTCAATGTTAAGATTGAGGAACTGAAGGAAACTTTAGCAATCAAAGAAACGAACCATGATCGATTGAATACGGATCTGTTCGATGTGAAGCGTAAATTGAAGATAAATCCCGATATTGAAAATAAATATATTGTCGATGCGATTCATACCATTCGCGACATTAAACAGAAACGTAATCAAATCAGCAGACATAATGTTGAAAAGGATAATGTCATTAAAAGTCTGCAGGACTTTAAACGTGAAGTGAAAG
This sequence comes from Lacicoccus kunmingensis DSM 17847, assembly GCF_059568765.1. Lineage (NCBI taxonomy): Bacteria > Bacillati > Bacillota > Bacilli > Caryophanales > Salinicoccaceae > Lacicoccus > Lacicoccus kunmingensis. The sequence goes on along the minus strand of NZ_JCANUC010000002.1, from coordinate 245,102 downwards.
ATGATGTCAGAAAGCTCGGCATCACTTATTACGATGCTTCAATTTTCTATGAAGTGAATCAAAAGCTCACGGAATACAATGAAAACATTGCCAACTGCAAGCAGCTCGATGAACAGATTAAATTATTGGAAAATGAAATCAGTGTAATGGAAGAGCGCGTAAGTACAGCCAGTAAAGAAATCGACGAGCTTTTCGATTATGTCGATGCGGATGATGAAGAAGAATATTATTACCATGCCCGTAAATTTGAAGAGTATCAGAATAATTTAGAGCAGTTTAAAAATCTGAGTGACAAACTCGATGAAGAATTGTTTGATTATGATTTGAGAAATGATCTGGCTTCATTGATGCTTGCCGATTTGAAAGAAGAGGAAGACGGCATCAACAAGCAGGTTGACCATTTCAATGAAATGGTCCAGGATGAACAAAAAGTGCTGGCTGAAATCAACCAGGAAATCAACATACTGGAAAGTGACGGTAAACTGAGTGAACTCAATCACCAATATGAGATGAAAAAGAGCCTGATCCAAGGCCTATCTGAAGATTATCTGTCACTCAATTATATCCGTCTGCTTATAGAAACTCATATTAAGGCGATCAAGGATGAGCGTCTGCCAATCGTTATCGAAGAGGCGAGAAGTATATTCCAGTTTGTGACCAAAGGCAGATATATCAATGTCATCTATGATGATGACGGCATCACGGTCAAACATTCAAATGGCCAGATATTCCATCCGCTGGAGCTGTCACAATCGACTAAAGAGATGCTCTATATCAGCTTGAGATTAAGTCTGATCAAAGCACTGCAGGGCTATTATAAACTGCCGCTCATCATTGATGATGCATTTGTTCACTTCGATAAGGAACGTAAGAAGATAATCATGGATTATTTAAGAAGCGAAGTAAAAGACCAGGTCCTTTATTTCACATGTAATCTGGATACTTCTATACCATCCAATCAGACAATCAGATTAAAAGAGAAAGTTAAATAGAGGTGAAATTAGTGTCGAATATTGCAAATCTTAAAGCTGGAGACAGTGTAGAAACTTTTTACTTGATTAAAAGAAGCCAGCAGGGTGTTACACAGCAGGGGAAACCATATATGACACTGTATCTGCAGGACCGTTCAGGCGAGATTGAAGCAAAACTCTGGACTGTTTCAAAAGAAGATATGAAAGTACTCCTGCCGGAAGCACTGATAAAAGTTAAAGGCGACGTGATCGATTACCGCAATAAAAAACAGATGAAAATCGCTATGTACCGTCTGGCCACAGAGCAGGATGGTCTGAATCCAAAAGACTTTGTTGAAAAAGCGCCGATTGATGAAGACACTCTTTTTGAAAGCATTATGGATTACACCCTTAAAATTGAGAATGGGGCGATGCAGCGCATCGTACGTAAAATGCTTGCCAAGTATAAGACGGAATTTCTGACTTATCCGGCTGCGATGACGAACCATCACGACTTTGTTTCAGGCCTCGCTTATCATGTGCATTATATGCTGAGAACTGCTGAAGCACTATGTGATATTTACCCATCTCTAAACAGAAGTTTATTGTACAGCGGGATCATCCTGCATGACATTGGTAAAGTCAAAGAACTTTCCGGTCCGATCGGGACGACTTACACGACTGAAGGTAATTTGATCGGTCACATTGTCATCGCAGTAGAGGAGATTTCAATGGTTGCAGCAGAGCTTGAAATCGAAGGTGAAGAAGTCTTGCTGCTTAAACATCTGATCCTCTCACATCATGGTAAACTTGAATATGGTTCTCCAAAAGTGCCGATGCTGAAAGAAGCGGAGATTTTGCACTTCATCGATAATATCGATGCGAGAATGATGATGATGGATAAACATCTGGACAATACGGATAAAGGAATGTTTACAGACAGAATATTCCCTCTGGAAAACAGAAATCTGTATAAACCAGAAAGCTTTTAAATAATGAAATCAAACGCCCGGTCCTCAAAACTTTAAGGATCGGGCGTTTTTATTTTGTAAATTATTTAATATTGGCCTTTATGACTGTGCGGCTTTCTTCTCCTTTTCCTCTTTTCTGATCTGCTGTTCATTGAGCACAACTGCAATGGTGGCGTCCCCGGTAATATTGACGGCGGTACGGGTCATATCCAGTAAACGGTCAATACCCAGGATAATACCGATTGCTGCAGGGTCCAGACCGACTGCGGTCAACACCATGGCAAGCATTACAAGACCGACACCGGGCACTCCGGCCGTGCCGATACTCGCAACCGTTGCAATAACTACGACGGTTACCATTTGCATGATGGTTAAATCGACACCGGTCAGTTGAGCAATAAAGACCGTGGCTACACCTTGCATAATGGCTGTCCCGTCCATGTTGACCGTCGCACCAAGCGGCTGAACGAAACTGGATACACTCTTTTTAACGTTCAAATTATTTTGTGCAGTTTCCATTGAAACCGGCAGTGTGGCACTGGATGAAGATGTACTGAATGCGACACCCATCGCCGGCGCAAAGCCTTTGATAAACCATATGAACGGTTTCCTGGCAATGAATTTGATGACCGACCCGTATACGAAAAGAAGATGGATGAATAAACCGAGGAGCACACAGACGAAGTACATGCCGAGCTGCTGGATCGCTCCGAAACCAGCCTGTGTAAAGGCCGTCGCAACAAGTCCGAATGCACCGATCGGTGCAAAATATTTCATGATTGCAAGCACAATCCACATAATGACGTCATTCGCTTCCTCGAATAGTCTTATGACATTTTTTGCTTTATCCTGCACTGCAATCAGTGCGATACCAATGAAAATGGCGAATGCGATAATCTGCAGCATATTTGCAGTACCCATCGCTTCGATGACGTTCGACGGTATCAGATTGATAATCGTTTCATCGACTGACTGATCGATTGCTTCCCCTGTATCACCGCCGAGTTCTGTCTCACGGTATTCTTCAACTTCTGAAGAATTTAACAGTTCAGCCTGGCCCTCACCGGGCTGCAGTACCAGGGCAATGATAATGGCCACAGTGATTGCTATCGCTGTCGTCGTTAAGTAAAATGCGATTGTTTTTATTCCCAGACTCCCCAAAGTTTTAGGATCCCCGACACCCACAACACCGAGTACGATAGAGATGAATACGACAGGTACAACAACCATGAAAATCAGGTTAAGGAATATTTGACCGACAACGTTGAAGATGAACTGGTCAATCCATTGTACCCATGCCTGATCAGCCATAGGACTGAAAATCGAACCGATGATAATACCTGCGACTAAACCAATGACAATGTAAATCGTTAAACGATTTCCTACTTTCATAATAAATTCCCCCTTATCTTTATATATGGAAACGCTTACAAAATTAACTTGAGAAACAATGGTCAAAGTCAGAGCAGGGCACCTAATACTTTATAATTCTCATTATAACAGCAAAAGACTGAAAATTGAAAAATAAATTTTGATAAATGGTCTATATTTAGAAAAAAAGAGATATGAGAGTTGTTCGCTGCCGGAGGATGAGTATCCAGATTACAGGTGTGATTGATAAGGCATAGGGGGCAAGAGTCAAGGCTTAGGATGATCTGCAGCACATCTCCATACAGGAGTTTAAAATAAAAAATGACCTGTACAATTGTACAGGTCATTAAAGATATTGATTAAATCATTCTTCTGAATCTGTGTTCTCTTCAGATGTTTCTTCATCAGTTGATTCTTCTTCGGTATTTTCTTCTGAGGACGCTTCGTCGCCGGCTTCATCTTTAGTATTTTCTTCTTCTGAGGATTCTTCGCCTTCACCTGATTCTTCCTCAGATCCGGATGAGAGATAAGCTTCATCGATGTAAGATTGAATTTCTTCATTTTCAAATGAAACATTATATTCTTCAAGTAAATCCTGATAGAACGTTAATACCTGCTCAGGGTTTTCCTGGACTTTCTGGTTGATCAACTGACTTTTAACAGTTTCTAATTCTTCATCTACATCTTCTTCATCGCCTCTTTTGATGATGTGATAACCGAACTCGGATTTTACCGGTTCGCTTGTCATTTCACCTTGTTCCAGATCAAATAGTGCAGTTTCAAATTCCTCAACCATCTGTCCTTCAGTTACAAGGCCTAATGAGCCGCCATCTGCAGCACTGCCGTCATCTGATTCTTCAGCTGCGACTTCTGCAAAGTCTGCGCCGTCTTCAATTTCTGCAGTGAGTTCTTCAGCTTTTTCCAAAGCTTCTTCTTCAGATAAACCATCTTCGGCTTCTTCGTCTACTGCAATTAGAATATGTGCACCTTCAACAGTGCCTTCCAAAGCCTCTTCATCTGAAATATCGAACTTTTCTGTAAAGAAAAGATTATGATATGTACTTGAGAGACGCTGTTGTTTATAACTATCTGCAGTCATACCCGGCTGTTGTTGAGCCATTATCATTTCAAATTGCTCTTCACCGCCATATTGTTCAATCTCAGCATCTACTTCTTCTTCAATTTCAGCAGGATCGACTTCATCGCTGTATTTATCCTGTAATATCTGATCCAAAGTTAATTGGAAAGTCTGGTTGGCCACCTGAGTGGTTCCAAGATTATTTAACACATCATCAACAGTCACGTCTCCTGCGTCACTGGTTGCTAAAACTTCACCAAACTCTGTTTCACCAGAGCCATTTCCGCCGTCTGAACTTCCTTCTTCACCATTACCGCATCCTGCGAGTCCGAGAAGACTAAGTCCGATTACTACAGGCATCACTTTTTTCTTCATAAACACTTCTCCTTTAGTCATCATACAAGAGCTAATATATCACAATAAAATAGCGGAACACAAATAGTAAAGTGTCCCGCTGATTGAATATAACAATATTACTTTTTCTTTCTGTTTATCATGTTATCTACTTCTTTGCTGATTTCTTCACCACGATTGGAAACATTTTCAATGTGGCCCTGTATATTTTCGATATTCGGATTGATATCCGCCTGGAAGTTATTGATCATCGTTTTGATTTCATCGCCCAGGCTGCTGAATACTTCCTGTGATTCATGCTTGGTTTTTAAAAACGATGATTTTACTTCATCAGCTTCGACTTTCAGCTGATCCATCTGTGATTTAAAGTTCCCGGATTCATTTTTCAAGGATTGCTGCAGTTCAGATCCTGATTTTGGGGCATTTAATATTGAAACGAGCATGCCGCCTGTAACACCAACTGCAAATCCTACCATTATATTTTTAAACTTCATTTACGACACGTCCTTTTAGCAAGTATATATAAACCATTACCCATTAAAGATGTACATTACTCATCGAGTTTCGATTTAATATGGTTTTCTATTTCTAAACGCTCATCATCAGAGCCGGGTTCCGACACCGGATTCCATTTGTAATTGAAACCGTCATACTCATCGTCATATCTCGGAATGAGGTGGAAGTGTAAATGAAAGACGGACTGTGATGCAAAAGAACCGTTGTTTTGTACAACGTTCAATCCCTTTGGATTAAATGCATCGCGCAGTGCTTTTGATACTTTGGTCACGGCAGCCATCACTTTGGCACCCGTTTCGTCATCCAATTCATAAATGTTTTCAATCGGTCTTTTTGGAATTACGAGAGTATGGCCTTTTGAAAGAGGAAAGGCGTCCATAAAAGCCAGTACCTCATTATCTTCATAAACGATGTTTGCAGGTATTTCACGATCAATAATCTTCTCGAAAATTGTTTTAGTCATTCATTGTACCTCCATAGTTTTATTATGATATATTGTAACTTAGTATTAGTATACAAATAATTTTATTTAAATTAAAGGAAGTCGAATATGGTTCTGAATATAGATAACTTAACTGGCGGCTATTCAAAGACTGCAGTTATACATGACATCAACTTTGATATCAAAAACGGCGAGATTGTCGGTCTGATCGGTTTGAACGGGTCGGGAAAGAGTACGACAATCAAACATATTTTAGGATTATTGAATCCGCATAAAGGCAGCATTGAGGTCAACGGCATCCAAATAGATGAAGAGACGGAAAAGTACAGAAGGGATTTGGCGTATATTCCCGAATCTCCAATTTTGTATGAAGAACTGACATTGAAAGAGCATATCAATATGACCGCAATGGCATACGGTCTGGATGAACAGGTGGCTTGGGAACGCGCAGAAAAATTGCTTAAAGTATTCAGACTGGATGATAAAGTCAACATGTTCCCAACACATTTCTCCAAAGGTATGAAGCAGAAAGTGATGCTGATTTGTGCTTTCATAGTCGAACCGGATTTATATATTATAGATGAACCGTTTCTCGGTCTTGACCCGCTCGGCATAGAGTCATTGATTGATCTGATGGTTGAAGAAAGAGATAAAAACCGTTCCATTTTGATGAGTACGCATATATTATCCACAGCAGAACGCTATTGTAACCGTTATGTCATCCTGGATAACGGCAGAGTGCTCGTGTCCGGCACGATTGAAGAACTGCGTCAAAAAATGGATATGCCCGATGCATCATTGGATGATCTTTATTTATCCCTGACTGGAGGCGCAGGCTCAAATGAAAGCTCCTCTGTATAAAAGCAGAATTGAAGATGATATCAAAATAAGAAGTTACTATGGGAAGTATATATTCAACAGCCATTTTCTAATCTTTTTAACGATTGCAGCAGGTGTATTCCTTTACTCATTGTTAGGCATTCTATCAACAATGGAGCCGACGATATATCTGGATCTCATTGCGGCATTAATAATGAGTGTATTGCTATTACCAAAGTACCGCTCATTACTGAAAGAAGCGGATGTGCTGTTTTTACCACCATATGAAAAGAATATGAAGAAATATTTCTCCTATACGAGCCAGTACTCATTCTGGCTGAATATCGGATTGCCGATTGTCGGTCTCGTGATTGCTGTACTGCTTCTGAGTGTTGGCCATTCGATGCTGGAGATAGTGACATTCGCTGTTATGTCCGTCATCTTGTATATTATGGCATTTACAATCAGAAGAAATGCAATCAATTCACCGATTACCCAGAACACAGTCATCGGCATGTTGATTGTCATCCATTTCGTATCCCTGATGCTGTTATTGCAAAATCTATTCCTCGCCGCTGCAGGGCTCGGATTGATTTTCGGTTTGTATGCCTGGATTAATAAAAAGCAGTATAAAAATCTGGATTGGACAACGCTCGTCAATTACGAGGCGACATTGATGCAGAAATATTACCAGTATGTTTCGATGTTTACCAACGTGCACCATATATCCAAACAGTATAAAAGAAGAAAATATTTTGATTCATTTCTTAAGCAGCCGAAACCGGCCAAATTCAATAAAGGTTATATGTATGAGTATTTATTTAAAAGAACATTTCTGAGAGATAATGACCTGCCGATGATCATATTGAGACTGCTATTGATATTTGCAGTGGCAATGGTGTGGGTGGATCAGCTCATGCTGTCCGTGATCATCATTCTGTTTGCACTTTACATCATTGTGCTGCAGATGTCACAGCTGTACTCGGCCCAGGCATACCTGCTCTGGCCGAAAGTATGGCCGGTCAAGAGAGAGTATATTCAGGAAAGCTATATCAGGTTCTCTCATAAAGTCATATTTATTATCTCTATGGCACTGGCTGTATTATTTATATTATTACACCCTGTCTACTTTTATATCGCTGTAATCTTCCCGTTGTGGGGATATCTTTTAAACAGCTATTTCAGTAAGAGTGTATACAAAAAAGAAAGACTGCTGAGCGATTAGTCCACTCAGTAGTCTTCTTTTTCTTCTTCAGGTATATCTTTGTATTTTTCTTCATTTTCTTCTACCGGCAAATAAGTTTTCGAGGATACGGAACTCTGGAATACAGATCCGATATCCCTGAATTTCTTCAGAGCATCAGGCGCGAGATATTCCTTATAGATATCAGTATCTTTAAAATCTGAAATGGTTGAGCTGTTTGCCCATTGTGTAAAGACGATATAGGAATCTTTATGCAGTGCACGGCCGATACGATAGGCAGTCAAACCTTTTACATTTTGCAGCTTTTGGTTCAAATCCGCAAAATGACCGAGAATTGATGCTTCGCCACTGCCGGAAACCGGGATGTAATAAACGGAAACCGCATTATCCTGACTCAGCTCTCCATATTGGTATGAAATTTCATACTCGGAAGAGGATTCGAAGACGGGATTCCCTTTTTCACCTTCCCGGTATAACAATGCATCCTGACCGATCGCGCTCAACATCAAATCCGGATGTCTGTCCTGCAAATCTGTTAAATATCTGATTGTTCCAGTCGTTGTGTATAAAATCATTATGTTCACCTCTTATAATGTCTTCTTACTCTATACCTGTTTGTTCATATCGATAAACTTACAGCTATAAATATATCGAATTTTTGTCATTATTTCTTTCGTTATGTCCATGTAAGTAAGGTATGATAAAATGGTATGGGAAATTATGAGACGGAGGGTTCTGAATTGTTTAATGATACTATAATTCGAGCGGCAAAAGGTGAAAAGACGGAGCATACACCAGTATGGTTTATGCGCCAAGTAGGACGGAGCCAGCCTGAATACCGCAAAATTAAAGAAAAATATTCTTTAATAGAAATTACAAAACAGCCTGAGTTGACTGCATATCTGACCGCTACACCTGTAGAAAACTATAATGTGGATGCAGCTGTTTTATTCAAAGACATCATTACACCGCTTGCACCAATCGGTATTGATGTTGAAATAAAGGCCGGAGTAGGTCCGGTCATCCATAATCCGATCAGAAGCATGCAAGATGTTGAAAAGCTCGGAGAATTGGACCCTTATAATGATTTGGGCTATATATATAAAACAATAGAAATTTTAACAAAAGAAAAGCTTAATGTGCCGTTAATCGGATTCTGCGGCGCGCCGTTCACAGTGGCAAGCTACATGATAGAAGGCGGCCCATCCAAAAACTATCACAAAACGAAACATATGATGTATAACGAACCGGCAACATGGCATAAGCTTATGGATAAACTGACTGAAATGAGCATCACTTACTTGAATGCTCAAATTGATTCAGGCGCAGGGATGATCCAAATATTCGATTCATGGGGCGGCGCTTTAAGTAAAGGCGTATACCATGAGAACATATCTCCTTACATCAACAGAATTGTAAACCATGTTAAATCCAAAGGGGTGCCTGTCATCATCTTCGGAATCGGTGCATCACATCTTGTGCCGGAATGGAATACTCTTGATGTGGACGTCATCGGTCTGGACTGGAGAATGTCAATCGATGAAGCGAGACAAAGCGGTGTGACAAAAGCATTACAGGGTAACCTTGAGCCTGCTTTACTGCTTACGGATTGGGAAATCATTGAGGCAAAAGCGAAGGAAATCGTCACACAGGGCAACCGAACGGGCCATATATTCAACCTGGGCCACGGTGTGTTCCCTGAAGTGAACCCGGACACACTAAAAAGACTAACAGAATTTGTTCATAACTATAGTAAAGGATTGTGATTTTAAATGGTACAGAAAAAAGGATTATTGGTAATGGCTTACGGAACGCCATATAAAGAGGAAGATATTGAGCCGTATTACACTCATATCAGACACGGCAGACCGCCAGCGGAAGAAGCACTTCAGGACCTGAAGGACCGCTATGAAGCCATTGGTGGCATTTCACCGCTTGCTGACACAACTAAAAGGCAGGCAGAGGCACTATTAAAACAATATAATTCTGCATCTGAAGACGAATATCAACTGTATATCGGTTTAAAGCATATCGATCCATTTATAGAAGATGCAGTGAAGCAAATGTCAGAAGACGGCATCAAAGAAGTGGAAACTGTTGTACTTACACCACATTATTCAGATTTCTCAGTCGGCACTTACAACCAGCGTGCCAAAGAAGAATGTGATAAGTATGGTATTTCGATAAATTCAGTGGAATCATTTTATAAAGAGCAGCCGTTTTTAGATTTCTGGACAGAAGCGGTCAAATCATCATTGAGTGAAATCAGTGAAGACGAGCATAAAGATACGGCAATCATCGTCAGTGCCCACAGTCTTCCTGAGAAAATAAAAGAGCACAATGACCCGTATCCGGAACAGCTGGAAGAAACAGCACAGCTGTTGAAGGAACAGGCCAATCTGCAAAATGTATTTGTCGGCTGGCAGTCAGAAGGAAACACACCGGAGCCATGGCTTGGACCGGATGTACAGGATCAGACGCGTGATCTGTTCAACGAACACGGGTTCAAGCATTTTATTTATCTGCCGCTCGGATTTGTGTGTGAACATCTGGAAGTGCTTTATGATAACGACTACGAATGCAAAGTGGTCTGCGACGAGGTGGGTGCTTCATACCACAGACCGACTATGCCGAACACGGACGAGAGATTTATCCAGGCGATGATCAATCAGCTTGAGTTACTTTAGTAAAGAAGGGTTAAAAATGACAAAAGTTGCAATAATCGGCGCTGGTATTACAGGCCTTTCTGCGAGTTATTATTTAACTGAAGATAATCAAAATGTAGAAGTGGATTTATTTGAAAAGGCTGAACATGCGGGCGGCAAGATCAAAACATACCGTGAAGACGGCTATGTGATAGAGCTTGGACCGGAATCGTATTTAAGCCGTAAGGAAGCTTTGACGGATTTGGCGAAAGACATCGGAATGGAGCAGGATCTGGTCAGGAATGAGACCGGGCAGGCATATATTTATGCAAATCATAAGCTGCATCCGGTGCCGCCGGGCACCATGCTTGGTGTACCGACAGAAATCAGACCGTTTTTAACGACGAGTCTGATTTCACCTATGGGTAAGTTACGTGCATTGCTTGATCTTACAAAGAGTAAGATGCCGCTTTACACTGATATTTCAGCAGGCTATTTCTTTAGAAGCCGCCTTGGTGATGAAGTATTGGAGAACCTGATCGAACCTCTGTTATCCGGGGTTTACAGCACGCCGATAGACAGTCTGAGCCTGATGTCGACATATCCAAATTTCAAACATCAGGAAGAGAAATACGGCAGCCTCATCAGAGGCATGATCAAATCGAAGCCGCCTAAAAAAAACACGAAAAAAATCGGACAGTTCTTCCAGTTTAAAAATGGACTGATTTCATTTATCGAGAAACTGCAGGAACAGGTTGAGAGTCAGAATGTAAACTTGAAATTCAACAGCGATGTAGAAAATATTGAAAAAATGGAAGCGGGCTACAAAGTGACTGTGGACGGTATTGAAAAGACTTATGATGAAGTCATTATCACCACACCGCACTTTCAATATAAACGCTGGTTCGATGATAAGGAACTGGAGTATTTTAAGCATATGCCTGCAACAAGTGTTGCCACTGTCGTCATGGGCTTTGACAAGAGCCAGGTGATCAATGATATCGATGGTACAGGTTTTGTTGTCAGCCGTAATATGGATACAGCAATTACAGCATGTACATGGACGAATAAAAAGTGGAAGCATTCCACACCGGAAGGCAAAGTGCTGTTAAGAGCATATGTCGGCCGTCCGGGAGACTTTGTCGTCGAAGAGAAGTCAGAAGAGGATATCGTAAGACTTGCTCTGAAAGATCTGAATAAAATCATGGATATCAAAGGTGACCCTGAACTCCAGATTGTGACCAAACTTAAAAACTCCATGCCTAACTATAATGTGGGGCATAAAGAGATGATTGACGGTATTCAAAATTATATGGAAGAAACTTATCCGGGTGTGCATCTGATCGGCGCATCCCACTATGCAGTCGGACTGCCGGACTGTGTTAAAGGTGCGAAAGAAGCCGCAAATAAAATTCTTCAGAATCAATAGTAATTATAGTTGATTAATATATAATGGAAACAAATCATATTTTATAGGAGGTCACACCGTGAAGTTCATATCCAACAACAACATTACAGATCCCATGGTAAATTTAGCGATGGAGGAATATGTGTTAAGAGAGATTCCTCCAGATGATTCATACTTTTTATTTTACGTGAATCAGCCATCTATTATCATAGGTAAAAACCAGAATACGATTGAAGAGATAAATGAACCGTATATTCGCGAACACGGTATTAAAGTTGTACGCCGCGTATCCGGCGGCGGTGCTGTCTACCATGATGAAGGCAACCTGAATTTCAGCTTTATCACAGAAGATGACGGAGACAGCTTCCACAATTTTAAACGTTTCACCCAGCCGATTGTCGATGCACTTCAGGAAATGGGTGTCAATGCAGCTCTGTCAGGCAGAAACGATATCGAAGTGGATGGCAAAAAAGTATCAGGCAATGCGATGTTCACCCAAAGAGGCAGAATGTTCTCCCATGGTACAGTGATGCTGGACAGTGATATCGGTGAAGTACAGAATGCATTGAAGGTAAATCCTAAAAAGATTGAATCGAAAGGTATCAAATCGGTCAGTGCAAGAGTCGGAAACATCAATGACTTCCTGGATGAAAAGATTGATATCGAGGAATTCAAACGCCGTATACTGATCAAAATCTTCGGTTCATTGGAAGAGATAGAAGAATACAAACTCACAGACGATGACTGGAAAGAGATTGACAAGCTTTCAGAAGAGAAGTATCAGACATGGGAGTGGAACTACGGCAGAAACCCGAAGTACAACTTCAACGTTTCGCATAAATTTTCTGCAGGCCTGCTTGATCTCAGGTTCGAAGTGAGTAAAGGCAGAATTGAACAGGCGAAAATATTCGGAGATTTCTTCGGAGTCGGGGAAGTCGTGGATATAGAAGAAAAGCTCGAAGGTGTCGAGCACAGCTACGAAGCGATTGATAATGCACTGAAAGATGTGGATATCAGCCACTACCTTGGCAGAATCACAAGAGAAGAGTTTTTAAATCTCGCAGTATAAATAAAATAAGCTGACTTTACTATGTATATATTTACTAAGTAGAGTCAGCTCTTTTTGTATATAAGGTTGTTTTTATTTCGCATCGTCAGTAATCTCTCTTAACAAAGTAGTGTAGGTGTTGAATTTTTCTTCATCTTTTTCTACCAGTGATTCTTCAATCTTTTGCTCGTAAAGTTTGGCATTAAAATCATCAAGAGCTTCTTGAAGCAAGATATCAGCAGAAAGATCGTTAATCGTATTAATGAATACTCTTAACTGGTTAACAGGATAGACTTGTTTACTCATAATATTCGGCCCCCTTAATTTATCTTGTATAAAATTATAAATGCTCGTAAATACATTGTCAAATATGTTTTGAATTATTTGACAATTTAAAGATGTAAAAATACTCCGTTTATTATAAATTACATATATATTAATAATAGTTAACAGAAAAGTTAACATGTGTTATATTATATTTATCAAACATAAAGGGGCAGATTTATGAAACGTCAGCATTTTAATATTAACGATGATACGATGTACATGTTGTCTGTAGAAAACAAGGGATTGACTGAATGCAGGGTGGGGGAAGTGTACGGCAACGGATTTCATTGCCTGACATCACCGAATAAAATTCTCGAAAGAAACTGCAGGCAATATTCACAGAGTTATTCGGCAAGAAAAGAGTTAACGAAAAAATTGACCGGCTTGTCAGCAAAACTACCGGTAATCATCGATTTATTCGGGTCGATCATATTCTTTTGCACGCATTCCGACAGAGTGATGGAAAATAATTGGTTCAATATAAAACATATCCATTCCTACAGAAATTATAATGGGAATACAAGAGTGCGCTTCAATAATAATGAAGAGATTGAAGTGGATATTTCATTTACATCCTTTAACAATCAATATTTAAACGCTTTGAAACTTCATTACAAATTCAACCTGGAAAAAGAAAAATTTGAGTACAGTGAAATGGCCAAGTATAAGACCAGTGCGCCGTCAAGCACTTATATGACGGATATCACGAGTGTAAATGATAAAGTCAGTGATGTATCCTACAAAGCCTATTTACAGTATATAAGCGGCGGCAAGATGAATGATTTGGCTTAGATTACATAATTTAATTATAATAGGGGAAATACAACAAGAGGAGTGATGGGTATGCCGTTTGTAAGAATACAGTTAAAAGAAGGGCGCAGTGCGGAACAGAAAGAAGCACTGGCGAAAGAAATTATCAACACGATGGACAACACCGATTTCGCATCAAAAGACACAGTACGTGTCATTTTTGAAGAAATGAAATCTGAAGATTTTTATTCAGGAAAAGATATGAAGTAAATATGATTATTTCAGAACCCCCAATGACAATGGTTATTGGGGGTTTTACCATCTTAAAAACTATATGCGGAAGGCATTAGATGGTAAAATGAAGTAACAAAAGTAGGGCAAGTATACGTAAAGGGGATGCGTATGATGTCGAATAAAAAAAGTACTGATGAGCAGGAATATATTATTGATAGGTTAACGAGACGTACAAATAAGAAGAGTAGGTCTGAAATTCAGAAAAGAAAAAGAGAGCCATTCAAAAGGAGTGTGGATGATTCGACCACGACTGGGCTTGGCTGCTGGTTCTTTTTAATACTTCCATTTGTATTATCAATATTGATGCTGATTATTTTAATCGGTCTGTTGCAATGAGAAAAATGGTTTCCGTATGGATTATTGTTCATCATATTTAGATTAAAATAAAAAAACTGCAACCCTAAGGTTGCAGTTTTCAGAACGGAGATGGAGAGATTCGAACTCTCGCACCGCACAATGCGATCTATGCCCTTAGCAGGGGCACCTCTTCAGCCACTTGAGTACATCTCCATATGGCTCCACAGGTAGGATTCGAACCTACGACCGATCGGTTAACAGCCGATAGCTCTACCACTGAGCTACTGTGGAATATCATTATTGTTTTTCAACCGAACATTAATCATTGTACCAATTAGGTTTGAAAAATTCAATATAAAAACACAATTTAATTTTATAAATTTACACAATTTAAATATAAAGGAGTGAAAGTTCATGGAAAGTGGAAAATCAGTCGTTAAAACAGGCGTTGGATTCGGTACAGTTTTAGCAATAACAATCTCCTGGAGCCTTCATCAGTCAATATTGTGGGCGATCATCCACGGTCTTTTCAGCTGGCTGTATATTATTTACTATATCTTAACAAGGTAACATTCAGCTGTTAATAATAAATTTCAGCGGTCTCTTTTTATTTTAATTAAGAAACTTATATGATACCATAACTTTTATCCTACTTATTTGGTAGGGATTAAAGGGAGGTATCATTAATGAGTCAGACAGAAGAGGAAAAACCTGAGAAAAAAAAGTTCAAGATGCCCAATGTTATCGTCATCATGTTATTTCTTATATTGGCAGCCTGCTTATTCACTTACATAGTTCCTGCAGGGCAGTTTGACACGAACGAAGACGGTAATCCGATTCCGGGTACTTATGGATCGATAGAACAGGACCCGGTCAACCCCGTAGATGCGTTGAACCTTATACTTGACGGGGGCGTGCAGGCGAGTACGGTCATTGTTCTGTTACTGTTCATGGGCGGTTTCTTTGGAGCAATATTCCAATTAGATTCAATTCCTAATATTATTAACTATCTTGTTTACAAATATAAGAATATCGGTGCGATGGCACTGTCTCTTGGTTTATTCACTTTGATGGGATTCATCGGATTCTTTATCGGTGGAGATATGATGATTGTCTTTGTCACGCTCGGTGTGATTATGTCAAGACAGTTGCGACTCGATCCGATTTCGGCACTTGCGATGACGTTTCTGCCGCTGTTTATGGGCTTTTCAGTCGGACCGTCAGGTATGTCAATGCTGGGCCAGATTTTTGCGAGTGATACACCCCTGTATTCAGGCTATGGCATGAGAACGGTAATATTCATCATTTTCTTAATCATCACCGGCCTGTATGTGGCATGGTATACGAAAAGAGTTGAGAATGATCCAGCCAAAAGCCTCATGAGCAGCAATCAATGGCTGGAAGAACTCGATAATGAAACTGATAACGTAGCGACTGTTCAAGCAGTCAGTGTTTCCTGGCAGGATGTTACAGTACTGATGATCATGATTATTGCCCCGATTATTCTTGCGATAGGCAATACGGTGCTCGGCTGGTCCGAAGTATACGGCAACAGCACTTTCATTACAGTATTCTTCATAGCATTTCTATTAAGTTTCCTGGTCAAGCGAAAAACGGTGGATGAAATGATCTCTTCATTTACAAAAGGGGTTCAGGATATGGTGATTGTGGCAATCGTCATCATATTGGCGACGACAATCAGTGTCATCCTGACAGAAGGACAGATATTGAATACGATCGTCTTTATGATGACGGATCAGTTGGATGATCTGCCGCTTGGCATTTCTGCCATAGTTATTTTTATCATCAATCTTATCTTTAACTTCCTTGTACCTTCAGGCTCTGGTTTAATGGGAGTAATGGTACCGATATTGGAGCCGGTCGCAGATGTACTTGGTCTGACCCAGCAGGTATTGATCAGCGCTATAGGATTTGGCGGCGGACTTGGTAATTTGATTACACCTACGCTCGGGGCGACGGTGGGTGCCATTGCACTGGCAAAGGCGAATTTTGGTTCCTGGTTTAAATTTATGATGCCACTGTTCATATTATGGGTGATTGCCGGTTCGGTCATTTTATATTATCTTGCAAACATCAATTGGGCAGGGTATTGATTCATTTTTAAAATAAACTAAAAAAAGAGGAAGCCGATCTTGTTTTCAAGATTTGCTTCCTCTTTTTGAATATTTAAGGTTTTATCCAACCTTAATATTTCGAATATAATTTATTGTAGTTGAAAATGATTCTATAATAGAAAGTACTCATGTGTACTAATTTTTGGGGGGCCAATAAATTGTAACTGATAATCATTTTCAATTAGAATTATATTCTAAATGAGAATCGTTGTCAATTAAATTCTGACCTTATTTAATAAAAAAATTATTCACTGATTAAAACCCTGTTGCCTGAAGGGTCTTCCGAGAAATATCCTTCTGGAGCGTCTTCGACTTCATAGCCGAGTTCTCTTAGGTTGTTTACTGTTTTTTCAACTGCTTCTGTTGTATGATACTTCATCACGTAGTAATTCAATCCTGTGTTATTTTTATCCGGTCTTGGTGCGCCAACACCGTTCCAGACATTCACAGCAATATGGTGATGGTACTTATCGAAACCTAAAAACGCCGCCTGCGGACCGAATTTTAAAATTAAATCGAGTCCAAGTCCTTCTGTATAGAAATGCACTGCTTCTTCTATACTTGCCACATGCAGGTGGAGGTGCCCCATGACTGTGTCTTCAGGCAGACCGTTAAAAGGCTCACCCGTATAAGTTGCCATAATCTCTTCTACATTCAACGGTTCCGTGACCATATGAATCTGGTTGTCATTCCAGATCCATTCTTCATGAGAGCGGTCGCGGTATACTTCAATGCCGTTGCCGTCCGGATCATCCAAATACAATGCTTCACTGACAGCATGGTCGGATGCACCGAGTCTGATATCTTTAGTAGAAAGATGTTTGATGAAAGCTGCAAGGTCTGAACGTTTCGGCAATAGAAGAGCAAAGTGGTATAGGCCGCTTGTTCTATGCTGATTCATAGGATTGGAAGGTTTGACCAATCTGAGAAGAGTAGTCTTTCCGTCAGCAGAAAGTTCAGCTTCATTGCCGACCTGGGATATTACTTTAAAACCGATGACTTCCTGATAGAAGTCCAAAGATGTTTTTAAGTTACTTACATTTATAGTTACTTCTGATACGTTATTTACTGGTGATTTATGAAAATTCATAATGATTCTCCTTATAAACTTACTATTTGTAATCGAGTATACATTAGCCAACTAATTTAATCAAGTAATAAGTTTATCTTTTAAAAGATAGGCACTTATGATATAATACTTAAAAAGGAAGTGATAGCTATGAGGCAAAAGCAAGGTGAAATGTGCCCTCGGTTTGAAAAAGCTGTTAATATTTTAAGTCAGCGCTGGACTGCGCTTGTCATATATCAAATGTTGGATTCTCCGAAAAGATTTGGTGAAATTCAATCTGCGATTGGAGTCAGTGGCAAAGTGCTTTCAGATAGATTGAAAAATATGGAGCAAGAGGGTTTAATCAAAAGAGATGTGTATCCCGAGACCCCGGTGGTCATCGAATACTCACTGACGAAAAAAGGTGAGTCACTCGAACCAGTATTAAGGGATATAGAAAATTGGTCTGCAGATTGGATTGAACACCCGGATTTCAAAGAAGAGGTTAAGTAACAATCTTAACACTGAACACTCTAAAAAGCTGTAAAAGATAATTTAAAAGCTCTCCCTGAGACAGACACTTTGAAAGTGACTGCTTTGGGGAGAGTATTTTTGTTTCAAAGCGGCATTTAAGGTCCATTAACAAAAAATGTACACGAAATGTTTCGTGTACGCAGTAATAATCGTTTAATTCGTCGCAGTGGTGCTGAAAATTTTTCTGTCTCCACGTTCCAACGGAGCGTTATTCATCATGAATGCTGACAAAAGCAACATTATCAATGAGGCCAGTGCAAGTATAAGGACAAATAACAAGTGGTCCATAATTATGAATTCGAATAATGATGTCAGATCAAGGAAGAAATATGCAGTGATTGCTGCAAGAATCAAAATTCCTCCGAGGCTGAGCGTTCGGATAGTACCAAGATTAAAGTTAATTGTCTGCGCGAACATGCCGATGCCGAATAAAATGATCAGCCACAGAAAGTCGATCCAGAAGTACATTGCAGGACTGGGATTATTCAGTATATCTGCCATGTGGAAAATGAAGCCATTTTGAAATGTCATCCCACTGATCAGATAAAGTGCGTTTAATATGATGGTACATATGATAATAAAAGCCAGTGTTGATAAAAATGATGAGACGATGAATTGTTTTCTGGTACCGCCAAGAGCAAGTATAAAATTGTAACTTTTGAAGAATATGAACGGATAAGCAAGAAATATCGCATAAAATGGTCCGAAGATGATACCAAGCATTTCATTGGAATCCGCTCTGAAACTCAGGAAGAGAAAAAGTGCGAACAGGGCGATTGTCAACCCAATATTAATGTAAAGAGTGATGCCCATTTCTTTAGAAACAATTTTCAAAGGGCCTTTAAGCGAATTCATGATCATTCGACTCCTTTTTAGTTAAATTTACGAGATAATCTTGGAACGGCGCCTTTTCAATAGTGAGTCCGGATGCCTCTGCGCGAGCTTTAAAATCTTCTGTGAACGATTCATCGACCATAACTTTCAACTGTTTACCGAGTTTGCGCTTTTCCAGCACCGTCATATCAACGATGAATGATTGGACTGCATCAGCGGGTCCGCTGATATATACGCCGTTATTTTTGAAAACATCAGTTTCTTCATATTTCATCAAAGTATTGTTGTTGATAATCGCTATCTTTTCACATAATGGCTGAACTTCTTCGATATGATGCGATGAAAGTAAAATTAAACGTGGATGTTCTTCATAGGAATCTAGCAGCACATCATAAAAATGTTTTCTCATATGCGCATCCAGGCCATTTGAAGGCTCATCAAAAATCGTAATGGGAGATTTGCTCGCAAGTCCGATAACAATCGTAATCATCGTTTTCATCCCTTTGGAAAACTTGCGTATTTTCTGGTTTCTCGGCAGCTGGAAAATATCCACCAGCTCGTCAGCGAGCGTCTGATCCCAGTTGCGGTTGAAATCACTCGCGAAATTCATGGCATCATTGACGTCCCACAAATCAGAGTAGGGGTGGTCTTCCTGCATGAAAGATACGTGGTGCATCGCTTCAATATTGTTGTAGGGTGCTACGCCATCGACTTCCACAATGCCGCTCCCGGGCTTCTCCAAGCCTGATAATATTTTCATCAGTGTTGTTTTGCCGGAACCGTTCCGTCCCCAAAGTCCGACGATCACCGGTTCCGTTTCAGTCAAGTTCACATCTTTCAATATGTTCTTATTGTCATAAGCAAAAAATAGATTTTTTATATTAATCATCTTTGTCCTCCTCTATAAATTTAATGACTTCTTCTTTTGACATGCGAAGTCTCTTCGATTCTTCAAGCATCGGTTTGATGAACTGCAGCTGAAAATCTTTTTTTCTTTTCTCTATAAGATTTTGTGTTGCACCTTCAGAGACGAAAATACCGACGCCTCTCTGTTTATATGCGTTTCCATCTTCAATCAGCATCGCCAGGCCTTTTTGGGCTGTTGCCCGGTTGATCTGATAAAATTTTGACAGCTCAGTAGTCGAAGGAATCTGGTCGCCTTCTTCAAGAGCGCCTTCGATTATGTCGTCTTCGATCATTTCATATATCTGTTGGAATATTGGTCTCGATTCATCAAGTACAGTTTTCACAAAATAAACACCGCCTGTCATGATTGGTTGATTAGTTGTGTAATCAACTATACAGTCTGAGGTGTATTTTGTAAATGGTAAAATAAAAAAACCTTGAATGACATTCAAATTGTCATTCAAGGTTTTCTATTCAGACCACATTCCCGCATTGTCATTCTTCGCCTGTTCTTCCGCCTCTTCGAACTGTTCCAGATAACTGGTATTCGGAGGGTTGGCGTAACGTACTGTAGCGAGTCCTTCACGGAGCAACACTTCATTGATCATTTCGCCATCAGCATATACATAGACGAGGAACCTGTCATAGTCATCTGTAGTGGGGCCGACATCGAACTCCACTTCGATCGTGTCTGCCTCTATCAGTAATTCCTCGACCCTGTCTGCTGCTTCCACGGCATACGGTTCGGGAGTGCCGGAGTCTGTATTCACTTCAGGTGTATCGATGATCAGATATCTGAAACTTTCGCTCTGTCCCTCGAAATTGAACCGTGTGGTATCTCCATCAATTAATTGGTTCACGGTCACTTCATGAAACTCCCCAAGCGTATATTCTCCGGAGCCCCCGGTTGAATCTAAATCTTCCCCTGAAAAGAAATAGGTGACGGCGACAAGGACAACGACCAGCAACACGCCCGGCCAGCCGAGTTTTTTGATCATCCTTCTGTTTCGGCGGTTATTCAGCTGATTAAGGTCAAAATTTCGTTTGCGACTCATATAAACATCCTTTATGTATAGTTCGTTTCATATATTATATTATAGTTTTTGAAAATTATACATATCAATTAATATATGAATAAAGCTCTTGACCATAACGTAACGTGATGGACTAAATTATAAATATAGAGGAAGTGAGATCATGAAAACGAAAGAAGTCGCTGATCTTGTCGGCGTGAGTATCAGAACACTGCATCATTATGATGAAATCGGTCTGATCAGCCCGGACAGGCATGAAAATAATGAGTACAGAGTATACACGAGTGATGATCTGGCAAAATTACAGCAGGTGTTATTTTTCAGGAAGCTCGGTTTCAAACTTGCCAATATCCAAAAGATTGTTTCAGATCCGGATTACGATCAAAAAGAAGCGCTTTTAATGCAAAAAAAGATGCTGCTGGAAGAAAAAAGCCGGATTTCAGCAATGGTAAACACAATTGATTTAACAATTCAAAACATGAATGGAGAGATAGAAATGACAAATGAAGATAAATTTAGTGGCATAGATTTCAGCAATAACCCATACGAGCAGGAAGCGAGAGAACGGTGGGGTGATGCGGCAGTTGATGAATCCAATAGAAAAATGAGACAGATGGGCACAGAAGAAGTGGAAACGAAATTCAGGGAAATATTAACAGACCTTGCAGAAATCAGGCATACCGACCCTTCAAGTGAAGAGGCGCAGTCCGAAATCAATAAATGGTTTGTATTTCTGAATGAAATGGGAGAATACTCCCTGGCTGCCTTCAAAAGTCTTGGCGATATGTATGTGGAAGATGAGAGGTTTACAAAAAATATCGATGAATTTGGAGATGGTCTTTCTGAATTCATGCAAAGTGCGATGAACGAATATTATGAACAAAATAAATAACCCCCGAATAAGGGGGTTATTCTGCTTCCTGCATCAGGCTGTGGATTTTTCGGACGGTGTTGACGTTTCTGACTGTCATCTTTTTATAAATTTTTGTGCCGACGATTTTGGAAATTCCGCTTTTAGAAGCATTTACCTTATCTACTGACCAGAGGACGGCGCCGGGTCTGTACATGACATTGTCGATATCAGGTCGGATTTTTAAATTTTCCAGTATGGATTCATCATCGATCTCGTCCCATAAAAACATGACATCGCTCTTCATGTCATTATCATTCTTCCAGTTTTCCGGCAGAAAATGTATGATATTTTCGATCTCATCTTTACTTCTGAGCAGGACTTTTATATCCAGTTCGAAATCTTTAAGAATGACTGCTTCAAGCGTTTCTGCCAATTTGAAAGTATTAGGGTCTTTATTTGTAAAAATGATGTTGCCTGAATTGATATAAGTGACCACGTCCGTCATGCCGGCTGTTTCAAATGACTTTTTAAGAATTTTCATATCGACCTTGTTTCTGCCGCCGATATTGATACCGCGGAGTAAAGCGACATACATCATAGTAACCACTCCCTTGGCCTTATCTTGCTATCTCATACTGCAGCGCAAATGCATCCAGTAATGAACGTGCCTCATCAGTGGACTTTGTGTTCATCAAGTTATTCCTGAGTTCTCCGGCGCCTCTGAATCCTTTGACGTATATTTTGAAGAAGCGGTGAAGTGTAATATATCTTCTTTCTACGATTTCTGAATATTTATCAAAAAGATCAAGGTGCAGACGCAGCAGTTCGAGGTATTCATCACTGGTGTGTTCCTTTTGATCCACTTCGAACGCAAACGGGTTTTTAAATATGCCACGGCCGATCATCACGCCGTCCACACCATATTGTTCAACGAGTTCCAGACCTGTTTTACGGTCGGGGATGTCACCATTGATTGTAAGGAGAGTATCCGGTGCGATTTCATCACGAAGTTTTTTGATTTCCGGGATCAGTTCCCAGTGTGCATCCACTTTACTCATCTCTTTTCTTGTACGGAGGTGGATGGAAAGGTTCGCAATATCCTGTTCCAAAATATGCTTCAGCCAGTCGTGCCATTCATCCACTTTAAGCATGCCGAGACGGGTTTTGACACTGACGGGAAGACCGCCTGCCTTTGCTGCCTGTATCAGTTCGGCCGCCACTTCGGGACGTTGGATCAGACCGCATCCCTTGCCGTTGCCGACCACATTGGCGACCGGACATCCCATGTTGATATCGAGACCCTTGAATCCGGCTTCCGCCATGCCGATGCTCATTTCCCGGAAATGTTCGGGTTTATCTCCCCAAATATGAGCAACAATCGGCTGTTCATCTTCTGTAAAAGACAGCCGGCCGCGTACACTGGCTTTCCCGTCCGGGTGGCAGTAGCTGTCCGAGTTTGTAAACTCTGTAAAATACACATCAGGCGCTGCTGCTTCAGCGACTACATGGCGGAACACCACATCAGTCACATCTTCCATTGGTGCCAGCACGAAAAAAGGGCGGGGCAGATCCTGCCAAAAATTTTCTTTCATAAAATACAATCCTCTCAATGACTTCATATATAACGATATATGAGTCTTAAAATAACATGTATATTATACCAGAATATATCAGAATTAAAAGTAGGTTGAAATATAGTAATTGGATGATAATCGTCACTATTCATTAAGAAGGTGTAAATTTAACATTAAAATATAGTAAAAAATACTTGAAAAGATTCAGGAAAAAGGATAATATAATATTCAGGCGTTAAAACGCTCTAATAATATTGCCGCGGGATGGAGCAGTTCGGTAGCTCGTCGGGCTCATAACCCGGAGGTCGTTGGTTCGAATCCAACTCCCGCAATTTTTTTATTTGAAGTGGTCCCGTGGTGTAGCGGTTAACATGCCTGCCTGTCACGCAGGAGATCGCGGGTTCAATTCCCGTCGGGACCGCCATTTGTTTTAATTACATATGCAGGTCCAGTAGCTCAGTCGGTAGAGCAAAGGATTGAAAATCCTTGTGTCGGCGGTTCGATTCCGTCCTGGACCATTTAGCACCTTTATGGCGGTTGTGGTGAAGTGGTTAACACACCGGATTGTGGTTCCGGCATGCGTGGGTTCGAACCCCATCAGCCGCCCTTTATATTTTGATGCGGGTGTAGTTAAATGGTATAACCTCAGCCTTCCAAGCTGATGTTGTCGGTTCGATTCCGATCACCCGCTTTTACTTATTATTCCACAGTAGCTCAGTGGTAGAGCTATCGGCTGTTAACCGATCGGTCGTAGGTTCGAATCCTACCTGTGGAGCTTCTGGCCCGTTGGTCAAGCGGTTAAGACACCGCCCTTTCACGGCGGTAACACGGGTTCGAGTCCCGTACGGGTCATAATTAGAAGTGTACTCATTGCACTTCTATTTTTATTGTGGACAGTTGGCCGAGCGGCTTAAGGCGCACGCCTGGAACGCGTGTAAACGGTTTTCCCGTTTCTAGGGTTCAAATCCCTAACTGTCCGTTACTTAATACCCTTGTCAAACTTCGGTTTGACAAGGGTATTTTTTATTTGGCTGAAAAACGATGGAGTGAATAAACACAAGTCATCCGTTTGTTCCGTATCAGATGTGTGGTGAAGAAGGGGGAGGGGGTGTCAATTTTTCAGGTGGCTTACTTAAAGGACATGGAGATTTTGAAACAATTGATTTTATTGCCTTTTAAATATTTCAAAGAATGATCGATTTAAGATGACTGGGAATGAGTTTTGGAATATGTGTAAAAATTTAATGAAAAATCTGAAGTAATGGAAGAATAGTAAGCCGATTATTTAATTATCAGGTGAGTCCCTGGTGATTTTTTTATGTACTTGGACATTTTTTGAGTTAAAAGTCAATTTTTATTTATTTCATTATAATTAAATAATATATTTCAAAAGTTTCAAAAGGTGAAATTAACCATAAACCTTGATGTAACGACAATGACAGTGGTTTGACCACTGATTATTAGGACCAAGTCTTAGTATTAGGTGTGAAATTTAAATTTTAAAAATATTGAATTATTTGAAATGAAATCGTTTACATTTAAGAAATGTGGTGTTACATTTATTAATGTGAAAAGGAGGAAAACAAAGGGATGTTTATAATTAGAAAATTTTATTAAATGTCGGGAGATTGGGATATGGAGATTATTTCATACAGAGATTTAAAAAATATTGTTAAAAACGGAGATGTTATTGCTGTTGCTGCCTTATCCACCGGCAATCTGCCGATGGAAATATTAAAGCACCTGGCGGAACAGCATGATGAAGACGGGACGCCTGATGATCTGACTTTTATCGTTTCAAATGATATCAGTGACTTTGATGACGGTTTCGATTTCGATTCTTTTGTATCAAGGGGTATGGTGAAAAGAATCATTTCCAGTTTAATTATAGCGTCACCGTTTACAATCGAAGCGATCAAGAATAATGAGATTGAGGGTTATTTTCTGCCTCAGGGCGTTATTGCGACACATTACAGACATCATTCATCATCTTTGCCGGGAATGATTTCCAAAATCGGATTAAACACGGTTGTGGATCCGAGACATTCAGGCGGTAAAATGAACGATGTCACTGAGGAGGATCTGGTTTCATTGCTTGAAATTAATGATGAAGAATATCTTCATTATAATTTTCCCGCCATTGATGTGACGTTGTTAAGAGGTACTTATGCGGATGAGAAAGGGAATATTTTTATGACCCATGAATCTCATCTCGGTGAAGGGTTCAGTGCTGCTTCGGCTGCGCGGCAGAACAACGGCAAAGTCATCGTGCAGGTCAAAGAGGTCATTGAAAGCGGAAGATATAATCCGAATGAGGTCTTTATACCGGGGGAGCTTGTCGACTATGTCGTTGTAAATAAAAATCCGAAATATCATAAACAGGTCATTCAGACTTATTATGATCCGGCTCTGTCCGGCCACCACAGAATTGTAAAATCGAAAGAGAAATATTTGGACTTCAGTGCCAGAAAAATCATATTAAGACGTTCATCGCAGTTTTTAAAAAAGGGGGATGCTGTCAGCGTCGGCTACGGCATCAATAATGAACTGAGCAATGTCTTAAGAGAAGAACGTGCTGATGATCTTGTCAGATTGAATATCGATACGGGAATTTTCGGCGGTATGATCGGCAGCGGGAATCACTTCGGCATGAATTACAATCTTGATGCCAGAATGCGGCATGATATGACATGGGACTTTATTTTTAATGGTGGTCTGGATATTGCGTTTCTGAGTTTTGCTGAAATCGACGGTTCGGGCAATGTCAACGTATCGAAGTTCGGGGACAGAATGAATGGCAGCGGTGGATTTATAGATATCAGTCAGACGATTAAAACATTGATATTTTCAGGGACGATGGTCGTGGGGGCGAAGTCGGCCTGTGAAAATAATGAATTGCAGATTGAAGAAGAGGGGTTTTCGAAGAAGTTTGTAGATCATGTTAAAAGTCTGGACTTTAATGCTGCTCATTCCAGAGAACTTGGACAGACCGTCTATTATGTTACGGAACGCGCAGTCTTCCAGCTGACTGATGAAGGTTTGGAAATGATTGAAATCGCACCGGGGCTTGAGTTGGAACGTGATGTTCTGTCACAGATGGATTTCAAGCCTGTCATATCTGAAAATCTGAAAGTCATCGACAAAGGCATTTTTCATGAAACATGGGGGAAACTTGCACAATCGATCAAAGAATAATTATTAACAAAGGGGAAGATTCAAATGAATTATGATTGGATTAAAACAAGATCGGATTACGATGAAGTGAAAGCAGCGGTCATTGACCCTCAGAAGGGGACTGAGTGGTCATATCAGGAGATGAATATTCGTGCGGAAAACCTGGCGAATCATTTGAAGGATCAGGGCATCAAACGTGGTGACGTTGTCGGGATTTTTGCGCCGAACGACGTAGCGATATTCGATCTACTGTTTGCATCATTTAAAATGGGTGTTGTATTTTTGCCGATCAACTGGCGCTTAAAGCCTATGGAAATCCAGAGCATCATCGAAGATTCCGGTGTGAAGATGATTTTCTATTCACTGCGACATAAAGAGAGTCTGACAGGTACACCTGAAGAACTGCTGCACATGGATATCGATTCAGCGGAATATGATGAAATATGCAGCCCGGAAAATCACCGCCCGTTTGAAACGGCTGATGTCGAAAGCGACGATCTGGCATCTCTGATGTATACGAGCGGGACGACGGGACTGCCTAAAGGGGTCATGTTCACATATGAATCATATGTTTCGAACGTCATCAATGCAGCACTGACATATAAAACAAACGCCAACCAGACGTCTATCATTTCGACACCGATGTTCCATGTCCTCGGCCTGAACGATACTGCACTGCCGCTCATTATGTCAGGCGGGACGCTCGTTCTTCACAGATACTTCGACGGCGCTGAAATTAATAATCTGATGGCGAAATTCAAACCGGATTACTTAATCATGATTCCGACGATGTTTTACGGCATGCTTGCTGCGGAGAATTTCAATCCGAAAAACTTCGAGAATATCGAATATCTGATACAGGGCGGATCGGCACCGCTGCCGGCTGTCCAGAAGAAATTTGAAAGCATGGGGCTTACGCTGATCAATGGTTACGGCCTGACAGAAGCACCGCTTGCGATGGTCAATACACCGCACAATTCAAAAGTGAAGCCGATGACAATCGGAAAGCCGATCATGTACGTTGATATGAAACTGTTCAACGATGACGGCAGTGAAACAGAAGACGGAGAAATCGGTGAACTTGGGGTTAAAGGTAAAAACGTCACGGCAGGGTACTGGAACAAACCGGAAATGACTGCCAAATCATTCCGCGACGGTTATTTCTTAACCGGAGACCTTGCAAAAAAAGATGGAGAAGGGGACATCTTTATCGTCAACCGTAAAAAAGAGCTGATCATTACCGGCGGAGAAAACGTACTGCCTTCTGAAGTTGAAGCTGCACTTTCAGAACATCCAATAGTAAGAACAGCGATTGTCGTCGGTTATGACAACCCTGAATACGGGGAATCTGTATCTGCTGCGATTGTTCTTGCTGAAGAAACTGAGAACTACGAAGAGATTCTGGATGCACATATAAGAGAAAGAGTGGCGGGATATAAAATTCCAAGACTTTATCTTGAGATGAAAGATATTCCATTAAACTCTACGGCGAAGCCGGACAGGATGGAAATCCAGAGAATGATGAATGAAAAAGCTAAAGAAAAAGAAATGAATTAATGAAATTTCTAAACATGATTGTAAGCGTTATCATAAATGCGGAGGGGACATTATGACTGAAAAAGATAAAGTATTGAAAGAATTATATCCGGAAGATCTGTTGAATGTATCAAAAGAATTAACTGAAGGGGAAGTTGAATTTTTAAAACAGCTGGATGATCTGCTGGAAACAAAGTACCGTGATTCAATCAACGACCACTGGGTGAATGCCACAGTGCCGGAAGACTTTTTTGATGATATGGGGAAGCTGAACTATTTCAGAAACCCATTGTTGTTTGAAGGACGTGAAGGGGCGAAAACACCGAGCCAGCTGTTCCAGTTCTTCATGTCATATACTGTGGCACGATTCGACGTGTCTTTAGTTACTGTACTCGGTGTGCACCAGGGCCTCGGCCATAATGCATTTCTGTTCGGCGGTTCGAAAGAACAGGTAGCACATTATATACCGAAGCTGCAGTCGCATGAACTGAGAACATGTTTTGCACTGACTGAGCCGGAGCATGGTTCTGACGTCGCAGGCGGGCTGGAAACAACCGCAAAACGTGACGGTGATCAGTGGATCATCAACGGGACGAAAAAATGGATCGGTGGTGCCAATGTATCGGATGTGATTCCTTTATTTGCCGTAGATGTGGATACGGGAAAACCGAAAGGATTTATCATCCGGCCGGAGCAGGACGGCGTGGATATCGATGTGATTGAAAATAAGATCGCACTCAGGATCATACCGAATACGAATATCCATTTGAAAGATGTTGCCGTAAAGGAAGAAGACCGTCTGAAGAATATTAACAGCTTCAAAGATATTGCGAAGATTCTTTACTCTACACGTGCAGGCGTTGCTTACATGGCGACTGGTGCCATGGCGGGTGCACTGCGTGCAACGCTTGATTATGTCACACAGCGCAAGCAGTTCGGTAAAGAAATCAGCAAATATCAGCTGATTCAGGAAAAACTCGCAATGATGCAGGGAAACCTGTCGCATGCGATGACGTTATCGGCACAGCTGGCACGCATGCAGGAGAACGGTGAATATGATGAAGTCGCAACATCGACGGCGAAAATGATGAATGCTCTCAGACTGCGTGAGTCCGTATCGATGGGACGCGGCATCACCGGAGGAAACGGTATTCTTGCGGAGTATGATATTGCGAGATTCTTCTCCGATGCTGAAGCGGTCTACACTTATGAAGGTACGCATGAAATCAATGCGCTCGTCATCGGACGTGCATTGACCGGAGATTCTGCATTCCTATAGTACACGACCGGCATTCAGCATGACAGATAATATAATTTGGAGGGTTTTTCATGACGATAAGAAAAGCAACTGTGCTTGGCGCAGGCGTTATGGGCAGTCAAATTGCTGCCCTGCTCGTTAACGCAGGTTTAAAAGTGAGATTACTGGATATAGCGATAGATGAAAAAGATCCGAATAAGATTTCAAGAAAATCTTATGAGATGATTACTGATAAAAAACGACCGCAGCTGTTTGATTTGGATTTTGCACCGAATCTGACATACGGCAACTTCGAAGAGGATCTAAAGGAGCAGGATGATGCAGATATATACATCGAAGCGGTAAAAGAAGAACTGGATATTAAACACAGCGTGTGGAATAAAGTGAAGGCAGTCGCAAAGGACGATGCATTATTTGCGACAAACACGTCGGGTATTCCAATCGAATACATCTCTAAAGTGTTCAGCGATGATGAACGTCAGAGATTTTTCGGAATGCATTTCTTCAACCCGCCGCGTATTATGAAGCTGGTTGAAATCATCCCGCTTAAGGATACGGATGAAGCGGTTGTGAATGCTGCTCAGGACTTTGCTGAAGAGAAGCTCGGTAAAGGAGTGGTCGTTGCGAACGATGTACCCGGGTTTGTCGCAAACCGTGTCGGCACACAGACGATGAATGAAGTGATGTACAGAGCTGAAAAAGAGGGACTGTCAATTACTGAAACGGATGCATTGACCGGCCGCAGTATCGGACGACCGAGCCTTGGCACGTACGGACTGGTCGATCTGGTCGGCCTCGATATTGCAGTGACAGTGGCAAAAGGACTGCAGCAGGTACCGGACGAGAAAGAATTTTTCCACGATACAAAGCTTGCTGAAAAACTGATGGAAAACGGTGCTTTGGGCAGAAAGACCAAACAGGGATTTTATAAGAAAGAAAAGAAAGGCATCCTAGTCTTTGACCCCGAAACCAACGAATATGTCGAGCAGTCACAGCCGGCATTTGAAATTCTTAGTAAATTCGGCAAAGATTTAAAAGCGAATATGGATATCATTTTTAATGCCGATGATAAAGCAGGATTATTCATGTGGAAAACGTTGAGAAACAACTTCTATTATTCCGCGTTGAATGTACCGAAAGCTGCATCTGATTATAAAGATATAGATCGTGCAGTCGTCTGGGGCTTCAACTGGAAAAAAGGTCCGTTCCAGCTGTGGGACATGATGGGCTTCGAACGTGTAAAAGAACGTATGAAAGAAGAGCTTGGTGAACTTCCGGAGTGGATAGAAGACCGCCGTGGGCCTTTTTATGATTCTGATGAGTCACTGGAGCGCGTGACGCCTGTCAAAGAATTTATCGACAGTGAAATCTGGAATCGTGAAGATTCTAATTTATCTGTGGCAAATAAAGACCAGCTGCTCCTGAAGCTGCAGAGTCAGAATAATATTATTTCCGACGGCTTTGCGAAGGATCTGATTGAAGCGGTTGATCTGCTGGAAACTGAAGATTATTCAAGCATGGTTTTGTATGCGGACGGCAGAAACTTCAGTGTCGGTGCGAACCTGTATATGATGAAAAAAGCGCATGAAATGAAAAAGGTGGATGACCTGGTCGGCCCGGCAATCGATCAGCTACATGAAAGTTTCAACAGAATGAAGTACGCATTAAAGCCGATTGTCACTGCTGTGCAGGGGAAAGCCCTCGGCGGCGGATGTGAACTCATCCTTCATTCGCCATTTGTTGTTGCGGCGAGTGAAACATACACCGGTATGGTTGAAGCGGGTGTCGGCCTCTTACCAAGCGGCGGCGGACTTGCTGAAATGTCAGACCGTATATTAAGTACGACGCATAAACATGATGATAAGCAGAAGTCCATGACAGAAGTGCTGACCAATATCGGTATGGCAAAAGTTTCGACGAATGCCTATGAAGCAAAGCGATACGGTTATTTACGCGATACCGATTCAATCATTCTGAATATGGAGAAGCGGGTGGAAGCCGCGTTAAATAAAGCGCGCCTTGAATCTGAAATGAACTATATTCCAAAACCGAAAGGCAAGTACATTGCTCTTGGCAGTGACTTTAAAGCACTGGCCCAGGGAACGCTTGATGCTCAGCGTCTCGGTAACTTTATCAGTGACCATGATTACGATATTACGTTGAAAATTGCAGAAGTATTATCGGGCGGAGATCTGCCGCGTAACACATATGTCAATCAGAGGTATTTGCAAAAGCTTGAAAGAGAAAGGTTTTTAGAGCTGTTGCAGACAGAGAAGACATACGAAAGAATCAGTTACATGCTTGACACAGGCAAGCCGCTACGCAATTAAAATGAATGCACGAACATAGAAAGGATGAAGTTAAATGCAGGATGCATATATAGTAGCATACGGACGTTCCGCTGCCGGACGGGCAAAAGGCGGCGCAATGTTCCACGACAGACCGGACGAGGTGGCAGCGCAGGTGCTTAAAGGTGTACTGGATCGTGTTGACGGTAAATTCAGTCCGAATATTGTAGAAGATGTGATCGTCGGAAACTCATTTCCAGAAGGGTTGCAGGGGCAGAACATCGCTCGTTCAATCGCACTTTTGGCAGGTATGCCGGATGAAGTGCCGGGACAGACGGTCAACCGTTATTGTTCCTCGGGACTTCAGACGATTGCACTCGCAGCAAACCAGATTAAGGCAGAACAGGCCGATGTTCTGGTTGCAGGCGGTGTTGAACTGATGAGTGCTGTGCCGATGGGCGGTAATGAGCCGACAAACAGCCCTGTACTGCAGGATAAAGACTCGGGTGTATCTTATCCGATGGGTCTGACGGCTGAAATGGTCGCTGAAGAGTTTGAAGTTTCGAGAGAAAACCAGGACGCTTATGCGGTACAAAGTCATCAGCGAGCCAAGGCAGCACTTGAAGCAGGCAGATTTGAGGATGAAATCATACCGGTGGATGTAAATGACGTATCATATAATGAACAGGGACCGGTAGTGACGAAAAAGCAATTTAAAACAGATGAACACATCCGACCGGATACAAATATGGAAGGGCTGGCGAAGCTGAAAACAGTCTTCAAGGCTGACGGTACAGTGACGGCAGGGACTTCAGCACCGCTGACGGATGGTGCAGGATTTGTTGTTGTAATGTCGGGGGATAAGGTTAAAGAACTCGGTGTCACACCGATCGCCCGCTTTGTCGGATTTAAAGCGGTCGGTGTTGATCCAAAAATTATGGGAATCGGCCCGGCATATGCGATACCGGAAGTGCTGGAACAATCCGGTTTAACCGTCGATGATATGGATCTGATCGAACTGAATGAAGCATTCGCTTCACAGACAGTCGCGTCAATCAGAAAAGCAGGTCTCGATATTGAGAAGACGAATGTGAACGGGGGAGCCATATCACTCGGCCATCCACTCGGAGCATCAGGTGCAATGCTGACTGCAAGGCTGCTTTCAGAAATGAAGCGGAGACCGGATTCCAAATACGGCATGGTGACGATGTGTATCGGTGTCGGTATGGGTGCAGCAGGAATATTTGAGTATGTAAGATAAGAAGTGAAATTTTAGAATATATATGTGATTCATTTCAACCCATAGCCTGAGTGGCTATGGGTTTTTAAGTATGAGCGACCCGGGTCCGACCCGGAGCAGCAATCATATAAACCATCATTCAAGTTCTTTTATTTTCTTGATTTCTTCTTTCAGTTTTTCTACTTGTAGCAAAGCATTATCATCATTTTTGACATCTAAAGGTCTGCTGCCTTTTCCGATGGCCTCACCTTTATAATTCAGCCGGATATACTCACATATCATTTTAAACTGGTTGATCAGTGGCAATGTGACTTCTTTCAACGGTTCATCGTTGGCTGCAGTAATGACATAGAGATCCTTATCTGCAATCCGTTCTTTGAAATTCCAACGCTCATCATCTTTGTACTGGCTCCAGCGGTCAAAAAATATTTTTAACTGAGCTGACATGCCGAACCAATATAACGGAGTGACAAAAATGTATATATCATGGTCCAAAAATTTTTCCAATATCTGTTGTTATCGGAATTTAACCTGTACAGTTCACAATGGCGTATTATGGTCTATTTAAAAAATTACGGTCCGCATACGATCAGTGAAATTGCCGGGTACAACAGTGTGGAGAAGCCGACCATCACGCGTTTGGTCATGAAATTGATTGATATAGGGTTTCTTAAAAGCACACCGGGTGAAGACAGACTGGTGCGTATTATAAATATTACTGAAGAAGGGCAGCAGGTTTATGAGAAAATCAGGGATAAGACGGATATATTTTATGAGTATGCACTGCAGGAAATAAAGTCAGAAGAAATTGAAGAGTTGACTGGGCTGATGCAGAAAATATCCCTCCGAATAAAAGAATATAAAGGAAGATAATAATCAATTGAGTAATAGTAATTATAAAGAAAAATTTTGGACCAAAGATTTTATAAGTACATCTATCGTAAATCTCGCACTGACATTGTCCATGTACCTATTACTTGTGACAATGGCGATTTATGCGATGAATGAATATGATGCTTCGATGAGTATGGCAGGGTTTGTTGCCAGTATATTTGTCATCGGCGCACTGGTGGGCAGAATATACGCGGGTAAGCATGTTGCCTATACCGGAGGCAAAAAAATGCTTCTGATCGGTGCAACTTTAGTTTTTATCGTCACGTTTTTATATTTTCTGCCGCTCGGTCTTTATGGACTGATAATTATCCGTTTTCTGCACGGTGTGATGATAGGGGTGGCGACTACAGCGACAGGTACAATAGTTGCCCAGGTCATTCCGGCAAGCCGGAGTGGTGAAGGCATCGGCTACTTCAGCATGTCGGTAGTCATGGCCACGGCAATCGGGCCATTGATTGGTGTCATGCTTATAACGAATATCGGTTTCACAAGCGTATTTGTATTCTCATTTGTCATGTCTGCGATCAGTCTGCTGCTGAGCCTGACGCTCAGACCGCCGAAAGTGAAAAAATCGGAGAAACCTAAAAATGCATCTTTCAGCTTGTCAGACTACTATGAAAAACGTGCGTTACCGGTTTCAACCATCATGTTTGTCATGGCATTTGCATATTCGAGCATACTCTCATTTGTGACGGGATATGCTCAGGAAATCAATCTGGTTCAGGCAGGAAGTCTGTTCTTCCTGGTGTACGGTGTCACCGTTCTATTATCCCGACCGATTACAGGACCACTGATGGATAAAAAGGGCGCAAATGTTGTCATATATCCGGCAATTATTTCATTTGCGTTCGGGATGATTGTCATCAGCCAGGCATATGCCGGCATTGTTCTTTTGATTGCAGCGGCGTTGCTCGGTCTGGGCTACGGTAATATACAGTCTATTATCCAGGCGCTGGCCATTAAGATGACACCACGTGAAAATATGGGGCTTGCAAA
The DNA here is from genome assembly GCF_059568765.1 of Lacicoccus kunmingensis DSM 17847. NCBI lineage: Bacteria > Bacillati > Bacillota > Bacilli > Caryophanales > Salinicoccaceae > Lacicoccus > Lacicoccus kunmingensis. Next base: position 210,324 of record NZ_JCANUC010000002.1, on the reverse strand, counting down.
CTCTACGTATTTTATCGCATTGGATCTGGGTCTCGGACTGGGGCCGCTTTTGCTCGGTTATCTCATACCGATATCCGGTTACAGAGGCATGTATCTGCTGCTTGTCATCGTCATTTTAGCAGGCATGGTGTTATATCACTTCATGCACGGCAGGGTCGATAAGAAATTGATAGACAGTTAAATATTATGATTCCGCCGGTTTAAAATTATTATCCGGCGGGGCTTTCAGATTTGGAAGTAATCTGCTATAATATAAAAGTATGTTCTGAAATACATATTTTTAATTGCCGACATAGTTTAATGGTAGAACGCAGCCATGGTAAGGCTGAAATGCGAGTTCGATTCTCGCTGTCGGCTCTTTGAAACAGCTCTGAATTAATATTCAGAGCTGTTTTTTTGCATTTTAATATTGAAATTCAATCATTATTTATTGATTATCGATAAATAATAGAATATAATTTAAAAATAAAAATATGAGGTGAAATTTATGAAGAGACGATCAACATTATTTTTAAAATTTGCGGTAATCATTATCGGATTACCGGTGATTTCGATTTGTTTGGCATTGATTCCAATGATAATAAGAAATGTCAGTGATGGTATTGAAGGATGGGATTTCCTGATGCTCGGGGTGTTCTCAGTTCTGTATTTAACAGCAATTCCGTTTTATATGGCATTGTTTCAGGCGTTCAAATTGCTAAGTTTTATCGATGCCAATACAGCTTTCTCTGAGCGCTCTGTCGGTGCATTGAAAAAGATAAAACGTTGTGCAATGGCCATTACAGTATTATATATTTTGAATCTGCCCTTAATGTATGTTTTTGCTGAACTGGATGATGCACCGGGAGTCATTCTTGTCGGCATGGTGTTCATATTTGCACCTCTGGTCATTACTGTTTTTGCAGCACTGCTTGAAAGGCTGCTGCAGGAAGTGATCAGTATAAAAACGGAAAATGATCTTACAGTGTGAGGTGTAATACATGGCGATTATTATAAATATTGATGTTATATTGGCAAAAAGGAAAATGAGTGTGACCGAGCTGTCGGATAAAGTCGGTATTACTATGGCGAACCTTTCGATATTAAAAAACGGCAAGGCGAAGGCCATACGCTTTTCTACTCTGGAAGGCATATGCAAAGCATTGGACTGTCAGCCGGGCGATATTATGGAGTATGAAAAAGATTCTGAAGAAAATTAAATTTGAATATAGAGATGATAAAGCGGTGACTCATTAGTCACCGCTTTATTTCAAATACAGACAGGTCAAGATTCCAATTCAGCAGTCTTAGCGATAAACTGCTGCTTTGCACCTTCTATTGTATCTTCTCTTATCGAAATGACAACGGCGGCAAGCAGTAATATAAAGCTCACGACATGTATGATCCAGTAGGGCATGAAGTCATAAAGTATTCCGTATAATAAAGTGCCCAGCGGCTGAATACTCATCGCAAAAATGCTGATGACAGAAAATACACGGCCCTTGATGTTCTGTGGTGTAATGACCTGCATATAGGTGAGGAAAGGAACATTGATCACCTGGACAAGTACTGCAATACTGAATCCCATAGCTGCGAAGAATATCATCATAGCGAGCTGTGGCATATCGACATAGATAGGCAATAGATATAGTAAAAACATTAGAGATAACAGCTGAAGTCCGGCTTTCATTACTCTGATCGGACTGTTTATCTGTTTGATTGTGCCGAGCACAGCCCCTGCAACAAGGGCACCGACGCCGTCGAATGCATTGATGACACCGACAGCTTCAGGATTGAAACCGAGTTCCACAATCATCACTTTTTCAGGATAGATCGCAAGCAGGGCGGTAAAGAAATTGATGATGGCAGCCATGATGAATACCCTTTTCAATATAGTTGAATCCCATATATAGACGAAACCTTTTGAAATATCTTTCTTGAATTTTGCTGTTTTTGACAAGGCCGCTTCACCCAACTCATCTTCTGACTCATAGTTTTTCTCATCATAATACAGTTTGAATTTGACGAAGAAGTCGAGTACTGCTGAAATGAAGTAGGCGATGAAGAACACCAGAATCATCACATAGAAATCGAATAACCCGAAAAGCACACCGCCAATCGCAGGGCCTAGAATGACAGCAGAAGACATGATGGAGGAAGTGTAGCCCATTACTTTCTGAATTCTGTCTGCATGGAACATTTCAGTCATCACTGCCTGGAAAGCATTCGAGATGAACGGGTTGATGAATGAAGTCAAAACTGTCGTCATATAGATGGCAATCAGATTGAACCCATAGAAATATGAATAGACCAAAAGTCCCCCGATAATGATGGTCATCATAATCTCTCCGGAAATGATCAAAGTCCTTTTATCCCATACGTCGCTCAACCACCCGGAGAAGGGAAGGAGCAGCAGGGATACAAGTGTCATTAATGCAAGGTTGATTGAAAAATAAAAAGCAGAACCCGTTGTATACAGAATAGAGTATGAAACTGCGAACATATAAACAATATTCCCCAGATTGGTCATGAGCCGGCTGAGAAGATAAATAATGAAATTCAACTTTTCAGTATAAGGCACCTCTTTGTTCAATAACATGAAAATTTCCTCCGTGTTTCTACTTTAAAAGTAGATTTTAATTACTTCGTATTTCCGTCTCTTTGGAAGAGCTTGATCCCAATGACAAACTCTTCAACATTCTGAACATCTTTTCCATTCGTCTTTTTGACCCATTTGGCAATCAGATCACGGAATTCATCCAGTAATTCCTGCTGGTCTTCTTCTTTCAGCAAAAGTGCCGCGCTGAGGGAGCCTTTTGACTCTGCTTTTGAACCCGACTGGAGCTCCGGGTATACTTCGTGATCACTGCTGAATGTCGTCGCTCTGGCCAGATAATATTTTTGAACGACACCGCCGACTTGTTTTTCTTCGACCAGTTCTATAAGGTCACCTTCATACAGCTTTTTCATGTGGTAGTGGACATTTCCGGGTGACTCGTTGATTTCAACAGCAACCTGCTTTGAAGTTTTCGGGACGTTTTCAATCGCTGCGATGATCTTTATTCTAAGCGCGCTTCCTAGTAATTTTGCCTGTTCTACTGATATTGGCAGGGACTTGTTCTCGTTTTTTGACATTGACTGTTTCTCCTCTTTTTCCGACCTGTTTAAACAGTACGAACTGTTATTATTAGTCGAACTAATAAATTAGATTGTATTTATAGTATACATCAGGATTGTAAAAAGTAAAGTGATTTCAAAATAAAAAAGACCGTTATGAAGTGGGAACTTTCATAACAGTCTTTTTGTCATCATTATTTTATCGTTTATCCATCTTTATTGTTCTGAGCTGTCAGGTTCTTCACCGGATTCTTCAATCGTTTCCCCGGCACTGTCTGATGATTCTTCATCTTCGACACCGCTGGTTTCTTCTGTATCGCCGGCGCCTTCACCGCCAGTGTCTTCCGCACTGTCTTCGTCGCCTCCGCAGGCGCCTAAAACGAGTACTGAAGCGAGGCCGCCGGCCAGTAGATACTTTTTAAAGTTCATATTAACATCCTCCATTTAATAGATGTAGTGATACTATACCCGTTGTGATGAATGTTAAAAGCATGTTTTATTTTCAATTGACAATGTCAGAAGTGAATGGCAATTTCTTCTATAAACTGGTGCAGTACTTCTTTAGCGGGGCGGTCATTATTTGGATGAAGGTTGATGGAGATATGTGAAAGCCCCATCTCTTCTTGACCTTTGAAATGTTCGACGATACTTTTCGATCCGCCGCTCAAATGCATATTGCTTTTGATTTCAAGGGGTGCGTCCGGGTCTTCAAGCAGGTGCACAGCATTAGCATAGCCGAAAGGTTTCCAGTTACCGGTTGCATTCAGTTTATCTATTTCCCGGACGATTTTTCCGCTGTCTTTCGGATTCAGTCCGTGCCAGATCCATGCATCCGGATGATTGGATGTCCATTCCGGCATCTGTTCTGCACGTCCAATTGAAACAATCGGAATCTCACCATCAGGTTTAGGAAGGAAATCAATCTCTCCTGACAATGTGCCATAATGGTCTGAACTGCCTGTCGGATAACTTTCAGTATGCAATTTTCGAATCAGGTCAAAAGCTACTCTGTATCTTTCGCTGCGGTTATCATAATCTTCATTGAAAGCAGGATACTCCTTCTTACGGTCGCCTGAAGCAAGACCTAAAATGAATCGTCCGTTACTTAACTTATCCAGACTGGCAGCTTCCTTTGCGATATGAATCGGATGACGGAGCGTAGCGATATGGCCCCCCGAGCCGAGAGTGATATTTTCAGTTTTGGCAGCAAGATAACCAAGTGAAGTGGATGGGTCATAAATTTGAGCCGCATCGCCGAATTTAGGATCGAATGCGGGTACATCACGAATCCATAGTGCGGCGATATTACTGTTGTCCGCTATCTCGGCGAGCTCGCCAAAGCCTTCAAGATCGGGTATGCCGTCTGTATAGCCTTTAAAAGGGGCCATCAGACCCAAAGTCAGTTTGCCGGGTTTGAATACATTGCTGAAACCCGGATGGTCGGAAAATTTATTATGGTTATTTTTTTGTGTCAATATGATGCTCCTTCAGTCAGTTTATAATGAGTTTTATTCAAGAAGATTGCCTTCTGCAGGGATGGGGTTGTCTTTAAACATCCGTGCAAAGTGAATCAGATTATAACTCATCATCTGTATTTGATTTTTAGTAAATTCGTTCTCCTGGCCAGCATCTATATAAGACGGGCCGGGACCGGCTTCACCGACCCAATATGCATTTGTATTGGGCGGGATTGTAAAACCGAGGTTTGCCATCCGCGAGAGAATTGATCCACCTGCTTCCTTGGCGCCGTCTTCATTACCTGTCACTACTGTACCAAACACTTTGTTATAATATTTGGATTGTCCATTATCAGCGGTTTCTGAACTCTGCGCATAAATACGTTCCATCACGGTTGTTGCGAGACTGCTTTTATGACCGTTCCAAATCGGTGTACCGATCACAATGATGTCAGAGCCGTTTATTTTACGGAAGATTTCCGGCCATTCATCACCGCCGCCCATATCTGCACTCATTCCGGGAATGATATTATAGTCTGCAATTCTTAACAGTTCCGTTTCAACATCCTCATTTTCAAGAATATCCATCGATTTCTGCATCAGAGCTTCAGTATTGGATGTCTCTTCTCCAGTTTTAAGAGATGTATTTAAATAAAGAGCTTTAATACTCATAAAAAATAAACTCCTTTCGAAATATATACTTACTTGTCTTGTTCCCGAGAGTGGTGAGGGTAAACTAAATGAATGTAATTTACATATAAAAAGGCGGTGTACAGTAAAAATATTTACCAATATATTAATTATGCGCATAAAATGTGTGAATTTGTCATATATATTACATATTATTCATTAATATTCCTTTTGTTTGTCGTATACTAATATAAGTAACATATATTAGGAGTGGATTGAAGTGGGCTTTATTTTTATACCAATGATAATCGTCGGGCTGTTGTTCAGTTTTGGATTATACTTGAGTGCACTTTACAGCAGGAGTGTGGAGGGTAAGTTACAGAAAAAGTTATGGACAGGCACATTACTCAGTGTATCGGCCACATTATTTTTAATGCTCGTATATGGGGTTGTAAGCATTAGTGTCGGACTGTCAGATATTTTCCTCATTGTATTTTTATTATCCACCGGCGGGCTTGTCCTGTCTCTTTTATTCAATAAAATTTACAAAAATAAACATAACGAAAGAGGAAAGTTTAATCTTACCACCGGAATTACGATCGGTATGCTTATACTATCTTTTCTGTTTGTCGGACTTTCTACTGAGACAGAAGAAATTGAGAATGATATAAATACAGAAGTGGTTGAGGCAACCATTGATGAAGTCAATGAGGAAAAAGAATCTGAAGCGGTTTCTGAAACCGAGAAAGAGATAGAAGAAAAGGCAGCGGAAGAGGCTGAAGCTGAGAAGAAGGCCGAGGAAGAAAAAGCAGCAGAAGAGGCTGAAGCTGAGAAGAAAACTGTTAAAGACGGTTTGATTCCTGTCGATCTTTATCGTGTTGTTGATGGAGATACTGTCCATGTTGTTGATGAAAATGGTAATAATTTAAATTTAAGATTATTGTTGATAGATACGCCTGAAACGGTTCATCCAAATGAGCCGGTTCAGCCATATGGCAAGGAAGCCGCAGCACGACTGACGGAGCTCTTAAACAATGCAAACCAGTTATATATTGAATATGATGAGGGAGAAAAGCAAGATCATTATATGAGAGACCTTGTTTATCTGTATACAGATGATGTCAGTGTCCACGAAGTATTACTTGAAGAGGGACTGGCGAGGGTCGGTTTTATATATGAGCAGCAGCGCTACCTGGAAGAATTTAGGGCTGCCGAACAATATGCGAAAGATAATCAGCTTGGTATATGGTCAATCCCGGGATATGTCAATGAAGGTAGCGAAGGGTTCAATTATGAGGAAGAAGAGACCGCTTCACAACCTGCCGCGGACACTTCATCAAACAATGCGGGTTCGGGAACCGGCACCAGTGCGTCTGAATCGTATAACTTTGCGAACTGTATCGAATTGAAGGAAGTGTTTCCTGACGGGGTGCCGTCGGATCATCCGGCATATCAGCCAAAGATGGACAGAGATAAAGACAATCATGCTTGTGAATAGAAAAAGACTGCAGCATCCGTAATAATCGGATGCTGCAGTCTTTATTTTAGTTGATGGTCTGTACACGTGGATTGGTTTCACTTTTTGCTTTCTTTCTTCTCGTCGGGTCAAGTCTTCTCTCAAGCAGTCTGAGACCGATATCTACCAGAACCGCTATGATTGCGATCGGTACCGCACCGGCCAGTATGAAGACCGTACCTTCTGAAGCGTTGGTTCCGCGGATGATGATATCTGAAAGTGTCGTCGCGCCGATGAATGAACCAACGGCAACAACACCGATTGCAACAACGAGTGCGATTCTAAGGCCGCCGATAATGACGGATAGTGCCAGCGGCAGTTCTATCATCGTCAGCACCTGGTTGCGTGTCATCCCCATACTTTTACCTGCATCTTTGATGTTGGAGTCCACGTTTGAGATACCTGTATAAGTATTTTTAACGATTGGCAGAAGAGCATAGAAGAATACCGTCACGACGACTGTCGTATTGCCGAGACCCATGACGAGCATCATAATCGCCAGCATCGCAATGACCGGAATCGTCTGGATGATATTCGTCAGTGTGATGATCACCCCTGATAATTTGGAAAAACGTGCGATCAAAATCCCAATCGGGATACCGACTGCCGAAGCGAAAATTACACCGTAGATCGACATCAGCAGGTGATTGAAGAACAGTTCAAAAATGTAGCCGCCATTTACAATAAAGTAATTAAAAAAGTCTGTGATAACATTTCCAGTCATGACTGATCCCCGCTTTCTGTGTCTTCAAAGTAATTATTCTCTTCAAGAAATTCTTCAGCGACGACTGCGGGTTCCTTGCCCTGGCCATCTGCTTCATAGTTCAGCTGCTGCATCATATCGGTGGTGATGATACCATCCAGTTTTTCCATTGTGCCTTCAAGCTCCGGATACTCATTCATCAATTCTTCAGTCACAAGCGGTGCAGCATCATACGGCGGGAAGAACTGCATATCGTCTTCCAGAACTACCAGATCATATGCGGCAATCCGGCCGTCTGTAGTGTAGCCGAGTGCAACTTCGAGGCTGCCTGTGTCGAGCGCATCATAGACGAGACCGATCTGCATCGGGCTGATACTGCTGAATGAAAAACCGTAATGTTCTGTAAATCCTTCATAACCGTCACCCGGCCGCTGCAGCCATGTCGTATCCACACCGAAACGGAAGTCATCCTGATATTCCTCAAGGTCTGAAGTCGTTTCAAGGTCGTACTCTTCTGCTGTTTCCTTTGTCACCATGAATGCATACGAGTTATCAAAGCCGTATGAGTCAAAGTATATTTGATCGAATGTGTCATAGAAAATGTCTTTTGCAGTCTGCATTGCCACTTCGGGATCGGTAATCGGCTCCTGTTCAAGCGGCCCGGTCATTTCAGTACCGGAATATCTGACTGCTGACATATTGGCGTCCCCGTTCAATACTGCCTGGTGCTGCAGTGTTGAAGCACCGAGGTTATTAATGATGGTCGGATTCAAATAGCCATCAGAGTCGTGTTCGATCATTAGTCTCACGATGTGAGCCATAATCTGTGATTCACTTGTATCGAGTGATGTGATTCTTATCGGATCATCTGAACCGCCGCCGAGACCCGGCAGACTGCATCCAGACAACAACAATAAAGAAGTCAGCATCACGATGAACATTTTTTTAAATTGTTTCATTGTAAGTTAAACTCCTTCCTTTTATCTGGATACTTTCAGTCCTTTTGGCACTGACCATTTTTCGACAAAAGATAAAATCAGATCAGTGACAAGAGCAATGGTCGTAACGAGTACTGCGGCAACGATGATCATCATCGGTTCATATAAATTCAGTCCCTGGAAAACAAAGTCTCCGAGTCCGCCAGCACCGATGTAGCTCGCCAGTGTCGCCCAGCTGATGACGTAAACGCTTGAAAGCCGTACGCCTGACATAATATAGGGCAGGGCGAGCGGGAAATCGACCGAACGCATCAGTTGCATATTGGTCATGCCCATACTTTTTGCAGCTTCCTTTACTTCCCCTGAAATGCTCTGCACCCCGATGATGGTGTTATTCAGCATCGGCAGAAGAATATACGCAGCAAGTGCGATGATCGCCGGTGTTTTTCCGACGCCGAATAATGGAATCATCAGTGCTAAAAGTGCCAGTGTCGGTATCGTCTGGAGTACGCCGGCCGTCGTCAAAATGGTGCCGGACAGCCTTTTATTTTTCGAAATGAATATGCCGAGCGGCACCGCGATCAATATGCCGATTGAAAGTGCGATGATTGAAATGAAGAAATGCTCCATTGTCTTTTCGAGCAGTTCTGCTCTGTTTTCTGATATGAAATCCATCATCGGCTATCAGCTCCAGCCGGCACTTCATCTTCTCCCCATATGGATTCATAAACGATATCGACTAAATTGGAACGGGTAATCAGACCTTTAAGTATATTGTTCTCATCAACCACAGGTATGTGACGCACGTTTCTTTTCAAGATGGTTCTGATCGAGTCCTGGAGTTTCGTATCCAGTGATACTTTGTAAACATCCCGTTCCATGATGTCGATCATTTCCGTGTTTTTGCGTACGCCTTCCTGAATATCTTCAATATCCAGATATCCGAGCAGTTTTTGCTCATTGTTTATGACGAAGATGGTATCAATACGATTTTCACGCATGATTTTAACAGCATTGTTCAATGTCTCGTCCACCTTGACCGTAATCGGCGTCTTCATCACTTCTTTAACCGTACGGATATTCGGACGGTCCTGAAGCAGTCTGTTTTCACCGATGAAATCCCTGACGAAATCATTGGCCGGTGCGCGTAAAATGTTATCCGGTGTATCAAACTGGAGCACTTTACCGCCGGACATGATACAGATTTTATCCGCAAGTTTAATCGCTTCGTCCATGTCGTGTGTAACGAAAATGAAAGTCTTGTTCAGCTTCTGCTGCAGTTCCTTAACAAGGTCCTGGAGCGTATCCCGCGTAATCGGGTCGAGCGCGCCGAACGGTTCATCCATCAGGATGATATTCTGTTCAGCGGCCAGGGCACGGACAACGCCGATACGCTGCTGCTGACCGCCTGACAGTTCCGATGGGTACCGGTCAAGATAAGATTCGGGCAGATCGACAAGTTCAAGCAGCTCACGAGCCTTCTGGTCTTTTTTCTCTTCCGACCATTTGAGAAGTTTCGGCACAAGGACGATATTTTCTTTTATGGTCATGTGCGGCAGGAGGCCGATCTGCTGAAGTACGTAGCCGATACTTCGGCGCAGTTCGACAGGGTTCATTTTGCTGACGTCTTTCCCATCGATGGTAATCGTACCCGACGTCGGTTCAATCATTCTGTTAAGCATTCTGAGCGCAGTCGTCTTACCGCTTCCGGAAGTTCCGATAAAGGCCACGAACTCACCATCCTGGATATCTATGGTGACATCATCCACAGCCTTTGTCGTCCCCTGGTAGATTTTGGTTAAACCTTTAATACTTAGCATAGAGTATCTCCTTTATCAGTTTTGTAATATTCCACTGACACTATTATATCAGACTTGATGGGCAATAAAACTTCAGTCTGAAACTGATGAACGGACAAAATATATTTTTCACACAGGAAATAATATAGTAGGATTAGAAATGAAAACACAGCACAGGGAGAGAATGTTATGAGTTATAAACAAATTGATACGCCGGCACTGTTAATTGACAACACGATTTTAAACCGTAATATCGATTCCATGCAACAATATGCAGGTGAGCATAAAGTGGCTTTACGCCCGCATACCAAAACACATAAAATGCCGGCGCTGGCGAAAAGGCAAAAAGAGGCGGGAGCCATCGGCATCACTGTCGCAAAGACAGGAGAAGCGGAAGTAATGGCTGAAGCCGGATTGGATGATATTTTCATCGCCAATCAGATCATCGGCAGACCCAAAGTGGAACGCATAAGAAAGTTATCGGAATCCATCAATATTTCATTTGGCGTGGACAGTGTTTACAGTGTCGAAGAAATAGATGAAGTATTTGAAGATTCGGAGAAAAAAGCTGAAGTGCTCATTGAAATCGAAGTCGGGGAGAAGCGCTCGGGTATTATAGAAGAACATGATTTCATCGAACTGCTCGATGCGATAAAAAACAGTATGAATGTGAGCTTTAAAGGGGTGTTCTCACATGACGGGCATACTTATAAGGCGGCAACGATTGATGAACTTAAAGAACTCTACAATGAAAGTTCAACACGGACGCTGCACTTCGCCGATATTGCGCAGAATCATGGGATGGCATGCGAAGTGGTGAGCATCGGTTCAACACCGCCATTTGTCTTAGGTTTCGATTTACCTGAAGGTATCACTGAAATACGTCCGGGAACTTATATACTGATGGACGGCTCACAGGCGAATGTTATTGGTACAAATGATACATGTGCTGCGACGGTGCTTACCACAGTCATCAGCAAGCCGACCAGTGAACGTGTGATTACAGATGTCGGCGCCAAAGGCATTACACAGCAGCACAGAAAATTCGGACTGACTGCGACTGAAGGGCTCGGTAAAATTACCGGTTTTGATGATGTGCATATCGACGGGGTATTCGACGAACATGCTATCATTTATAATAAGCGTTTCAGAGACCAGGTGAACATCGGTGATAAGGTTGAAATCATCATGAATCATATATGTCCTGTGTCCAATTTATATGAAAAAGCTTATCTGGTGGAAAATAAAGAAGTGCTTGAAGAGATTGAAGTGTCGGCAAGAGGGAAGTTACAATAGTCTGTTTAAAAGGAAGTCAGTGATTATGGATATATTAACAATCATTCTAATCATCATTGCATTAATAATCATCAGTATTGCCGTGCAGATGCTGAGAGTGAGTCAGAGACCGAAAGTAAAGCTTGAAGTGAAAAATGAAAATATAATCACAGATGACTTTGATGATGAAAAATTATACCACTTTTCCATTTTGAATGATTCGGATAAGTCGGTCGTCATCGAGTCCATACACTTATATTCAAGCGGCAGGGAGATTTTTGATAATGACCACCATCCTGGCTTCAAAGCGCCTGAACAATTGGACGGGGATGTAGTGGAGATTGATTCCAAACGGGTCCGTGATATCAGTGATCTGCTCAGTGCAAACTTTCTCGGCACGACCGTCGTGCAGCATGATGAAGAGATGACATACTCTTATTATTTAGACGCGGCGCCGGATGAGATCAAAGTTACGGTGAGAGAAAATGAGGCCATTGATATAATGTTGACTCCGAAGTTCTGATTGGGCCGGATGAACTTTATTTCAAGCATTAAAAAAGGGCAGGGACTTTTATCAAGTCACTGTCCTTTACTCTTTTTAAAGTCTGTTATATAAGCTGTTCAACAATTCTTCGCTGTATTCCAAATAACATTCAGATTCCATTTCATCTTTTCCATCTTTACTTAATTCCAATTTAATTATCTTTTCGTCATTATCAAAGAATGGTACTGACTGCTCAGCATATTCTTCTGTCAATTTATCATACAATTCCTGGGCTTGTCCGACATCTTGAAATGAGTGGTTTTTTACTACAACTTCTTCTTCAGATGCATCAATAGTTTTAAGATTAATATCCAGCATATTTACCCCTCCATTTAGGTCTACATTTATTATAACAAGAGACAGGGGAGTGAAAGCAAGCAGAATGGTAATGTAAAAAGGGCCCGGATGTTAAAACCCGGGCCCGGACATGTATCTGTAGTTAAATTATTTTTCAGAATCTTCTTCTTCTTCCTCTTCATCATCCGCTGCTTCGTCGCCGCCTTCGAGCTCGATTGTTTCATTCAGCTCTTCGTCGTTACGGCTTTGAAGTGCTGTTTCAAGTGAAGTATCCAACGGACCGTATGCGACTAGGGCAGTTGCGGATTCACCCGGTTCAACCAGTTCTATAGACTGTGCTGCCAGGTCGGCACTTTCGTGATCGTCAGGCAGATCCATAGTCAGGTTTTCCAGTGTGCTTTCTCCGGTTTCAGCCATTTGTCTGACTGCAAGGTCAAGTCCGAATGCTTCTTCAGGAGTTGTCGGAACGTCACCGTTGTTCGTGTACTCATATTCAATCAATACAAGTTCGGTCGGTTCCGCCTCTTCCTCTTCCTCCTCTTCCTCTTCTTCTTCTTCAGCTTCTTCCGGTTCTAAAGTGTACTGTTCGAATGAAGCGAATGTGAAGTCACCATATTCACCTGAATATGTAATTTCGCCATCGCTGCTTTCTCCATCAGCACTTCCATCATCAGTGCCATCTTCCTCTTCTTCCTCTTCATCATCTGCCGCATCATCAGTTGCCGCGTCATCAGTTTCTTCTGTGGCAGCATCATCAGTTTCTTCTTCTGTAGAAGTGTCATCCCCGTTACACGCTCCAAGAAGCAGAACTGTAGAAAGTCCACCTGCAAGTAAATATTTCTTTAAACTCATTTGTAGTTCCCCCTAATTATATAGATACATCACAATTATAATAATATTTTGACAAATAATCAATTTTTATTTCGGAATTTGAAGTAAAAAGTATTAATATTCTACATTTTTTATTATATACACTAAAACATTCCTTTTACATATGATAAAGCCATATTATTTGTTACATTTATAAAAAAGACCCCTCTGTATAAGAGAGGAGCCGGTAATCATATGCCTGTCAGTCCATAGATAAGAAGTCCCATGGATAACAGCATGCCGAACATCGTATTCAATTTGCCCATGGAAGCCATGGCGGGAATCAGGTCAATCGGTGTGTCGCCTTTTTTCCATTTTACGACTGTCTTATAAGCGACCGGTGCAGATAACAGCGGCAGCAGTAAAAAGATCGAGCCGATCGATTCAAAAAATGTAATCCATATTAAAAATAAATAACAGAATGCGAGCAGTACCGCTGAGGTCATGACGGCCACAGGTTTTCCGACCATGATCACAAAAGTTTTCCGGCCGCTTTCTTTATCTTTTTTCCGGTCACGGATGTTGTTTGCCATATTGAGCAGTCCGATCGTGATCGCAACAGGTACAGACATCAGAAGCGGAAAGTAGTGCAGTGTACCGGTATGGATGAAAAATGTGATCATGACGATGACGGTGCCCATGAATAATCCTGCAAATATTTCGCCGAACGGCGTCCACGATATGGGAAATGGCCCGCCGGTATATAAATAACCGACTGCCATTGATATAATCCCTATGAGGAGTATCCATAATGATGAGTTGAAAGCGATGTACAATCCGATCAGTGCCGCAATGACATAAAATGTGACTGCGAAATTAAAGACGGACTGCGGTGACATGCCATTACGCACGATGGCCCCGGCGATGCCGACTGAATCATGGGTGTCGAGTCCTCTTTTATGATCAAAGTATTCATTGAACATATTTGTAGCAGATTGAATCAGTAATGTGGCAATCAGCATGGCAATGAACATATCCCACCGTATCGGGGCAAACAGCAGAACACTGAACGTTCCGACGAGTACGGGAACGAAACTTGCCGTCAATGTATGGGGTCTGGTCAAGCTGATATATTTTTTAAAGCCTGTATGAGTATCTGGACCTTGCACAATCATCTTCCTTTAACTTTATATTGACTCATTAATTTTATCATATTTGATGGGGGAATTGATAACTCAAGATACACAGTATCGCGAATAAATGATAAAATATGAGTATCTATGTAGAAAGAAGTGTAAATCAATGAGTTTGACAGAATATCAAAAAACAATCGATGAAGTGATCATCGATTCTGATAAAAAATACATAACACTACATATACCGATCAGTGAATATGATATCAGTCATGCAAAAATATTCACTTATTTTAAAGATTATCTGGGGCAGCGCTACTGGTTCCAGTCCAAAGATAATAAATTTGATAACGTCGGTATCGGATACAGGGCAAGCATCGCTCGTGACCGGTTTAAAGTGGAACTGTTGAGTGACGAAAAGAAAAACCTATATGACAACATCCAGACAGTGGCTTTGACAGCAGATCTGACTGCACGTCTGAGCCTGTTCGGCGGAGTGAAGTTTGACGATAAGGATACTACCGATGAATGGTCTGACTTTTCAATGGCGGAATTCCATCTGCCTGTATTTCAGTTTGACCTGGTCAGACAGGAATTGTTTTATACGATTCCTCAAAATTCACAGAAATTATCAGAAATGTTTCAAGAACTGCTTGAAACGCTCAGTGCATTGTCGGATACAGAACCGGATACCTACGAAGGTGCACAGGTCAATATCATCAAAGATATTTTTCCGGAAGAATGGAAAAAACTTGTAGACGAAGCAGTGGAAGTACTCGATGATGAGACATTCATGAAAGTGGTGCTGGCAAGACAGCGTCTGATCACATTCAAATCATCACTGGACCCTTTATATCTGCTCGAACGTCTGAAAGATGAGACAGGCACTTATACGATTTATTATGAAAAAGGCAGCAGTGCCTTTATTTCCAAATCGCCCGAGCGTCTGTTTGAAATCAGGGATGATTACCTGTGGACGAATGCGATTGCGGGCTCGGCGCCGCGTACACTGGATGAAGCGGAGAATATGTATCAGCAGGACTTTTTGTTGAATGATGAGAAAAACCGTTATGAACACGAGCTTGTCAGACAGTCGATAGTGGAAGACCTGAAGCCTTACAGCTCAGTCATCAAATATGATAACGTCCCTGAAATTCTACAGAACAAATATATTTATCATTTGCACACGCCGATTGAGATGAGACTGAATGATGATATAGAGATTTTCGAAATATTGAAGGCCATACATCCGACACCGGCGGTCGGCGGCCTGCCTAAGCAAATTGCGAAAAACTATATTAAAGAGCAAGAATACGGTACACGCGGCCTCTATGCTGCGCCGATCGGACTGATTCATGAAAATAATGACTCTGAATTTGTGGTGAGTCTGCGCTCGATGCTGTTGTCAAGGACAAGTGCGACGCTGTTTGCAGGATGCGGCATCGTCAAAGGCTCTTCATCCGATAAGGAATTTTTAGAGACGGATGTCAAATTTACGCCAATGATGAATGTTCTGGAGGTGGAATCGTGAATCACCAAGAAGCACTGACGATTCAAGTATTCACTCTGATGGACAGTCTGTATGAAAAGGGCATGGATGAAGTGGTCATTTCACCGGGGTCGCGGTCGACACCGCTTGCACTTGCGGCTGAAATCCATCCGCATATAAAAACATATGTTCATCCTGACGAGAGAAGTGCCGCCTTCTTCGGACTCGGCTTGAGCAAGAAGGATAAAAGACCGGTCGGGCTCATATGTACTTCCGGAACAGCGGCGGCGAACTACACACCTGCAGTGGCGGAAGCGGGACTCAGTCACATCCCTTTAATAATAATGACTTCCGACAGACCGGCGGAACTCAGAAACATCGGTGCGCCCCAGGCAATAGATCAGGGGAATATGTACCGGAACTACGTTTCTTACTATACGGAACTGCCGGTCGCTGAAGGGACCCAGGACTATACAGGTCTGATCGGTGCAAAAGTGAAGCAGGCCAGACAATATTTCACCGGCACAAGCCTCGGCCCGGTCCATTTCAATATACCGATCCGTGAACCGTTAATGCCGGACTTGTCACGTACGGATTTATTCACAAGAGAAAGAGTTGAAGTGAAAGAGGCGACCATCCATTATGATGTCCAGCCGCTTAACGGAAATATACTGATCATTTTAGGCGAGACGGATGCTTCACTCGATCACCTGGACGATCTATTCAGCCAGCCGAATGTCATCGTTATCGCTGATCCGCGCCAACATGTCCGTATTAACAGTGAAAATGTAATTACCGCACATGACCTGATCTTTTCATGTCTGACAGATGAGCAGCAGAATTTCATCAATAAAAACCTCGATTACATCATCCGGGTGGGCGAGCCGCTGACGTCCAAACTGACGAACCGGTTTTTAGGCAATTCACCGGCCAAACAAGTATTGCTCAGTGAATTTGAAGTGATCAAGACATTCCCTGTATCACCGGATGAAGCATATATCGGTGACATCGCTTTAACATTGAAAGATTTGGTCGGCAGCGGTGATGAAGACAATTTGAAAGACTGGTTCATCAAACTGGATAAAGAAGTCAGAAGTTATATAGATGAAAATATTGATGCCTACAACGACGAAGGGCGCTTCATGTATGAAGTGCTCAGACGCACCGGCGACGACATCATCTTTGCATCCAGCAGCATGCCGATCCGTGATGTCGAGCGCTATGACACACTGCCTGTGAAACGGGTGTATGCGAACCGCGGCGCCAATGGTATAGACGGCGTGGTTTCGACAGCAATTGCCATGGCTACAAAAGACAAAGTGACGCTCGTCATCGGGGATATTGCACTTTATCACGATATGAACGGACTGATCATGTCGAAGCTGAACGATATTGATATCAACGTTGTAGTCTTTAACAATGATGGCGGCGGAATTTTCAATTTTCTGCCGCAATATGAAAATAAAGATCACTTTGAACGATTGTTCGGCACACCGCTCGATCTGAATTTTGAATACAGCGCAAAGCTTTACGACTTCACCTATTCAAAAATAGAATCGATGGACGATCTGAATGATTTTGAAATGCCGGATTCAGGCAGACACATCATCGAAATCATCACAGACCGGACAGACAATCTGGATTCACATCAGAAATTGAAAGCGGAAGTTGCTCAGTTGGTGAAGCACTTTGACACTTGATATGAACTTTTATTTTGAAAATAAAGACCGTTCTGAAACTGTGCTTCTGCTGCATGGATTCATGTCCGACTCGGCAAGCATGAGAAGTATTGGTAACAGATTAAATGATTCATACAACATACTTTATGTGGACCTGCCGGGTTTCGGCGGGTCACGGAGCAGGAAGTATGACTACGGTATGGCAGATGTCTCGGAATGTATCAGCAGGATACTAAAACGGTTGAAGCTCGGGACGGTGCATGTGCTCGGTTACTCGATGGGCGGCAGAACTGCCCTGTCGTTCGGCATACTTTATCCAAAACAAGTCCTTTCATTGATACTTGAAAGTGCCTCACCCGGTATTTCAGGCAGTGATGAAAGAGCGGACCGTCTGGCCATTGATAAAAAGAGGGCCGGAAAAATTACGGCGGACTATCCGAAATTCCTTGAAGAATGGGAAAGTATGGGACTGTTTAAAAGCCAGCAGACCCTCTCTGCGGAGGCATTCACTGAGCAGAGGGAAATGCGGGAAGCACAGCAGCCGGAAGAAGTGGCTGACAGCCTGCTCAAGTATGGCACAGGTGTCCAACCATCGTACTGGTCCAGCCTGAAAAACCTTAAAATGCCGGTGCTTCTCATTGTCGGCAGGGACGATCAGAAGTTTGTCGAAATCAATAAAAAGATGGCCGGTGGAATCGAAAATGCGCAATTGAAAATAGTGGAAGATGCCGGGCATAATATTCATTTAGAGTCAGCAGAAAAGTTTGATATAATAATAACAGAGTTCTTAAAATAGGAGGCAGTCTAATTATGGCTAGAGAGTGGGAAACACTGAAGGAATATAAAGAAATCAAGTATGAATTTTACAATGGTATCGGTAAGATTACAATCAACCGTCCGGAAGTAAGAAACGCATTTACACCGCGTACAGTGGCAGAAATGATCGATGCATTTACGCGTGCCCGTGATAATCAGGATATCAACGTCATCGTATTGACGGGCGAGGGAGACCTTGCATTCTGTTCAGGCGGCGACCAGTCTGTACGCGGACATGGCGGTTATGTCGGAGAAGACGAGATTCCAAGATTGAACGTTCTGGATCTTCAGCGTCTGATCCGTGTCATTCCTAAACCGGTTGTTGCGATGGTCGCAGGCTACGCGATCGGCGGAGGACACGTACTGCATGTCGTGTGTGATTTGACTATCGCTGCTGATAATGCGAGATTTGGACAGACTGGACCTAAAGTCGGTTCATTCGATGCAGGATACGGTTCCGGCTACCTCGCACGCATCGTGGGCCACAAAAAAGCGCGTGAAATCTGGTACTTATGCCGTCAGTATGACGCAAAAGAAGCAGAAGAAATGGGTCTTGTAAATACAGTGGTACCACTGGAAAAGCTGGAAGACGAAACAGTTCAGTGGTGTGAGGAAATGATGGAACACTCACCGACAGCGCTCCGTTTCTTAAAAGCAGCGATGAACGCTGATACGGACGGACTTGCAGGTCTTCAGCAGATGGCAGGGGACGCAACACTCCTTTACTATACAACGGACGAAGCAAAAGAAGGCCGCGATGCATTCAAAGAGAAAAGAAAACCGGATTTCGATCAATTCCCGAAATTCCCATAATATCAAACCCATCTTCCGGATGGGTTTTTTGAGGTGTAGAACATGGAAAACTGGCTGAAGAAAGCTTATGAGGAAGTGCCTGAAAAGACAGCGGTAAAATACGGTGAGGAAATAATTACATATAAAACGCTGTATGAAGAGGCATATACTCTTGCCGGGAAAATAAAGACCCTGGGACTGAGGCGGGCCGGGGTCTTTATTTACAACTCGCCCGAATCATTGAAGCTGATTCATGCGCTCATGCAGGCGCAGGTGGAAATCGTCTTCATCAATACAAGGCTGACGCGTCGTGAAATCACCGTGCAGCTGGAAGATGTCGGGGTCTCAACGATCATTGCAACAAAACCATTGGACATCGAGGGCTTTCGAGTCATAGGATTTGATGCACTTGATCAGCTGGAACCTGTGGATTTTGAAACTGGTCCTGTCGAAGAGGATGATACTTTGTCCATCATGTTCACTTCAGGGACGACCGGCCGTGCAAAGGCCGTCAAACAAACATATTTGAACCATTACGCATCCGCTAAAGGCTGTGAAAGCAGATTTGGATATGATACGCACAGTGTGTGGCTGCAGATCAATCCGATATTTCATATTTCCGGCCTGTCAATTGTACTCAGAACAGTGATTGCACAATGTACGAATATACTGGTGGATAAATTCGATGAAGAAGAGATCTTTATTTTATTAAAAAAGAATGGTGTCACACATACGAGTCTGGTACCGATCATGCTCGAGAGGCTGCTCGCCGTCAGCAATGATTTCGGCAGTCATCTGAAAGGCATTCTACTCGGTGGTGCCGGTGTGACGAAAAAGGTATTGAAGGAAGCGCTGGATCACCGGCTGCCTGTATATAATTCATTCGGCATGACAGAAACGTGCTCACAGATTGTCTCCATTTCATATCTGGATAAAAAGATATTGGATGGCACGGTCGGTAAAGCATTGAAAAATGTGAATATAAAAGTCGATGGTGATGATGAACTGCTGGTTAAGGCGGATAATGTGACGCCGGGCTATTTAAATGCACCGATGGAGAAGTTGGATGGTTACTTTAAAACCGGCGACCTTGCACATATCGATGAAGAAGGATATTTATATATATTGGATCGTCGCAAAGACTTGATAATCAGCGGCGGTGAAAATATTTATCCGAAAGAGATTGAAGACAGGGTACACGAAGTCGCCGGTGTCGAGGGCTGTGTGGTGGTTAAAGTGAAAGATTCGAAGTGGGGTGAGGCGCCCGTGCTTCTTGTGCAGGGGGATGAAAATATTGAAGCAGAGATATTGAATCATCTGAACCGGACACTTGCACGGTATAAAATGCCGAAAGCCGTCCACTTTGTCGAAGATATCATAATGACCTCGACCGGGAAGGTGTCCAGGCAACAGAACTTTGAGTATTATATAAAAGAAAAATAGCCCAGCAATGTGAGCTATTGTTCTTTATTTTCATCCGTATAGTTTTTAGGGTTCAAAGGCACAGGATCATAGCCGCCCGGATGGAACGGATGACATTTAAGTATACGTTTTATCGCCATCCAGCCGCCTTTTAACCCGCCGTGTTCCTGGACTGCTTCGATGCCGTAATTGCTGCATGTCGGATTGAATCTGCATGAAGGCGGGAACATCGGAGAGATGACTTTTTGATAGAAGCGGAATAATAATATTAAGATCTTTTTCATAATTTCACCAAGTTTTAATTAATTTACACATATGATATCGGGTAAATTGAGATTAAGCAAACAAAGGATGTTGATGAAATGAAAGAGTTTACGGATTTCGAAGGCAGAAAAGTGACATTTGAAAAAGACCATATAGAAAATACAAAACATGTGCTGGCAATTCCAAAGTTTAATCATCAATACTTATTTACCCGTCATAAAATACGGGGGATCGAATTTCCCGGCGGTAAAGTGGAAGCTGATGAAACCTTGGAACAAGCGGTACAGAGAGAACTGTTTGAAGAGACAGGTGCTTCTGCCGAACGTCTGAAATTTGTCGGAACGTACACCGTCCATGCAGAAAAACCATTTAGCAAAGCGGTCTTTTATATAGATGTGAAAGATCTGTTCTTTAAATGTGAGTATCTCGAAACACACGGCCCTGAAGTGTTTGATGATGCTGAAAAAATACCCGAAGAAGACAGAAGTGTACTGCTTGATGATGAGTGTATCCACTATTTGTATGAGATGAGCAAGACAGATGAGTTTTTTAGTGGGTAGCAGAGTATGATTTCGATTTGGACTGGTTTAAATCAAGCTGCAAATTGAGAGGCCAGTCACAAAACGATTTCAGCATGACGAAACCCATCCCTAAATCGGATAAGGACCTGGAATCCGATTTGTTCCCTCTGAAATCGATGTTCAAATCGGAATAGGGTGTGGGGAACGATTTGAAGCTGCAGAATTGGAGATGCAAATCGAAAAGCCAATCAAAAAACGATTTGAGTGCTGTAAAACCGCCACACAAATCGAAATATACAATCAAAAAAGCACCTCTCATCATTTAATATGAGAGGTGCTTTTTTGTAAGCGATACACTGCAATAAAAGGCATAAAAAACCGGTAATAAAAGTCTGTTAAGACTAATATTACCGGTGATAACTGAATTATTCAGTCCACTCTGACACTACATCCTGGTTATCTTCAACCCAAGTTTCTGCTGCTTCCTGAGGTGAAGCACCTTGTTCGATTTCAAGCATTACTTCTTCCATTTGTTCTGTTTCCCAGAAGAAGTTATCAAGAACGCTGTAAGCATGTGGGCTGTCTGCCTCTAAATCCTGTCTGACGACAGTGTTGATTGTTTCAGCTTCACCGAAAGAACCTTCCGGATCTTCAAGGTATTTTAGGTCGAACTCCTGGAATTTCCAGTGGGGTGACCAACCTGTTACAACGATCTCTTCGCCATTCTCTACTGCAGAGCGGAGCTCTGTCGCCATAGCACCTGATGATGAAGTTTGAACTTCCCAATCGCTGAGGTTATCGTAATCTTCACCTACAGCACGTTCAGCTGCCTGAACCACACCAGCACCTGGCTCGATACCCGTAACTGTCTGGTTTGCTTCATCGCTTAAGTCAGCGATTGAATCAACAGGGAAATCTTCAGGGACGACCATACCGATTGCTGCACCTTCAAGGTTTGGACCAAGGTCTAAAATCTGATCTTCGTACTCTTCATAAAGATCACCATGTGTAAGCGGCAACCAGGCTGCCACCATGCCGTCTGCTTCGTCAGTCGCAACTGACTGCCACATTACAGCATTATCAAGCGGTGTAATTTCAACGTTATACCCTTCGTCTTCCAATACTTTCTGCATTACGTGAGTGGAAGCAATTTCTGTATCCCATTCAACGTAAGATAGAGTGATGTCTTCTTCACCTAAGTCACTGCTGCCTTCTGAACCATTTTCCTCTGTAGACTCAGCACTTTCATCAGTGCCTTCTTCACCACTGTCAGATTCGTCTGCGCCGCCGCAAGCAGCCAGCACAAGTGAAAGAACGGCCGTTAAAAATAATAGATGCCATTTCTTCATAAATAAACTCCTCCTATAAAATATATTATTTATTTGAATTGCTGGTCTGGGTAAATCTATCTATGATAATTGCCAAGATAACTATTCCCAGTCCGGC
Source organism: Lacicoccus kunmingensis DSM 17847 (assembly GCF_059568765.1). Taxonomy (NCBI): domain Bacteria; kingdom Bacillati; phylum Bacillota; class Bacilli; order Caryophanales; family Salinicoccaceae; genus Lacicoccus; species Lacicoccus kunmingensis. The sequence goes on along the minus strand of NZ_JCANUC010000002.1, from coordinate 187,697 downwards.
AACAAATCCCGGTCCTACTTGAGCTCTCTGTAGTGAACTCAATACTTCAGTGCCCAGTCCTGGCGCACCGATCATTGATGCAATGACAACCATGGAAAGTGCAAGCATGATCGTCTGGTTAATTCCTGCCATAATTGACGGCCTGGCAAGAGGAAGCTGTACTTTAAGTAATTTCTGCATCGGTGTTGTACCGAATGAATTACTGGCTTCAATCAATTCTTCCGAAATCTGTCTGATACCCAGATTTGTCAAACGGATGGTCGGCGGCGATGCGAAAATAACAGATGCGAATACACCCGGCACCATACCGATACCGAAAAATGCCACTGCCGGTATTAAGTATACGAAAGCAGGCATCGTCTGCATCAAGTCGAGTATGGGTTTCATAATCATCTCAAAAGTATTGCTCCTGGACATTAAAATTCCAAGCGGCACACCGATGATGATTGAAATCAACCCGGCAATGATGACGAGCGTCATCGTATCAATCAGATTTTCCCATAATCCCTGGTTATATATGAACAATAGTCCAATACCGATAAGAATAGGGGAGAGCACTCTTTTCTTCATGAAAATTGCTGACAGTGCCATGATGATGAGAATGAAAAGTACAGGCGGAATAAACTCCAGTCCACTGATTATCCAATTCATTAAAGTGCCCAGATAATTATTGATCGGGTCGAAGATGAAACTGAACGCACTTGTAACCCATCTGACAAAGTCTGAAGTCCATTCGGACAAAGGCAGGCGAGGTATGTTATCTAACATCTTCTTCCACCTCATTTCCAACAGCAAGAACTTCGAATACTTTATTAAACTCCACTATCCCGACAACTTCGTCATTTTCCTTCACTGTTAATTCTGTGATGCCGTTTTTAAATGATTCATATGACTTGTATAAAAGATCTTCAGAATCAATCGCAGGGTTGGCATCGGTGTTTTCCTGGGGATTTGCCGGCCGCATAATATGTTTCACTTTCAGTACTTTCGAGCGGTCGATATCTTTAACGAATGCTTTAACGTAGTCGTTTGCAGGATTTGTAACGATTTCTTCCGGCGTACCGACCTGTGCGATTTCTCCGTCTTTCATCAAAGCGATGCGGTCGCCGATACTCAGCGCCTCATCCAGGTCGTGAGTGATGAAGACAATCGTTTTCTGCATTTTCTGCTGCAGCTGAAGCAGTTCATCCTGCATCTCTTTTCTGATTAGAGGATCAAGTGCAGAGAAGGCTTCATCCATCAGCAGAATATCCGTATCATTGGCAAGCGCCCGGGCAAGGCCGACCCGCTGCTGCATACCGCCGGAAAGCTGGCTTGGCTTTTGATTTTTATAGCCATCCAGTCCGACCAGTTTCAGCGCATGCTCAGCTTTTTCCATTCTATTCTTCTTTGGAACGTTTCTGACTTCGAGACCGAAAGCGGTATTATCCAATACACTTTTGAAAGGGAAGAGGGCAAAACTTTGGAAAACCATGCTGAAGTTTTCTCTTCTGAATTCTCTTAATTCAGTCTTACTAAGCTTTGAAACGTTTTTCCCTTTAACCATCAAGTCACCGTCCGTTGGATTTATCAGGCGGTTGATTAAACGTATCAAGGTAGATTTCCCACTGCCTGAAAGTCCCATAACAACGAAAACTTCACTTTTTTCAATCGTCAGATTTGCTGACTTTACTGCGACAGTCGAGCCGGTTTCATTTAAGATTTCATCTTTAGATTTATTTTTATGTAACAGTTCTTCAACTTCTTTGGTGTAAGGCCCAAAGACCTTCGTAACATCCTTAATTTCAATAACACTCAAAATTACTCATTCCTTACTTGATGATTAGATTTATGTGCAATGAACATATATTGTGATTAATTCTTGACCTTATTTAACGTAACACAGTGAAATACATAAATCAAACGAGCTTAGTAAAAAATTGTTAGTTAACATTTATATATTATTATTTAAAAGTAACCGTGCAAATGTGGTTACTTATTATAAAAAATTTTCCATTTAATGCTGTTATGATTTCGCGCAGTATATTGACTTCTATAACCACAAACGATTACAACAATTAAACAGCCTGGCACCGGTATGATTTCGGGTACAGGCTGTTGCATAATTGTTTTATTATTTTAGTGTCTACTTGAAGGGCAGCGGTTCAGTTATGTTAGGAAAGTATGATTTATTCCTATTCACTGAATCCTACTCTGTATAAGTGTGTTTCCTCATCAAATCCTGTTTCTTCACTCCAATTCATTACATCCTCACTCACGGGTGTGACGTATGAGAAATTCAGCGTTGGTATCACCGGAATTTCTTCTATCATCAGTTCCTGCCACTCATCATAAATTTCAATCCGTCTATCTATATCCAGTGCTTCCTGTGAGTTACCCTGAGTCAAAAGTTCTGTACTTTCGTCTGATTCATAGCGTGTGTAATTGAATGGGGCATCGGCACCGTAGAACTGGTCAGGGTTTACGTCAGTACCGACATTCCATGATGCTTCGTAAATATCGATATCTGAATCGTCGTTTTCCACCATATCATAAAAAGTGTTGAATTCTGTCAACCGGTTATCGACAAGTCTGACATGGAGGCCTACAGCTCTCCAGGACTGCATCAAATAGTTTGCAAATGGTTCTGCGACATCACCGCCTGACATTGCAAGATAGCTGATTTCAAGCGGTTCTCCGTCAGGTGTCTCCCTGAATCCGTCATCGTCTATGTCTTCATAGCCGGCTTCATCCAAAATACGGTTTGCTTCATCAGGATCGTATTCTGGAACATCAAGATCATCTTTATGGAATCCTTTGTGAACAGGTGACATTACTGAAGATGCTTTCCAAGCAAGTCCGTTGAAGAAATTTTCTCCCATGGCATCAAGTTCAATCGCATGCCACATGGCACGTCTGAGATTGACATCTCCCATTTTCATCTCATCCGGTTTATAATCCACCTGTCCATTTTCTTCATCCCATTCTCCGAGTTTGAAACCGATGTATCCATAAGAGTTCTGAAGCTGCATCAGCCATTCGACACCTTCCATGTCATGTACATCAGGAAATTGTGTTGAAGGAAATGAGGCAGCGACATCAATTTCACCACTTTCCATCGCATTGGCAATGGAGGAGGGCGGAATCACACTGACTTCCATACCGTCAAGCTGTGGTTCACCTCTCCAGTAATCTTCAAATTTGGTCAGTGATATCGTTTCTCCTGTCACGATTGAATCCACTTTATACGGTCCGAGACCGATTGGATTTTTCCTTGTTTCAGGTGCTGAAGCCATATCTTCAATATCGACACCTTCATAGTGGTGTTCCGGGAAAGCATAAAACCAGAAACCACCCGAAGTGAGGGATGGTGCAAGTTCCTTATATGTAAACACAGCGGTGTCATCATCAATCACTTCTATTCCTGAGATTTCATCCGCGTCACCGGATTTATATTCGTCATATCCTTCAATAAGAGTGAACCCGTCTGTTGTTCCTCTTACACCGTCATAATCAGGATGACCTATTACTTCGTACGAAGCGACATAATCCTGGATGGTCAAAGGCTCTCCATCATGCCAGTATACGTCTTCGGCAACGGTGAAGGTTACAGTGCTGTCTTCTTCATTCATATCAAAATGAATCGCACCTTCATTTGTAAATTGCATATTTTCATCTGAAGTGAACACTGATTCATCAAAGAACCCAAGCATAGTCATGTCTGGTGTACCAGTATAAAAATTATAATTCAGCGTACCTTCAAAAGGTGTACTGGATGAATAACCGATATTGAGTGTACCTTCACCTGTGGGATCCCCGGTATTCGACACAGTCTGCGGAAAGTCCTCATAGTCAAACAGTTCATTCCCATCCGATTCATCGTTTTCTACAGTCTCATCGTCAGCGGCGGCATTATCACCAGTCTCAGGCTCAGGCGGATCGTCACCACATGCTGTAAGAAGCAGGCTCATTGTAAAAAATAAAAGCAGCATTCTAATACTGAATCCTTGTTTCATGTAATTCTCCCCTTGTTTTGAAATCGCTTTCATATAAATGTTATCACAAAATCATGTAAAGTACACTATTATTTCAAATTTTCTAATAATTTTAAAGAGATAAAAATAGGGGGTGAAAGCTTATAAGACTTTGATATCTTATTGGAGAATCCTATTTCTGGGCAGTAAGAAAGGAAAACCTTCCATTTAAATAAGATTAAATGGAAGGTTGATTGTAATTATTAAACTATTAGAATCCGCCTTTTTGAGCAATCTCTGCAGATTGTTCACCGAACTTACTAAAGTTTTCCTTGAACAGCTCTTTCAGGTTATTCGCCTTCTCATCATAACCGTCTTTATCGAGCCATGTGTTTTTAGGCATCAGCAGGTCATCAGGTACACCTGTCACGGAAACTGGAACATTCAGTCCGAATGTATCATCCTTTTCAAATTCACCAAGCTCCAATTCACCGCTGATTGCACGACGGATCATCGTTCGTGTATGTGTCAGGTCCATGCGTTTGCCGACACCGTATCCGCCGCCGGTCCACCCTGTATTAACAAGGTAAACGTTGACATCATGCTTATCAATCAGACGGCCGAGCATTTTAGCGTATACCGTTGCATCCAATGGAAGGAACGGTGAACCGAAACATGAAGAGAATACAGGCTGCGGTTCTGTAACGCCTCTTTCCGTACCGGCAAGCTTCGATGTAAAGCCGCTCAGGAAGTGGTACATGGACTGGTCCTTGTCCAATTTACTGATTGGCGGAAGAACGCCGAACGCATCTGCTGTAAGGAATACAATCGTTTTAGGGTGTCCTGCCACTGAAGGAATACGTGCATTATCAATATGATGAAGCGGGTAGGCAGCACGAGTGTTTTCAGTGAGTGATTTATCTTCGTAGTCAGGTGTACCTTCTTCATCCAGAACGACGTTCTCAAGTACTGTTCCAAATTTAATGGCACTGAAGATTTCAGGCTCCTTCTCTGAAGATAAATCAATCGTTTTCGCATAGCATCCGCCTTCGATGTTAAAAACACCATCATCGTTCCAGCCGTGCTCATCATCACCGATAAGGTCACGGTGCGGATCTGCTGATAAAGTTGTTTTTCCTGTACCTGACAGACCGAAGAATAAAGCAACGTCTTTATTTTCGCCGACGTTTGCGGAACAGTGCATGCTCATTACACCTTTTTCAGGCAGCAGGTAGTTCATAATGGAGAAAATGGACTTCTTCATTTCTCCCGCATATTCTGTACCGCCGATTAAAATGACTCCTTTTTTCAGTGAAACGATGACAAATGCCTCGGAGTTCGTTCCGTCAACTGCAGGATCAGCTTTAAATGTAGGTGCGGATACGATAGTGAACTGCGGGTCAATGCCAAGCGCCTCTTTTTTAGTTTCCGGGCGGATGAACAGGTTTTGAACGAAAAGATTGTGCCAGCTGAACTCATTGACAACCTGCAAGTCCAGGCGTGTGGATTCGTCAGCGCCGGCATAACCTTTGAACACAAAGGTCTCATCTTTAGAATTTAAATGATCAATCACTTTTTCAAAAAGATTATCAAAGATCTCTTCTGAAATCGGCTGATTTACATCGCTCCAGTGAATTTTATGACTGGATACGTTATCTTCCACTATGAAGCGGTCTTTTGGACTGCGTCCTGTGTATTTGCCGGTTTCTGCTCTTAGAGCGCCTGTATCTGTCAGAGCGCCTTCTCCTCTTCTAAGTGAAGCCGTAACAAGCTGTGGAGCAGAAAGCTGTACTTCTGTTGTATCTTTGGATACTAAATTTGAGATTAAATCGGAATGGTTGACCATTTGAATGCCTCCAGGGATTTATTTTAATGTACTAATTGCAAATAGTATAACACATTAAGAAATAAGGTAACACATTAAATCAATACAATTTTACTTTAATATAATGATACTATCTGATTTTTAAAATGTTAAGGTCCGTCTTTGTTAAACGGGTTAATTTACACATTAAAAATCATCATGAAAAACCGGAAGTTACCCCGATTATAAACGATTCATATATCAAATGTGAAATATTATCAAAATTGTAGTCTATTATCTTATGTTTACATGAAAATCATATATAATCATATGTAAATATATAGAAGGGGAGTAAGTATAATGAAGAGACTATTGGTTGCTGTTATTTTTACTTTAGTGCTGGTTGTCGGTGCGTGCGGCGGAGAAGAGGAATCTGATGCTGTGTCATCAGATGAATTATCGGAACAAGTTTCACAGCTTGAATCCGATAAAGAGCAACTGGAAGAAGAAGTTAATTATTTAAAGGAAGAAAATGGGGCATTAGAGTCACAAAAAAGCAATGGAGATGTTGCAGAGGAACTCGAACTGGAAATAGAAAGTATGAAGGAAGAAAATGAGGCCTTGCAATCTGAAATTGAAACGCTGGAAGAGGAAAACAATGAGGTCAAAAATGAGAATGAAGATTTGAACAATCAGGTTTCAGACATGGAGAAAGAACTGTCCTCCATTGAAACGGAATCTGAAGAACAGACAGCGGAAGCAGATACCGCTGAAGAAAATATTGATGAGGAAGAAGGTACTGCAAAAGAGGATGTTAATGAAGCAGAGGCGGATACTGCTGACAATGGGGACATCCCGAGAGAGTGGGAGCTGGCACTGGATAGTGCCTACACATATGCAGAAATCATGTCGATGTCTAAAGCAGGAATCTACGACCAGCTTGTTTCCGAGTATGGAGAAAACTTCCCGCCTGAAGCGGCGCAATATGCAGTGGATAATATAGAGTGGGATTGGAAGGCCAATGCACTTGAATCTGCAGAGACCTACCGAGATATGATGAGTATGTCGAACGCCGCGGTTTATGATCAGCTGGTGTCCGAATATGGTGAGCAATTTACAGCTGAAGAAGCACAGTATGCGGTCGATAATCTGGATTAAGAGGGAAAAGGCTGAAACTCAGTCATTAACATCTTGAATTGTCACCGGGAGTCTAGTATATTTAAATTTAAGTTATCTCTTATCTTGAGTTGGTGGAGGGACCAAACCCGTCGAAGCCCAGCAACCTCTTTTATTAAAGAAAGGTGCTAAAGAATGCAGATTATTCTGAGCGATAAGGGGAAGAGCGAAGCCTTTTCTCTATGTCAGAGAGAAGGCTTTATTTTGTTTTAAGAGATAGCAAATAACTTAAAGGAGATATATAAAGAATGAGTGAGAAGAATTTATTTACATCAGAGTCGGTGACAGAAGGACATCCAGATAAAATCGCAGACCAGATTTCAGACGCCATCCTGGATGAAATCATCAAACAGGATGAAGATGCACGCGTTGCCTGTGAAACTGTAGTGAATACAGGACTTGCAATGATTGTCGGTGAAATCAGCACAGAAACTTATGTAGACATCCCTAAAATTGTCAGAGAAACGGTTAAAGGCATCGGCTACATCGATGCAAAATACGGTTATGATTATAAAACAATGTCCGTCTTGACCGGAATAGATGAACAATCTGAAGATATTGCAGTCGGGGTGGATAATGCTATAGAGACGAGAACAACAGATGAAATTACAACAGGTGCAGGGGACCAGGGATTGATGTTCGGTTTTGCTTCCAACGAAACACCTGAATTAATGCCTCTGCCGATATCACTTGCGCATAAACTGTCACGCCGTCTTTCGGAAGTCAGAAAAAATGATACGTTGAATTATTTGAGACCTGACGGTAAAACACAGGTCACTGTTGAATATGATGAGAATAATAAAGTGAAGAGGGTGGATACTATAGTCGTTTCCACCCAGCACAGCGAAGACGTCTCTACACAACAGATTTACGATGATCTGCTTGAACATGTGATTGAAGCGGTTGTACCGGCAGAACTGCTGGATGCGGAGACGAGATACTTCATTAACCCGACGGGGCGTTTTGTCATTGGCGGACCTCAGGGTGATGCAGGTTTGACAGGCAGAAAAATCATAGTTGATACTTACGGCGGCTATGCAAGACACGGTGGCGGTGCATTCAGCGGTAAAGATCCGACTAAAGTGGACCGTTCCGCTGCATATGCTGCGAGATATATCGCAAAAAACATCGTTGCAAGCGGCATTTCGGATAAATGTGAAATTCAGCTCGCCTATGCGATCGGTGTCAGCCAGCCCGTTTCAATTTCTGTGGACACATTCGGAACATCAGAAGTTGAAGAACACAAGGTAGTAGAGGCCATCAGAGAATTATTCGACCTGTCTCCGGACGGTATTATCAAAATGCTGGATTTAAAGCGTCCGATTTATAAAGACACAGCAAGCTACGGACACTTTGGACGTGAAGATATCAACCTGCCTTGGGAAGCATTGGATAAGGTGGATCAGATTAAAACATTTTTAAATCGATAAAATCAGACAAAAATAAACCCGGAGCAATTGCTCCGGGTTTTGTTATTAAATTGGGGTTGAAAGTTACGCTCCTGCGTCGTCTTCCTCTTCTTCTTCATCATCTGCTGGATCCTCTTCCATTGCTGGATCCTCTTCTTCTTCCTCTTCTTCTTCGTCAGCAGCTGGATCTTCCATTGCTGGATCTTCAGCGCCTTCTTCCATTGCCGGATCTTCTGCTGCTGGATCTTCTTCTGTTTCGCCGCCGCATGCACCAAGTACCATTACGGATGCAAGGCCGCCTGCTAATAGATATTTTTTCAGTTCCATAGTAAAAGCCTCCTAAATTTAATTTCCTAATATAATATTAATGGGTAACACCTGCTAACGCTTTATATCTATCTAGCAAGTTACACTTACCTTACCCATATGTGTGTCATTAAAACATATATACTTAAAAATTTTAAACGATAAGGCATAAATATAAGAAATAAAAAAGTGTAAATATTTACTCGATAAGGATGGGATGCTGTCTAGTCAGGGGGTTGTGCTTTGCCGTTGATTATAAATACTTAAAGGGAAAATTTTGCTGAAATTAATTTTTCTTTTTCATCGATAACTTTTCACAGTCTTGTTATAATATTAAAGGAGAAAGATATCGAAAATACAAACGGAATAGGAGATATGCGTATGAACACAGATATTTTTACAAATCCGATTTTTATAGCTGTAGCAGCTGTATTATTAATTCTGGTTATTGTATTTCTAGTGTATTATTTTAGACATCGTAATGATGTCAAAAAAGTTGAAAACTCATATAATGAAGAGAAACAAAGCCTGATTGATAAATATGAGAATGAACGGGAAGAGGAACATCTCACTCATAAGAAGGAAGTTTCGTCTCTCAATGAAAAATATCATAATGATACTAATCTACTGAACAATAAGCTTTCCAGCTTACATCAGTTCACTGTCGATAAGGGAGAGTATTTAACAGATCTGGCTTTGATTCAACTCAAGGAAAAGCTTGTCGATGAAGGAAAAATTCGTGATTCTGATATGTTGATATTGTCGAATGTATATCTTCCAAGCCGTAACTTTACAAATACCAGAAAAATTGATCATTTAGTACTGACACGAACGGGTATGTACCTGATCGACTCGAAATACTGGAGCGGTCATATACTTCACGGTATTAACGAAAATAATTTTGAAGAACTGCCATATATCGAATCTTTCTTCGAACTGTTAAACTTGGATAAGACACAGGAACAGACACTTATATTCGATAAGTCTGATTCTGAAAATATCTCAGTAAACCACTACAATCCGATTATTGATGAGACAAAATTATCTGCGGAGAAATTGAAGAATATACTGAAGTTACAATATGATGTTGTGCCTCTTATATATTTCAATCCTAAAGATGGCGGAAATTACTCCATTGCCAACTATTCAGATGATAATATCAAAGTACTGGTCGGCAAAGATGAACTGGAAGAGTTTTTCCTGAAATATATTTTCCACGGCAGATTCCAGTACACGGTCAAAGACCTGGCTGAAATCGAAGATGCTATTTTGACACTTAACCCTTAGACTTATACTTTGTAGATTCATTTTTATGACCCTATACTTAATGTATGGGGTTTTATTTTATAAAAATCCAGCACTGGAAGAATATCGGAGGCGGAGTAATGAAGAAGAGAATAGCGATTATTGGCGGGGGGATCGGCGGCAATGCCATCTTGCACCATGTGGTCAGCCACCCCGAATTTGATGCATCACTCAGAATTGATATTTTCGATTCAAATGAGCGTATGGGCCGCGGGAAACCGTATATCGATGACAGTGAAGTGCTGCTGCTGAATATTCCCTCAGAGGAAATGTCGATTACTAATGCGCCATACAGTTTTATCGAATGGCTGAAGTCTGAGAATATACCTGTTCATAATTACAATTCACGGAAGCATTTTGGTGATTATGCAGCGGATATGCTCAGAAGGACTGCAGGAATGCATTCCAATGTACAGTTGATAAATGATAAAGTGACAGACGTTGTATATAATGAAGCGATTGAAAGCTATGCAGTCACATCCGAATATAAGACAGAGGAATATGATGCTGTGTTCCTGACCGTTGGGCAGTTAAGCTATGGTGATCCTTATCAGTTGAAAGGAATTCAGAATTATTTTCATAACCCTTATCCACTGAATCATAATCTTAGAGAAATTGATGATTCGGTCGGGGTGATCGGTACCGGTCTTTCCGCCATCGATTGTGTCAGATACTTGATAATGGAGCAGTCGATTGATGGTGTCCGCCTTTTTTCAAGAAGCGGTGATATGCCGTCAGTCAGAGGGACGAGTTATAATCTGAAAATACAATATTTCACTGAAGAAGCGGTGGATGCTTACATAGAAAATGACCTGATTTCCCTTGATAAGATTATAGAACTGTTCAGGAAGGAAATGTCGGCACAGGGTGTGGATGAAAAGCTGTTCTACCGCCATCCTGAAAGTACACTGGATGATTTGAAATATGACATCCATCATGTTGATGAGGTCGGAAAGCTCCAATATTTGATTATTGCAGTAAATCCGTTGTTCAGCAGAGTATTCCCGTATTTTTCTAAATCGGATAAACGCAGATTTATGAAAGAGATTCATCCACTGATTGATAAAAATTATTCTCCGATGCCGCTCGAGGTCGCCCGTCAGCTCGTAGAGTGGGCTGAAGCGGGCAGGGTGGTCATCATCGACGGCATAGAAAAAGTGGAAGCGGACGCACAATTTGAAGTGATGACTGAAAGTAATGAATCGTTCAAAGTGGATTATTTAATCAATGCAACCGGCCCTTTGAAAGATATCAATAAAGAATCAGCGCCTTTAATAGTGAATCTGGTGGACCGGATGTTGATAGCATCGAGCGGACTTGGCGGTTTAATCGTGGATAAAGAACATAGAGTAATCAGTCCAAGATACGGGACTCTTAGACATATGTATGCAATCGGGCATTTGACTTTCAGTTCAGATTACATGTCGAACACGGTAAATATTTTAGTGAAAAACACAAAGTTAATGGTTGATAGTATTATGGAGAATTAATTAAAAACCCCCTCCCGTCCGGAATGAGCCGGGCAGGAGGGGATAATTTTATTTCTTGAACAGCTGATAAGCACCAATCAAGACAGCTGCACCGGCGGCAATTGCAGTGCCGGCCTGGAAACGTTTGTCTTTTGTGATGCCTTTGATAACAAGGTTGAGGTTTTGAGGACGTTCAGCGAGACGTCTCATGAAGTATGCGTACCAGTCGTAGCCGAATGGCACATATACAACAGTATTATAACCGCGTTGAACCAGATTTCTCTGATAGTCTTTTCTGAATCCGTATAACATCTGGAATTCAAATTGATCATTCGGAATATTGTTTTCCTTGATGAAATCAATCGTTTCTTCAATTATATTATGGTCGTGGGTTGCGATGGAAGTGAATCCTTTGCCTTCGAGTAAATGTGTTTTTATTAATCTTAAATATGCAGCATCGATATCTCTTTTATCCTGAAAAGCAACTTCCGGTACTTCTTTGTATGCGCCTTTTACAAGACGAAGTCTTTGGTCTTTATACTTGATGACATCTTCTCTTGAGCTGAATAAGTATGACTGAATGACAGTCCCGACATTATCGAACTCTTCCAATACTGTGTCAATCAGACGGATTGTATCGTCATATGCAGCATAGTTTTCCATATCGATATTGACGAACATATTTGCCTGCTTTGCCACGGTCAATATTTCACGTGTGTTTTCAAGACAGAAATCATGATCGATATGCAGTCCTATTTGAGATAATTTTACCGATGCATGCGCATCCAGGTTATTCTCGTCGATTGCTTTGATCATTTCGATGATATTGCCTTTTTCCCATAGTGCATCGGATTTCTCTGTGATGAATTCACCGAGGTTATCAAATGTGACACTCATACCCTGATTGTTAATGTCTTTAATACGCTCGATTGTATCTTCCACTTTAATACCGCCGACTACTTTATCGGCGCCAAATCTCAAGCCTATTTTTTTAGTAGTGTCATTTAAAATTTTGTTCTCTGAAAGATGTATGAAAATATCTCTTAATACTGGCATAAAACCTCTCCTACTCTAATAATATTCAACATTTATATTGTACCCTTTTATATAAAAGGTGGACAATCACTTTTAGAAAATTATGGATATAATTTGAATTTTTTAGTTGTTATCATTTTTATAATGAGGAATGTGATTCGTATAAGTGTTATTAATTCTTTTCATTTCTTTAATATCCTCTTCCGTTAAGTCTCTTACCACTTTTGCCGGTCTTCCAAACGCAAGGGCCTTCGGCGGTATTTTCGTGCCGGGTGTGACCAGGCTGCCTGCACCGATAAAAGCACCTTCACCAATCTCGGCACCGTCTAAAATTGTCGAATCCATTCCTATCAATGCATTATTTCTGATTGTACAGCTGTGCAGCGTCACTTTATGCCCGACAGTTACATAGTCCTCTATAATAAGAGGCATGTCAGGTGTTTCATGTAAAATCGACAAGTCCTGTATATTGCTATGTTTACCAATTTTAATGGGTGCAATATCTCCGCGTAGAACACTGCCGAACCATACTGATGCATACTCATCAATGGTTACATCTCCTATGACAGTCGCATTCGGCGCTACAAAAGCGCTTTCATGTATCTCTGGCGTAATTCCCTTGTAATCCAGTTTCATTTTCACTATCCTTTCTCAATTTTGTTGTTATAATAATTGTATCATAGAGAATTACAAAAGGATTGAAGGAGACTTGCCTTAAATGTGGAAATGGGAAACGGAATATGAGCCAAAAGGGGTCGTTGTGGTCATTCACGATATGCTCGAACACCATGAGTATTACAACGGTTTAATCAGTCAGTTAAGAAGTTCAAGTTATCATGTCATCACCGGTGACCTTCCTGGACACGGTCAGACGACAAGAGTGCACAAAGGGCATATTACCGACTTCTATCAGTATGTGGACAGAGTGATGGAATGGTTTGAGATGTCAAAAGAATACCATTTGCCGACTTTCGTCATCGGCCAGGGACTGGGCGGACTGATTGCGCTTGAATTGATTAAACAGCATAATATAAATATAGACGGGGTCATTCTGTTGAACCCGCTGCTGTCGTTCAAGCAGTCATTCATGAACAGAAAGAATACGTTGATGACAAGTGTAAGGACGACCAGTGACGAGACAAAGTTTAACCCGGGAATCAAAATGAAGTATTTCACTTCAGATAAAAACTATCTTGAACGTTATGAAAATGATGAATTACTCGTAAAGAAAGTGAGTTATCACTGGTATAAGACCGTCATCAACCAGATGAAAACGACAACAGAAAATATAGATGAACTTCCTGATGTCCCGGTCTTATCCATTTTCAGCAATGAAAATGAAATCATAGAACCTTTCATCTCTTCAAACTATATTAAAAAGTTAATGAGTAAAGAACTCCAGGTCATCATGCTGGACAGTGAAGATCACAGTGTATTTCAGCGGGAAGACACCGAAATACCGTACTATTATCTGGAAAAGTTTTTTGATTCACAACTTTTCAGAATCGGTTTATTATAAAATTATGGGCATGTAATCCAATCTGATGTGGGCAGCCCCTTTGAGTCAGAACATGGATTCAGAAATGGCATGGGAGTTTGAATCTGCAGAAATCAGTGAGTAATTCTGACTAAAAAGTGATTGAAGGTACATAATGGAACATTAAAATCAGAATTCATATAACACAAATAATTATATTTATGATAGAAATAAAGAGCTCATGCTGCCGGCTTACGATTCGGCAGTATGAGCTTTTTCTATACAGAATATGAATGGGGCATTGTTTTGCTGGTTGATAAAGCGGTATTCGAGCACTTTCGCTTTGTCCTGGGGCAGATCGGATAAGAAATCGTACAGCGCATCTTTTTCCTCTTTGCCGTTTGGATGCCCGTGATAGACGACAATCACGATTCTGCCGCCGGGGACGAGTGAACCAAAAATCCGGGAGACCGCTTTTAAAGTGGATTCACTTTTGGTCGTAATGGATTTATCGCCCTTGGGCAGGTAACCGAGGTTGAACATTGCCGCCTTCACATTGCTGCTTATGTAGTTTTCGGCATTGGCATGAGAATCTTGTATGAATTGTATGTTGGTCAAGCCCCGAGTCAGTTTTTTTGCATTATTAATTGCCTCTTCCTGAATATCAAAGCTGTACACTTTCCCGGAAGGCCCTGTGAGTGCTGCCAAGAATTTAGTGTCATGACCGTTGCCGCACGTAGCATCTATCAAATTATCATTTTCTACTGTGATTTCTTCTATCAGGGATTTTGCCTTCGGCAGAATTCTTTTAAGCATAATGGTGCACCTCTTCTTTATAAAAGAATTTTACCATATGCATTGTGAATTGGACACAAGGGATATATCATTTTATATAATAGGTTAGGAGTTGAACGTGAATATGATTGAAGTGCACAATTTGACGAAAACATACGGCTATAAACATGCGGTACGCGATTTGAGTTTCAAAGTGAATGAGGGTGAACTGTTTGCCTTTTTAGGACCGAACGGTTCCGGTAAATCGACGACGATAAAAATGCTGATGGGTCTTACTGAGAAATCTTCCGGTGATATTGAAATACTCGGGCAACAGCCGGGTGTAAACAGTGTTTCACTAAAAAGGGAATTGAGTTTTGTTCCGGATACGCCGGATATCATGGGGAAACTGACAGGCAAGGAATATCTGGATTTTGTGGCGAGCGTCTATCAAATCTCTCAGGAAAATTATGAGGACAAATCTAAAGAGTTGCTGGAACTGTTCGATTTAAGCGGCGCGCTCGGTACATTGGTTGAGGAATATTCCCACGGGATGCGTCAGAAGCTTGTAATTACCGGTGCTCTGATGCATGAGCCAAAAGTCATTTTCATGGATGAACCGAACGTCGGGCTTGATCCGAAGAGTAACCGCAATTTGAAAAGCTATTTAAAGAAATATGTGGATGACGGCAATACGGTCTTTTTAACGACACATACACTCGGGCTCGCAGAAGAGATTGCCGATCGGATATTGATTATTTATGAAGGGGAAGAAAAAGCGACAGGCACACTGTCCGAGCTGAGAACAAAAAGCGGTCTTGTATCCGGTTCACTTGAAGATGTCTTTTTAGCGCTGACCGGGGAGGAGGAAGTGAATGTTTCCGATTCTGAAAGTCGAGATTCAATCGGCGGTTAATTATTTAAAAAATTTACGCACCCAGACGATTGTATCTCTGGTCATCATCGCTTTATTCGCAGTGATGTTTCTGCCGTTAATCATCATCACTATGTTTAATTTTCTGTTATTGGCAGAAGAGAGCATTCTTTCATCCATAATGGTGATGATATCTGTGCTCATCATGATTATACTGTCGCTGATCACCGTCAACCGGATAGTAAAAGATATGTTCATGAATGAAAACATGCAGTTATATCTTACTTTTCCGGTCAAAGCAGTCGAACTGCTGCGGGCGAAATTCATCCTGCAGCTGTTTACGGGCATCCTGCCGGTCACAATACCGATCAGTCTGATTGTCGGCGCAGCATTCACTTTCAGATATTCGAGCATTTTACCGCTGGTATCAGCAATCTTATATTTCATGTTGCTCAGTATACTGACACTCGGACTAAGCTACATCATTGTATTCCTGGTGACAAAAGTTGCGAGTCCTAAGAAAGTATCGGAGATATTGACGTTTATCGGCGGTTTTGCGGCAGTTCTGCCGTATCTTATCATTACGTTTGGCGTCGTCAATATTGAAACGGTAATCAAGTATTTGCCGAATCCTGCATGGTTATATGAGGGCTTTATTTACAATGTGAATCTGCTGGAATTTACCGTATTTACATTATTAAGTATTATTTTATCCATCATCATTTTTGTGAGTCTGACACAGGTGGTTAAAAATGGATTTTTAAAAGGATGGATCACCACTTCAGGGCGCAGCAGGAAAGCAGGCAGTACGTCCCTCGACGTCAATTCTGTCAAAGGTGCACTGTTGCAAAAAGATATTAAAATGACATTGAGAGACTTTAAGGAATGGGCGGCAGTTTTACCGCAATACTTCATTCCGTTTGTCGTTTATTTTGTGGCATATAATCCGGTGGCGCCTGAAGGGGCGGTACAGATGAGCATGGAAGGTGCAGTCATCTCTGTATCGATTACAGGGACGGTCATCATTTCAATATTCGTTTCAGCTTCAAATACCGCAAGGGATGCGAGGCATCATGCCATGATGCGGTCCTTGCCGGTGGAAGCGGGGGATCTGGTCGCCTCTAAATTCATCTATAATTTCATTACAATTGTTCCGGTATATATTTTGATGTCCCTGGTTGTTTTTGTAATTACTGATATTTCCGTACTCGGACTCATCTACAGTTTTTCTTTCATTATAATTACTGCGCTCGCGGTCATTCCGATCGGCATGTGGTTCGGTGCGAAATACCCGGTGGTCAACCCCAACAAGCCGACTGAACGGATGGATACAGGTGCCTCCATCATTATGACGATCATGATTTTAATTTTAATATTTACAACCGGTCTGATGTCGAATATTTTCATTGGTGCAGATGGTGAAATAAATCATCAGATGACTGGTATAATGATAGTGGTGATGTTAATAATCAGTACGGTCGTTTATTTTATAATGACGAAAATGCTCAGAAACATTTATGACAGAGGATTTAAAATTGTCTATAAGGGGTGATAAAATGACAGTTGTTTATAAGGAATTTCCGGTCGGCTGGCTGAAGATAGTCAGTGATGAGGGAGAGATCGTCGGCATCGATCATGTGAGTGAGCCTGGAGAAAGTGATGATCATACAGAGGTGATTGATACGTGTATAGAGCAGCTGAATGAATATTTCGGCGGCGGACGGAGCGATTTCACAGTGCCGATCAACTTCAGGTACAGTGGAACGAAGTTCCAGCAGAAAGTCTGGAGTGAACTGTGGAAAATCCCTTACGGGCAGACAATCAGCTATAAAGAACTCGCTGTCAGATGCGGCGGTGCGAATTATTCAAGGGCCGTCGCCAATGCGAATGGTAAAAATCCGGTTTCAATCATTGTCCCGTGCCACAGAGTCATTTCAAGTGACGGCACTTTAGGCGGTTATACCGGCGGGTTGGATAAAAAGTCGAAATTACTGACGATTGAAGGGCTGCAATTAATATAAATGATTTTATACACTTGCTAATATTTAAAAAATAACATATATTAGTACTTGTACAGAAGTAGTAATGTGAAGCTGTTTCAAGAGAACCGGTGGCGGTGGAAACCGGTAACAGCGGGCCATGAACTTGTCTGTATTCAATGAATTGAATACTTTTGAGATGCACTTTTAAAGTGAATGCGGGTGGTACCGCGGTCATATAGATCGTCCCATGTTTTATTAAACATGGGATTTTTATATACTTTTTTACATATAAATAGGAGGGTCCAAATGGCTTATAAGCACAGAGAGATTGAGAAAAAATGGCAGGAATTTTGGGAAGAAAATAAAACGTTCAAAACAGAAGAAGAATACGACAAGAAGAAGTTTTATGCACTGGATATGTTCCCGTATCCTTCAGGGGCCGGACTCCATGTCGGACACCCGGAAGGTTATACTGCGACAGATATCGTCTCCCGCATGAAGCGCATGCAGGGTTATAACGTCCTGCATCCGATGGGTTGGGATGCTTTCGGCCTGCCGGCGGAGCAGTATGCGATTGATACAGGAAATGATATACGTGAATTTAACGAAAAGAATATCGATAATTTCCGCAGACAGATCAAAGAACTCGGTTTCAGCTATGACTGGGACCGTGAAATCGATACGACAGACCCTCATTATTTCAAATGGACACAGTGGATTTTCATCCAGCTGTACAATAAAGGACTTGCTTATATCGACGAAGTACCTGTGAACTGGTGTGAGGCACTGGGCACAGTACTTGCGAATGAAGAAGTCATCGATGGTCTGTCAGAGCGCGGCGGACACCCGGTTGTCAGAAAGCCGATGCGCCAGTGGGTACTGAAAATCACGGAATATGCCGACCGTCTGCTCGAAGATCTTGAAGATCTGGACTGGCCGGAATCTCTTAAAGATATGCAGCGTAACTGGATTGGAAAATCCGAAGGTGCGAATATCGATTTCAAAATTGAAGGTACGGATAAAGAGTTCACAGCATTTACAACACGTCCGGACACAATTTACGGCGCGACATATGCCGTATTCGCACCGGAGCATGAACTTGTGGATGAAATCACGACAGCAGAACAAAAAGAAACAATCAAAGCTTATCAGGATAAAGCGGCGATGAAGAGCGAACTGGAACGTACCGATCTTGCGAAAGAAAAAACAGGTGCCTTTACAGGTGCATATGCAGTCAACCCGTTCAACGGTGAAAAAATGCCAATCTGGATTTCTGATTACGTTCTTGCATCATACGGAACAGGTGCAATCATGGCCGTGCCTGCACACGACCAGCGTGACTATGAGTTCGCGAAGGCATTCGATCTGCCGATCGTTGAAGTGATCGAAGGCGGAGATATTGAAGAAGAAGCTTATACAGGCGACGGCACGCATGTGAATTCTGGTAAACTCGATGGTCTCGGCACCGAAGAAGCGATTGAAAAGTCGCTCGAGATTCTGAACGAGAACAATTTCGGAAGAAAAGAAACGACATATAAACTCCGTGACTGGCTGTTCTCACGCCAGCGTTACTGGGGCGAGCCGATTCCAGTCATCCACTGGGAGGACGGTACAATGTCAACAGTGCCTGAAGACGAGCTTCCTTTGGAACTGCCTTATATGGATGAAATAAAACCGTCCGGCACAGGAGAATCACCACTTGCGAATAATTCCGAGTGGATAGAAGTTGTGAGAGAAGACGGAGTCAAGGGACGCCGTGAGACGAACACGATGCCTCAGTGGGCAGGCAGCTGCTGGTATTACCTGAGATTTATCGATCCTCACAATGATGAAGCATTGGCAGACGCTGAAAAACTGAAACACTGGCTGCCGGTTGACCTGTACATCGGCGGGGCAGAGCATGCGGTACTGCACCTGCTGTATGCACGCTTCTGGCACAAAGTACTTTATGATATCGGCGTTGTGCACACGAAAGAGCCGTTCCAGAAATTGTTCAACCAGGGCATGATTCTCGGTGAAGGCAATGAGAAAATGAGTAAATCAAAAGGGAATGTCATCAACCCGGATGATATCGTTTATTCACATGGTGCAGACACTTTGAGACTGTATGAAATGTTCATGGGGCCGCTTGATGCTTCAATCGCATGGAGCGCGACAGGACTCGATGGTTCAAGACGTTTCCTCGACCGTGTATGGAGACTCATCATCAATGAAGAGACCGGCGAAGTACAGAGTAAGATTGTCGATAAGGATACACCGGACCTCGATAAGGTCTACCATGAAACAGTGAAGAAGATTTCCGATGATTATGAGACGCTTGATTTTAACACTGCAATTTCCCAGATGATGGTATTTGTCAATGAGTGTAATAAGCAGGACGAAATCTCCAAAACATATATTGGAAACTTCGTTAAAATGCTTTCACCGATTGTACCGCATTTAGCGGAAGAGCTGTGGGAAAGAATCGGTCATGAAGGTACGATCACTTACGAAGAATGGCCGGCATTTGATGAAAGTAAACTGATTGAAGAAGAAGTTGAAATCGTCATCCAGGTCAACGGTAAAGTACGTGAGAAGATGAATGTACCGACAGATGCATCAAAAGAAGATCTGGAGCGTATCGCAATCGAATCTGACAAAGTTCAGGAAGTCATCCACGATAAGACTGTAAGAAAAGTCATTGCTGTACCTGGCAAATTGATTAATATAGTAGCAAACTAAGAAAAAAGTAAGGTCTCTGACCTTACTTTTTTACGTTCTTCATAATATCAAATTCACGATTCTCTGAATCTTTGTCACTTTGAGGTATGACGGATATGCTGCCTTCAGATTCCAAAATGACAGCTTTTACATTTTCCAGGTTGGCCGTCCCACTGGCACGTACGGCCTGATGAATCTCAGTTTTGTTCAGCCTTTCCTTTTTCAGATTTTCTTTTAAAAATTGATTATTGTAGTAGAGTAACTTTGGTTCGGATTTGATAACTTTATTAAATTTATCACTGTAGATGGTTAACTTGGTAATGATAAACTGCATGATGATCAATATTAAATAGGCTGTAATGCCCTGAATCAGTGAAACATCTTTCGTCAGAATAATACTCGCTAAAATCGAACCGAGTGCAACGGTCACGATAAAGTCAAAAGCATTCATCTGAGATAAAGTGCGCTTGCCGCTCATCCGTATAATGACCACCAGAGCAATGTAGGCGAGCAGGCCGACAATGATTGTACGGAGAATCATGTCGGAGTCACCGATGAACATATCTTGAAAAGACAAATTAAGGCTCCTTTCCTGATAAAATATACTATTATATAAATTCCTTTACAGGTGTACAGTTAAACCTTTTAGAATTTCGTAACTTTTCTCATGAAGATTAGTGGGGAGATTATGATATTGTTTTATATAGAACCTTTACGAAAGGATGATTGAAATGATTAAAGTAGTGAATGCATTAAGCATTAAAAAAGGCCGGATTGATGAAGTGGCGGCAAAGTTCCAGGAACCGAAGGCTGTGCATACTTTTGAAGGCTTCGAACTGATGGAAGTATTGAAGAATGAAAAACTTGAAGATCACGATGAATTGCTGATCTCAACAAACTGGAAAGATCATGCGTCTTTTGAAACATGGAGAAAAAGCCGTAAAAATCAAAAAGCACACAATGCAAAATCAGGAGAAGAGAAACCGGCGGATAACCCGATTATCGACAATGAAATACGCATTTATGAAATTGAACACCAGCATCATCCGGCAGAATAATTGAAGCACCCCGTCATTCAAAGTGAGTGACGGGGTTTTGTTGTAAATGTTCAGTTATATGCTGCGTTGCTATAAGTAGCATGCTTTTTTACACCAGTTATGGCGTAGTCAGCATGACGTCACTTCATTCCTGCACTGTGTCCGGCAACGAAACCTGTCACAAGCGCGCTTGTGATATTATAGCCACCGGTGTAGCCGTGAATATCGAGCACTTCTCCGGCAAAAAAAAGACCTTCGACCATCCGGCTTTCCATCGTCTGGGGAGTAATCTCTTTCAAGTTGACTCCGCCGCCGGTAACGAAAGCTTTTTCAATGGACTGGGTGCCGTCGACTTTGAAAGTGAAACCTTTCAGGAACGCAACAATCTTCTGCTTATCTTCATTTTTAAGGTGATGGCTGTTGGCATCGCCATCAATGCCGTTAAACTCAATCAGGAATTCTGCGAGGCGGTCCTGGATCATCCCTTTAAGGATATTTCTGATGGATTTATTCGGACTATCCTTTAAAAGTGCATCGAGCTCCTGCTGCAGCGCACCTTTTTTAACATCCGGGTAAAAATCAATCATCATGGAAATATCTTTACGTTTCTGGTTTTTCTGCTCTTTAAATATAAACTGACTGCATCTGAGTGCGGCCGGGCCTGAAACGCCGAAGTGGGTAAATATCATATCCATCTGATGTGTTATTCGCGGCTTACCGTTCTTTCTGAGAACGGATAAAGCGACATTGCTGAGACTGAGTCCTTTTAAATTGCCTTCTTTAATAAAGGGCTCGGAGGACGTGATAGGGACCTCGGTCGGGAATAATTCTGTAATATTATGGCCGGCTTCCGTCGCAAATCTGTGGCCGTCTCCGGTGGATCCTGTGTTGGGTACGCTTTTTCCGCCGGTGGTAACAATCACATTGGAAGCCTTTATCATTTCGCCGTCATTCAGACGTACGCCGGTGACTGACTCATCGCCGGTTAAGATTTTTTCTACTATAGTACTGTACCGGATGGTCACATTGTTCTCATCCAGTTCTTTTAAAAAGACATTCAATACATCCATTGCCTTGTTGGTCACAGGAAACATCCGGCCGTGATCCTCTTCTTTTAAATTGACACCGCGTGTCTGGACGAAGTCAATGATGCTTTCATTGTCGAAAGTGCTGAAAGGGCCGTAAAGGAACTTGCCGTTGCCAGGGATATGGCTGATGATCTCTTCGTAGGGCAGACGGTTCGTCACGTTGCAGCGCCCGCCGCCTGAAATCAGCAGTTTTTGTCCAAGCTTTTTATTTTTCTCGATAAGTAATACTTTTTTGCCGTATTTTGAGGCTGCATAGCTTGCCATGAGGCCGCTGACGCCACCGCCTACAACGATTATGTCAAACATAGATTTGCTCCTTTTGGTTTGAAAGTGATGATATTTTGATTATAATGTAATTTAGTCTAAAATAAGAAGGTTATAAAAATGTCAGATTCAAATAAACTGGTGAGAGGGACATTCTACCTGACTTTGGCGACATTGATCACCAAAGTTTTGGGAATGCTCTACTTGATCCCATTTTACAGTATTATGGGTGGAGAAGAAAACCTGGCCTTATACGGTTATGCTTATACGCCTTACACAATCATGCTGTCGATTGCAGCAGCAGGTGTGCCCGGTGCCGTATCGAAATATGTGGCCAAATATAATGCGCTGGGCGCGTACCAGACGAGTCAGAAGCTGTACAAATCAAGTCTGCTTGTAATGATCGCTTCCGGCGCGCTTGCGTTTTTGGCACTTTATATCGCAGCACCCTACATAGCGAACCTGCAGACACTCGCAGCAGGCAGCGGCGAGGGCAGCTGGACTGCTGAAGATATTACACGCATTATTCGTATCATCGGTATTGCCGTCATCATCATTCCATTTATGGCGACGTTCAGAGGTATATTCCAGGGGTTTGAATCCTTCGGTCCGACGAGTGCGTCATCCGTAGTGGAACAGATTATCAGAATCGCAGTACTTCTGAGCGGTGCCTACATCATCCTTTATGTACTGGACGGTACGGTTCAACAGGCAAACGAAATCGCAGTATTTGCTGCATTCATCGGCGGTATCGGTGCCATCGTGACGCTGTTCGTCTTCTGGAGAAAAAGACAGCCGCACATTCAGAAGCTGGTCAAAGCGGACAACACGGATTACGATTTTTCATATAAGGAAATGTATGGTGAAATCGTCCGCTATGGCATTCCATTTATAATAGTGGGAATCAGTATACCTGTAATGATATTCATCGACCAGCTGACGCATAACAACGGGCTCGCATTAGCCGGCGTACCAGAACAGTATCACGACAGCTGGTTCGGTATGCTGAACTTGACGACGCACAAACTCATCATGATTCCAACTTCTCTTGCAGCAGCTTTCGCAATCAGCATCCTGCCGTTCATCACCAAAAACTTCCAGAGAAGAGAGATGGGCAATGTTCACCATCAGATTAAAATGATGCTGTTGATGCTGTTATTCTTTGCAATACCTGCAGCGATTGGAATGATGATTCTTTCTGCGCCGCTTTATACATCTTTCTACAGCTACAATGAAATGGGCATTAAAATATTAATATTCTATGCACCGGTCAGCATTATCATTTCACTGTTTTCAATCACATGTTCGATTGTACAGGGCATAGATAGACAAAATCTCACATTATATGTCGTGCTTGCAGTGCTTGTAGTCAAAATCGGAATCAACATTCCACTCATTATGCAGTTTCACACAGTCGGTGCGGTGATGGGGACGGCAATTGCACTTGGAATCGGTGTTGTTTTAAACTTGTGGATTATAAAGAAATATGGCGAGTTCCATATCAGTCCGCTAATAAAGCCATTAATGCAGATTGGTTTTTATACTGTGGTCATGCTTTTGGCAGTCGAGGTCGTTTATTTAATTTTACTATTCTCCCTTGATGTTCAGAATAAAGTGGATTCAATCATCATACTTGCTGTGACGGTACCTGTCGGGGCGTTTGTTTATATTTTCCTCTCATTCAGAAGCAGGCTGGCCGACGAGATACTCGGTGCCAGAGCAGATAAAATCAGACAGAAGTTGAGGTTTTTATAATGCGTTTGGATAAGTTTTTGGCAAATGCCGGAATCGGCAGCCGTAAAGAAGTGTCTAAACTGATCAGAGATAAACAGGTGAAAGTCGAAGATGAAGTCATCAATAAACCGAATCACAAAGTTTCATATGACAGCCATATCACGATTAATGATGAACAGGTGGTATTGGAGGAGTTTATTTATCTCATGCTGAATAAACCCCGGGGCGTCATCTCATCCACTGAAGACGGCCCTACGCAGACGGTCATGGAACTGATAGACCATCCGCAGATTGATGAATTGTTTCCTGTCGGCAGGCTGGATAAAGATACAACGGGCCTGCTGATCATCTCAAATGATGGGAAGCTGTCACACAGTTTGCTGAGTCCGAGAAATAAGATAGGGAAAACATATGAAGTCATATTAAAAGAAGATGTGTCGGATGAGGATATCGTAAAATTGGAAGCGGGCATTCCTTTAAAAGATTTCACATCTTCACCTGCCATTGCTAAAAAAGTAGACGACAGGAAAGTCGAATTGACTATATATGAAGGTAAGTTTCATCAGGTGAAGCGCATGTTCATATATTTGAATAACGAAGTGGTCGGGCTGAAACGTCTGAAATTCGGTAATTTAGCCCTGGATGAGATGCTGGAAGCAGGAGAAAGCAGATATTTAACTGGTGAAGAAGTGAATAATTTAACACACCTTGTTTAAATCATTTAAGATTGGGTAAATATTTATTAGTAATTACTTCAAAATTAAATTAAATAGAGGTGTATTAAAATGGGAAGATTAATTAATGGTTTAGTCAAACTGGCTGCACTCGTCGGTGTGGCAGCAGCAGTTAAGAAACTCTCTGAGAAAGACAACAGGGATGCGGTAGTGAATGAGTACAACAAGGCAAAGGAAAATCCGAAAGAATATGCCCAAAATGTACAGAATAAAGTTAGTGAGAAAGCTAGTGTAGTTCAGGATAAAGCAAAAGAAGAGTATTCAAAAGCAAAAGAGGACCCTAAGCAATATGCACAGAATGTCCAATCAAAAGCGACAGAGCAGGCCAAAGATTATCAGAACAAGATGTCAGACCAGGCAAAACAATATCAGGATAAAGCAAAGACTGAATTTAACAAAGCTAAAGAAGATCCAAAAGGATATGCAGAAAATGTTCAGTCAAAAGTTAAGAAAGAAAAGCACGATGTAAAACCTGATGCAGTAGATGGTGACGGCCACTTGACGACCGATCAGGAAGAAGGCAACTTCGACTCTGAAGGTGGATTTGTCCACCCGGAAGAAAACCCGAATTCTGAAGTTGTCAATGATAAAGGCGAAATTGATGATAATCATAATATCCATGTCGTTTATGATGAAGATCAGGATGAGGACAATAAGAAATAATCGTTTATTCACACAACCGGTTCATATGAACCGGTTTTTTTATTGTGAAATTTTTAAATATGATGTTACGATTGCTTGTTTTTATACTCAAATATATTTATCATTAAAAATAAACGACTATAAGTAAGGATGAACGGACATGGACTTTCAGGCGCTTGTCAATCAACATAAAGACTCATTGATTGAAGATTTGATCGGATTATTGGAAATAGAAAGTGTGAAAGGGGACAGAACAGAAGGTGCACCGGTCGGAGAAGGACCGAAAGCTGCCCTGGACTACATGCTGGACCTCGGTAAAAGGGATGGTTTCATAACAAAAGAAGTCGACAATCTTGCCGGTCATATCGAAGCCGGTGAAGGCGATGAGATTTTCGGAGTATTGGGGCATGTCGATGTCGTGCCGCCCGGTACAGGATGGGATAATAAGCCATTTGAAGCGGTTGTGACGGAGGACTCGATTACAGCACGCGGTGTCCAGGATGATAAAGGACCGACGATGGCTGCATATTATGCGATGAAAATTCTGCATGAACAGAATGTGGATTTCAAATTGAAAACGCGTCTGATCATCGGGACAGATGAAGAATCAGACTGGGAATGTACGAAAGCTTATTTTGCCAGTGAAGAAATGCCGGCGGCGGGCTTTGCTCCGGATGCTGCATTTCCTTTGATATATGGGGAAAAAGGAATTACATCCTTCAATATTGTACAGAAGCATACATTGCTGGATGAGGAAGAACCTAATATTGAACTGAAAGTTTTAATTTCAGGCGAGAGATATAATATGGTCCCTGAAGAAGCGGAAGCAAAATTGAAAGTGATTCAAAATATGACGGAAGTCATCCAGTCATTCGAAGGCTTTTTAAGAAACACAGGTGCAGAAGGCAACTACGAAGTGGATAATGGTTTCCTGAATATAAGAATAAAAGGGCGGAGTGCCCATGGTTCAACACCGGAAGCCGGCATGAATGCGGGCTTTATTCTGATTGAATTTCTGAGCACTATGGAGCTTGACGATAACGCAATGAACTTTGTGGATTTTGCGAATAAGTATATCGTCGGAAACTACAAAGGCGAGCAATTTGATATGGCGCATACTCATGAGGATATGGGTGAGGTCAGTGTCAACACCGGGATGATCAATTATACAGAGGTGGATGGTGCAAGCTTCGGCGTCAACCTGAGATACCCGGAAGGTCTGGATTTCAACAGCGGAATCCATGCACTTAAGAGCAGGATACTCAATGAAGGTTTCACAATTGAAGATCTGTCGGATGAACCCCCTCATTATGTAAATCCGGAGGACCCGCTCGTCAAAGTGCTTCTGGACAGCTACAGAAATCATGTGGAAGATGATACCGAGCCATTCACAATCGGCGGCGGAACTTATGCAAGAACGCTTGAAAGAGGCGTCGCGTTCGGTGCCATGTTCAATGATACGAAAGACACGATGCACCAGAAGAATGAGACGATGAAAATAGATGAACTGCTGAAAGCCACTGCAATTTATTTAGAGGCGATTTACAGAATATGTGTAGAAGGTGAAGCCAATGAGAATTAGTTATTATAACGGACAGTATATGAACCACGAGGAAATGAGTATAAAAAGTGGAGACCGTGCGTTTTATTTTGGCGATGGTGTCTATGAAGTCATCCGTATTTATGATGGCAATTTTTTCACTTTTGATGAACATGTCGACAGACTGCTGCAAAGTGCCGGGGAAATTTTGATCAGGGACGTGGGCCGTGATGAAATCGTGGAAATACTCCATGAAATAAAATACCGCAACGTTATTCTTAACGGTGCACTCTACATTCAGGTATCAAGAGGAATCGCTCCACGCGACCACGGTTTTCCGCATGTGACTAAACCGGTCATCTATGCAAGCATCAGAGAAGCTAAGCGACCGCTGGGACCGATGAATTCGGGTGTGGAAGCAGTGACTGCCGAAGATTACAGATGGCTGAAGTGCCATGTTAAAAGTCTGAACCTGCTTGCCAATGTCATGGAGAAACAGTATGCAGTGGAAAATGGTGCCAAAGAGACGATTTTGCATCGTGACGGTGTGGTGACGGAAGGCTCTTCGACCAATGTATTCATGGTGAAAAATGAAGTTCTGTTTACGCATCCGGCAAACAATCTGATATTGAACGGCATCACCCGGAGGGTTGTTCTCGGACTGGCAGAAGAAAACGATATTTCTGTCAGGGAAGAAGGGTTTACGGTGTCGGATATGAGTGAAGCGGATGAAGTGTTCTATACAAGTACGACCCAGGAAATCATTCCGGTCATCAAAGTGGACGGCAGATCTGTGGGTGACGGTAAGCCAGGACGGGTCACGCAGCAGCTGCAGGAATACTTTAATAAAAAAATCACACTATTAAATTCAGTTAAATAAAGTTAACGAGTGATATTACACTTATATTTTTAAAGTATGATGAAGCCTTATAATATGTGACTTTGACGGCTGTTTTATTGCTGTTGTCATATAAATTAAAAAATATGAGTCTTGAAATCACACCGCAAACACTATATTATTTTAATCACGAAACAAAAAAAGGGCGCTATAATATATAATTATTTTAGCGTCTTTTAAGGACGAAGAGAGGTGTGGAATTTGGAGCATTTCTATCAGCTCGGCTGGACACTGGACCCCGCAGGCGGTGCATCAGGTGAGGCTTATAAAGCCGAACAGGATGGCCGGAAGCTCTTTCTGAAACGCAATGCCAGCCCCTTTATAGCAGCACTATCAGCAGAAGGTATAGTGCCGAAGTTGGTTTGGACGAAACGCATAGAAACGGGAGAGGTCGTAACAGCACAGCATTGGAAGAATGGCCGTGAGCTGACCCATGAAGAGATGTCTTCAAACAGGGTGGCAGCGTTGATGAAGAAAATTCATTCATCAGGACCGTTGTTGACTATGCTTAAGAAAATAGGCATGAAACCGATGTTACCCGACTTATTATTGAATAAGATTCAATCTTCATTATCCCCTAAAGTGAATGCACACCACACTGTAAGAAGTGCCATTCAATATTTAGAAAATGAAATTCCAAAACTGGATCAATCATTGAGTACAGTCTGCCACGGTGATGTAAATCATAACAATTGGCTGCTGTCCGATCAGGATGAATTATTCTTAGTAGATTGGGAAGGCGCGATGATTGCAGACCCTGCAATAGATATCGGTATCATCCTTTACACTTATGTTCCGGCAGAAAAATGGGATGAATGGCTGGAATCATACGGCATAAAATATGATAGAGATTTAAGAAAACGCATGAAATGGTACACATTGGTCCAGGCAATTACGATGGTGCAGTGGTATGAAGACCATAAGCGTTTTAAAGATATGAACGACTGGATACTGTTCTTGAATCACGTGATTAAAAGAGATCGGTTCATCTAGTGGAAAAGTGAATGGAGCAGCAGGATGAGAATTCGTAACAAACCATGGGCCATGGATTATTTGAAGGACAATGGCCATATTGTGGATACAGAAATGACTTATAAAAATAAAGTCAAAAACTTTTTTGATGTTGATCAGCCGTTGCACATTGAAGTCGGGACGGGCATGGGGACATTCATTACAGAACTTGCCGTAAGAAACCCCGATATCAATTATCTTGGCATCGAGCTGGATAAGAATATCATCATCAGAGTAGTGGAAAAGATTATTGAACTGGATTTGAAAAACATCAGACTGGCACTGTTGGATGCGAATTATATCAGCGACTATCTGAATGAAGGTGAAGTTTCAAAAATTCACCTGAATTTTTCAGACCCGTGGCCGAAAACAAGGCATGCAAGAAGACGTCTTACTTATCATACTTTCTTAAAACAGTATCATCATCTTTTGGATGGTGAAGGCAGCCTGCAGTTTAAAACTGATAATCGCGGTTTATTCGAATACAGCTTAAAAAGCATGAACGAATACGGCATGAAGTTTGATGAAATCATTTTGGACCTTCATGAGGAAGAGCCCGAAGATAACATACGAACCGAGTATGAAGAGAAATTCTCAAAGAACGGCAGCAGAATATATTTATTGAAAGCATCTTTTTAAGATGCTTTTTTTCTTTGCCTTTGCAATGTAATTATCGGTAAAGAATGATAAAATATAATGTGAAGAAATTATACGTGGAGGGGAAGCTTTTGAGCAAGTTCAATTTCGATAAAGAAACGACCAGAGAAGGCACTTACAGTATTCAGTATGAAGGCACTGAGCCGTTATTCGGACGTACGGGGCTCGCACCATTCTGGATAGCTGATATGGATATTGAAACACCTGAAGCCATTACAGAAGCAATGAAAAAAAGGCTGGATAACGGCATTTTCGGCTATACAATCTGGAAAAACTCCAAATTTTACGGCCCTGTCAAACAGTGGTGGAAATCCCGCTACAATGTGGATTTGACGGATGACATGATCACTTATGCACCGTCTGTGCTGTATACGGTGAGTGAAGCGGTGCGTCTCCACTCAAACGAGGGCGACGGCGTTATTTTGAATATGCCGACATACAATGCATTTTTGAAAGTTTTAAAGGGAAATGACCGTAAGGTGGTTTCATGTTCTCTTATTGAAGAGGATAATGAATACTCATTCGACTTCGACCACTTTGAAAAATTGTGCCAGGCACCTGAAAATAAAGTGTTCGTCCATTGTAATCCGCATAACCCGACCGGAAAAGTCTGGTCGAGAGAAGATCTTCAGAAGATGAAAGATATCTGTATCCACAATGATGTCTTTTTCATCAGTGATGAGATTCATATGGATTTTGTAAGGCCAAAAGAGAAGTTCGTATCCATGGCCGAGCTGATGGATGAGGGGGACCCGATCATTGTAACAACAGGTCTCGGAAAGACTTTTAATCTGGCGAGTATACCGCATTCATATTTCATCACTAAAAATAAAGAGCTGAGAAATAAAATCGTCTATGAATATGACCATCGCTACAATGTAGGCACGGCAAACAGTCTGGTTCTGTCGGCGATTGACGCTGCCTATACGGACTGTGGTGAGTGGGTGGATGAACTGAACGATCACCTGGAAGGAAACTTTGATTATATCGAGGAATACATCAATGAACATCTGTCAGATTATCTGTCATTCAAAAAGCCGGAATCAACTTATTTAGCGTGGATCAGCTTTGAGAAATGCGGAATTGAAGATGCCGAGATGCATAAAGCGCTTGTAGATATAGGGGGCATTGCTGTGTCGCCCGGTCATATTTACGACGTTGTCGACAACGGACGTTTCAGGATGAACGTTGCTTCCGGCAGAATGCGTATTGAATCCGGCATGGAACGTATTCATAAAACGATTGAAAAACTGAAAGAAGACGGCAGGGTGTAAAAGGGTAAAAAAACAGGAGATTACTGATTAGTAATCTCCATGATTTCACCTGTATAAGCATCAGCCATAAATTGGTACTTCGAAACATCTTCACCTTCACCAACATGGACGACGCCATTGATCACTTTGGATTTCATTCCAAGGAAGTTTCTTTCGTCCGTCTGATAATCCAGAGAGATGAATGAAACATCATCGAATTGTAAATGTAAACCATCAATCACTTTTTGAGCATCTACCGTCCGGTAAAGGAAAAACCAGATTAATGCCGGTACAGAAGTGAGAACTGTAAATAATAAAACTATTCTACGCTTTGACATAAAACTACCTCCTTAAATGTAGTTTACCATATGAAATAAATGAAAATCATCTTAAAGGGGAATTATCATGAATTTATCACAAAAAACTTTGGATAGAATGAAAGCATTAACTGAATTGCACGGGGCACCCGGCTTTGAAGATCTTGTCAGGAAGTATTTGAGAAAAGCGCTCGAACCACTATCTGACGAAATCATCACCGATGGCCTGGGCGGTATTTTTGCCGTTAAGAAAAGCGGTAAGGAAAATGCACCAAAAGTAATGATTGCAGCTCATATGGACGAAGTGGGCTTTATGGTGACAGAACTCAAAAAGAACGGACTTATAAAGTTCGTGCCGCTCGGTGGATGGTCGAGCGATGTTTTATTAAGCCAGAAATTAAAATTGCGTACAAGCGATGATAAAGAGATTACGGGTATCGTCGGCAGTGTACCGATTCACTTCCGTAAAGGCGGAAAGGATAAAAAGACTGAAATCAAAGATATGCTATTTGATGTCGGTGCCGACAGCGAAGATGAACTGAGGGAGATGGGCATCGAAGTCGGTGATTCAATCGTTCCCGATGTTCAGTTTGAAGTAATGGAAAATGATAATAAACTCCTGGCGAAAGCATGGGATAACAGATACGGCTGTCTGATAGCGATCGAAGTTCTGGAATCATTGAAAGATGTGAATCTCGATTGTGATCTGTATGTCGGGGCGAATGTTCAGGAAGAAGTCGGCTTAAGAGGCGCCAAAGTGAGCAGTAACATGGTCAAGCCTGACGTCGCATTTGTTGTGGACTGCTCCCCGGCGAATGATATGATGGGCAAGAAAGATGATACTGGAAAAATCGGCGGCGGCACGTTACTTCGAATAATGGATCGAACAATGATCTTATCCAAACCGATGAGAGAGTATATGATCGATATTGCTGAGCAGAATAACATAAAATATCAATACTATACTTCACCGGGCGGTACGGATGCGGGAAGTATACACGTCTCCAATGAAGGTGTCATTTCGGGAGTTGTCGGAATTTGTGCAAGATATATTCATACTTCGCATTCAATTATCGACTATAATGATTATATGGAAGCACACAAGTTTTTATCGCACCTTGTACAAGGTGTAAATTCTGATGTCGTTAAAACCTTAAACGGCCGATAAACGGATGGTATAAAATTATGAGAAAATTATTAAGACGCTGGTTCATCGACGGGATGAGCTTTATGGCTTTAGGATTGTTTTCTTCTTTGATTATTGGTCTGATCATGGATACGATAGGGACTTATATTCCATTTCTATCATTCATGACTGAAATCGGTGCAGTAGCCATGGCATTGACCGGAGCGGCAATTGGTGCCGCCATCAGCTATGGTTTGAAGGCGCCGCCGCTTGTTGTTTTTTCAACTGTTGTCGTCAGTTATGCCGCATATGAATTTGGCGGTGCGGCCGGCAGCTTCATCGCAAGTATCGCAGCAGTTGAAATCAGCCGTTTGTACAGCGGGAAAACAAAAATAGATATTATAGTCACACCGCTGCTGACAATTACTGCAGCGTATGGAGTTGCCCAGTTTGTCGGACCTTGGATCGGTGACTTCATGACAAGTGTGGGCGGCTTCATCGTCTTTGCGACTGAACAGCAGCCGTTTGTCATGGGCATACTGGTTGCAGTGGTTTTCGGTCTGATGCTGACTGCACCGCTATCCAGTGCAGCGCTCGCACTGATGCTTGAAATCAGCGGCCTGGCAGCAGGCGCTGCGGTAATCGGCTGCTGCTGCCATATGGTCGGGTTTGCCGTGCAGGGATACCGGGATAATGGTATATCAGGACTGATTTCGCTTGGAATCGGAACTTCAATGCTGCAGGTGTCGAATGTATTTTTAAATCCGTTTATCATTGTGCCGCCTACACTCGCAAGTGCCATCATTGCGCCGATAATGACCGTATTCTTTCCAATGGAAAACAATGCGGCAGGCGCAGGCATGGGAACCAGTGGTTTTGTCGGCCAGATAATGGCGATAGAAACGATGGGGATGTCAGTGCAGGTAATTGTACTGATTCTTGTATTCCATATTGTTTTACCGGCCGTGGTCACGTATTTGATCTATATTCTGATGAGACAACTTGGAATGATCAAGGAAGGCGACCAGGCTTTACAGCATTAAAATAAGTAGAAATTATTGGAGGCATTCTGATGAATGTTTTTAAACTGAAAGATTTAATATTAGAAAAACTAAATGCAAAGCGTGATGATTTTGATTTTAAATTCAACAGGAAAGATGAAGAGCTCAGAATCGAACGCAAGGACAATAAAAAAGGTGTCGATATAGAGCTTGCCAAAGCGGCTCAAAAAGCTAAAAATGATGATGAATTCGTAGATGAAATCATTTACTATATTGATGAAACATTAACACGCATGGAAGATGAATCGGTCGATCTGGACCAGTCCATGATTTATCCGGTCGTCAGATCGACGAGTTTTTATGAAGAAACCAAAAGCGGGCTTAAATTCATCATGGATGATCACACGAATGAAACGAGAGTCTACTATGCAATGGATTTTAAAAACAGCTATCGTCTGATTGATGAAAAGCTGGCTGAATCATTCGGTATGAGCCACGAAGATATCAGAGTGCTTGCATATAACAACCTGGGCAATTTGAAAATAGATTATAAAAAGCAGACTGTGCAGGAAAATGACTTTTATTTTGTGAATCATAATGACGGCTACGACGCCTCCAGAATCCTTAACGAACAGTTTTTAAATGATATGCATGAAATATGTGAAGGCGAGATGATGGTCGGACTGCCGCACCAGGATGTACTGATTGTGGCAGATGTCAAAAATGAAGTGGGTTACGATATCATGGCCCAGATGATGATGCAGTATTTTGCAGAAGGTCTGACGCCAATCACTTCATTATCATTCTCATACAGAGAGAAAAGATTGCAGCCGGTATTCATACTCGGCAAACAAAAGAATTCAAAAAGAGGGAAGTAAATGAAACTGACTTATAATAATGCTTATGTTGGCGATGTATTGCTGGTATCTTTAAGAAGTGCGAAATCACCGTCCTATACACATCATGACGGTGTGACGGTCATCAAGGAAAATGATGAAACAGTCGGCGTGAATATTTTCAATGCTTCAGACAAATTTGAACTCGAAAAAGATGTGGTCAATGTCATTCCGAGTGAAACTCATGTTAATAAAATTAATGAAATTTTATCCTCGGTCGGCGAAGAGCAGATTGAAGCGGATCTGGATCCAAAATTCGTTGTTGGATACGTTACTGAAAAATCACAGCATCCTGATGCAGATAAGCTGAATGTCTGCCAGGTGGATGTCGGGGATAATAACCTGAAAATTGTCTGCGGTGCTCCGAATGTCGACTCGGGCCAAAAAGTGGTCGTAGCGAAAGTCGGCGCGTGGATGCCGGACGGTATGTATATTAAACCGTCAAAGCTGAGAGGCGTTGAATCGAATGGTATGATTTGTTCTAAAAAAGAATTGAATCTGGAAGATGATGGGATTGACGGAATCTATGTATTAAATGATAACTATGAAGTCGGTCAATCATTTGCAGTGAATTAAGGGTGAGATTATGGCTAGATCAAGGAAAAGAAGAGAATTTAAACCTGTGGATGCAGAGGAAAACCTGACAGAAGAGCGTTTTAGATTTCCGCTTGATATAGACGATGATATAAAAAAGCAACCGGTTGAGAGACGGGAAAATGATGGTGCCGATTTTGTCAGAAGAGACAGAAGACGTGAGCATCATCAATCAACGAATTTGCCGGATACAAGTAAATCCAGCTTCATATTGAAAAAGGCGAGGGATATTCCATCGCCTGTTCATGGTCTGAAAAAGTATGAACTTGAGAAGAACGAAGAACCGGCACCGGAGACACCCGAAAATCCGGATGAAACGAATTATGATGACATACAGTCAGTAATCATCCGTGATATTGTAAAAGCAAGAAATCACAAAAGACACCGTGATAATGTCAAAAGAGAAGCTGCGATGAAGAGAAGAAAAGAGGAAGCCGAATCCAGAAGTTCTCAAAATTTAAAATCAGCCATCAAACCTCTGACAAAAAAGAAAAAGTCATTGAAGGAAGATAAAATTCCAACGCACACGATGGGGACACCTGTTAAAATGAAATCCGCATCAGCCGAAAAACGATATGGCCCCACGCTCAGTCTGCCTTCGCTTGATATGCTCGGTAAAATGCAGACATCTGACTATGCTTCTGA
Organism: Lacicoccus kunmingensis DSM 17847; assembly: GCF_059568765.1. Lineage (NCBI taxonomy): Bacteria > Bacillati > Bacillota > Bacilli > Caryophanales > Salinicoccaceae > Lacicoccus > Lacicoccus kunmingensis. The sequence continues at coordinate 151,996 of NZ_JCANUC010000002.1, read as the reverse complement.
AGAGAAAGATCTCAGCGATGCGATTGTTCAGGCTTTCAACGCCAATGGTGTGCCGGCGAGTATCAATGAATATAAATCAAATGGCATCATCGGTACGCATGAATTGAAATTAAACCGGAATTTTCGGATCAGTAATATTTCGAAGCTTAAAGCACATATTTTGCCTTATTTACCAGTGGAAGAAATGCGTGTCGTTGCTCCGATTATCGGTACAAGCCATATAGGGGTTGAAATCCCATTGAGGGAACCGAGGCCTATTTATTTCAGTACCTTATTTCAAAAGAGCAGTTTGAAATTGAGGAAAAATGATTATAAATTTATTTTTGGAAAAATTGTGGATGATCAGATTTTCAGCTATGAACTCCCGAAGGCGGGGCATCTGCTGGTCTACGGCGGAAAAAATGATGAAGCGGCACACTTGATAGACAATTTCATCATATCAATGCTGATGAACCATACTTCACATGACTTAAAGTTCAAATTTGTTACAAGCAATGACAAGTACGATGATTATAAGCGGTTGAATTACTTATTTTCTGAACATGAGACGATCAAGTCAACCGACGCTTTGGATGATATATTACAGGAAGTGAATTCCAGATCAAATCAATTCAGGCGTGCACATGTACGGAATATATCCAGTTTCAATCAGCGTGTCAGCCATGCTAATAAAAAAAGTGTTATAGTAGTTGTTATTGATGATTTCAGCGAGCTTATTCAGAGTAATAATCATGAAGCCATCAGTGCTGTTGTGCAAATTCTGAAAAAAGGCAAACCGCTGGGTATCCATCTGCTGATCCGGCATGGTGATCCGGCTGCTAAAATAGGATATGAACTGCTGCAGCTGCTTCAGACTAAAGTCTCCTTTAAAGATGACAGAAACCAAGTGATCAAGGGATCGGACAATTTAGTGGAAGGCAATGACATGCTGGTTCAAATTCCAACTTCTAATAAACCCCTTAGAGTCAACAGGGGAGAAATAGAAAAAGAAACCAAGGATAAAGTTTTAAAGTTCATACGTGAGCAACAACCTTAATATATTGAGAAAGTTTGGTGTCCCTGTGGAAAAATTTCATTTTATTGGTATAAAAGGTGCAGGTATGAGTGCGCTTGCTCAAGTACTGCATGACCTGGGTCATGTCGTTCGGGGCTCTGACATTGATAAGGAAGTTTTTACAGAATTCCAATTGAGAGATAAAGGAATAGATATTCTGACTTTCGATGAGAGCAATGTCGAAGAGGGCTATACTTATATTGCAGGAAATGCATTTAAAGATGATCATATTGAGATTAAAAAAGCTATGGAGAGCAATTTCAAAGTAATCAGGTACCATGAATTCCTGGCTGAATTCATGAGCCGTTTCACTTCTATAGCAGTCACCGGTGCCCATGGAAAAACTTCAACGACGGGACTGCTCAGCCATGTGATGAACGGTGATGTTGAAACCACTTTTTTAATCGGTGACGGGACAGGGTTCGGGTTGAAGAGCAGCGATTATTTCACATTTGAATCCTGTGAGTATAAAAGACATTTCCTAAGCTATCATCCGGACTATGCGATTATAACAAATATCGATTTCGACCATCCGGATTACTTTAAAGATCTGGATGACGTCATCGATGCGTTCAATGCAATGGCCTCACAGGTCAAAAAGGCTGTCATCGCATTCGGCGGAGATGAAAATATCAATAAGATCAAAGTGGATGTACCAATGTACACTTACGGCATTGAAGGAGACTTTGATGTCACCGCAACCAATATAAGAACAACAGAAAAAGGTACAGAATTCGAAGTGTCAATTGGCGATGATTTCAAAGATACCATCGTCATACCGATGTATGGAGATCATCATGTTTTAAATTCATTATCTGTCATTGCTGTATGTTATTTTGAATCACTGAATATGAATAATATAAAAGAAGCATTCCTTACATTCGGGGGAGTGAAGCGCCGTTTCAGCGAGACATATATTAATGAAATGGTCCTGGTTGATGATTATGCGCACCATCCGAAAGAAATCAAAGCAACACTTGAAACAGCGCGTAAAAAATATCCGGGAAGAGAAATCGTATCCGTCTTCCAGCCTCATACTTTTTCAAGGACGGAGAAGTTTTTGAATGAGTTTGCCGAAGCTCTGAACGAATCTGATAAGACTTATATCGTAGATATATTCAGTTCGGCAAGAGAGTCGGCCGGTAATTTGTCCAGTGCGGACTTGAGCAACTTAATACCCGGTGCCACTGTCTTGAACGATGATGATTTGGAATTATTGAATAACCATGAAAATGCAGTGATTATATTTATGGGCGCAGGGGATATTCAAAAATATGAAAAAAGATTTACAGAATTATTATCATAATTTGCAATAAATATGTTTACTAATGGCCGAATTAGGCTATTTTAAATAATGAATAAAAAAATTGTCTAAAGAAGATGGAGGCGTTTGATTATGGATTGGCAGCTTATATTGGCTATTGCTGCAGGTATAGCGGCAATTGCTTTATTGATTGTTGCAATTGCAGTGGCTTATGTAATTTTACCTGTTAAAAAGAATTTAGATCATATTGCAAAAACACTGGATGGTGTTGAAGGGCAAATTCAAGGTATCACAAGAGAATCTACAGATTTACTTCATAAAGCAAATCGCTTAACTGAAGATGTTCAGGGTAAATCACAAAAATTGAATTCAGTTGTAGATGCAGTTCAAGGTATGGGTGATTCAGTCAGCAATCTGAACAGTTCAGTGGACAGAGTGACAAACTCTATCACTCATAACATTTCACAAAATGAAGATAAGATCTCACAAGTTGTCCAATGGTCCAATGTCGCAATGGAAGTTGCAGATAAATGGCAGATGAGACAACGACGCAACAAGTCTTACAACACGAATACACAGGCATCAAATGACGACGAGAATCTGCCGGTAGCAGTGAATTCCCCTTCACCGGGAGATGACAGTTCCGGAGAGAATCATTAACAGTCATTATTCAATAATTGAAGAGGAGGTCTTTATAAATTATGGAAACTTATAATAGGGATCGCCATTTACACGGTGTAGAAGAATATGAACAGCAAATCCACAGCACTACAGGCCGTGATTTCACAATCGGCCTTGTTCTCGGGCTTGCAGTAGGTACAATCGGAGGATTGTTCCTCGCACCGAAATCTGGTGATGCGTTAAGGGATGACATCTCTGATACAACCAACAAATTCACACAGACTTTCAACTCAAAAGAGAACGGCGGTTTTGACAGCGAATCACTTAAAGAAAAAGCGGAACAGAAAACTGAAGAGTTACGTTCCAAGATTGAAGCTAAAAAAGATGAAGCCGTTGCAAAGAAAAGTGAATTAGAAGAAAAACAACGCATCAAAAACATGGATGAAGAAGATATTCAGGCTCAAAAGAGAGCAATACAGGACGATGTAGCCGACGAGGGTGCAGATGACCCGAGAACAGTCGACATGTCCAAGTTTGCTGAAGAAGATAAAGATAATAAGTAACTTCAATTAACCACATGTTATTCATGTGGTTAATTTTTTTATGTGATTATTACAACAATCAGTATAATTAAGATGCAATCACTGTCCTGTTCATGTTATTATTAAAAACAAACGCTTACATATTTATTCAGGAGGTGTACATATGACAGTAACTATTTATGATGTAGCACGTGAAGCAAAAGTCTCCATGGCTACTGTGTCCCGGGTACTTAACGGTAACCCCAACGTTAAGCCGGAGACGAGAAAAAAAGTTAAAGAAGTCATTAAAAAATTAAACTACAGGCCAAATGCTGTCGCTAGAGGATTGGCGAGTAAAAAGACGACAACAGTTGGCGTAATCATACCGGATATATCCAACTTGTATTATTCGTCTTTGGCAAGAGGGCTTGATGATATTGCTGAGATGTATAACTATCAGACGATCATCGCAAATACTGACAATGATCCGGAAAAGGAAAGGAACTCATTTTTGAACCTGATCAGCAAGCAGGTTGACGGTATTGTATTTCTCGGCGGTACCTTGAATGAGGAGACAATTGAAGACATTAAAGGATCGAATGTTCCGGTCGTTATATGCGGAACGAGTGAGAAGGATGCAAACCTGCCTTCAGTAAACATTGATTACTTTAAAGCGATCAAAGAAATATCAAACCATTTATTTGAAAATGGAGCGAAAGATATATTTTTCGTCAAGGCACTTTATTCCCAACAGCTTGAACGTCATATTGAAGATGGGCTTAAGGAAGCTTACAGAGAAAATAACCTGCCTTTCAAAGAGGAATACATTCAGGAAGTCGCAACTCACTACCATGCAGGAAGAGACGTATTCGACCGTCTGCTCGACGAGGAGAATGTAGACGTCCTTATCACGATGAGTGATGAAGCGGCTGTCGGGATGCTGCACGGCGCTTTAGACCGCGGTATCAGCTTTCCAAACAAGTTGCAGCTTGTAAGCTGCAGCAATACGAACCTGGTGCATATGATGCGTCCTCCTGTGACGAGTATTGCGATACCATTGTATGATATCGGAGCAGTGGGCATGAGACTGCTGACGAAGTATATGAAAGATGAACCTGTGGATGAACCGAACGTCATCCTGCCTTATCTCATCGAATACAGATCTTCTACAAAATAATAAAAACCTCTGGTTGGAGTCAATATATAACTCCAGTTAGAGGTTTTTTATATTTGTTCCAGATACATCAGTATTCTCTGGAGCATGCCTTCATTTTTTTCAGTGATATCATTCTTTCTCGGTATCTCCTGGAAGTCACTTAAATCATCCTCCCACAATGTCGGGAATTCGACCTTGCTTTTGCTTTGATATTTTTCAAGAAAAGCATCGGGCAGCTTGCCGCGCGGTGGTTTTTCATTGTTCATCGCCAGCCATATCTGTGCCCACATCCTCGGTACAACTTGCCATATATTATAGCCACCGCCACCGACAGCAATCCATTTGCCGCCTGTATATTCATCGCTGAGACGATTGACGATACGCGGGATTTCTTCATATGATTTCGAAGTCAAAGCGAGATGGGTCATCGGGTCTCTGTAATGTGCATCCACTCCGTTTTGGCTTAACAGGATATCCGGCTTGAATTTGATGATTGCATTTTCCAGACTGTCTTCAAAAATACTTAAAAATGATTCATCTTCTGTAAAAGCATCGACAGGTAAATTGACTGAAAATCCGAAACCTGCATCGCCGCCTCTTTCCGTTGTGGAACCGGTGCCCGGAAATAAGTATCTTCCCGTCTCATGAATGGAGTAGGTCATCACTTCATTAGTATTATAGAAAGTAAACTGTACACCGTCGCCGTGGTGGGCATCCGTATCAATATAAAGGACTTTCAGACCGTAATGCTTTCTCATATATTCAATGGCTACCGCCGAATCATTATAAATGCAAAATCCGCTGGCACGACCGGTAAAACCGTGATGTAGTCCGCCGGCAAGGCTCAGAACCTTATTTGCATTGCCTTTCACCACTTCATCTACAGCGGTCAGTGTGGCGCCGACCAGCATTTTACTTTTTTCGTGCATATCATCAAAAGTTGGCGTATCCTCACCCGCGAGACCGTAACTTTCCATCTGGGACCCAGGAAGTGAGCCTTCACCGGCTTTTTTGACTGCTTCTACATAATCAGGCTGATGAACAAGCAATAGCTCCTCATCAGTCGCTTTTCTCGGTTTAATGATGTCTTCTTCTTTTAAAAAACCTGATGCTGTCAGTAAATCAGTTGTCATTTTTACTCTCATTTGATTAAAGGGGTGCTGATCATTGAATCTGTATTCAAGCAATGATTTATCATATACATATAATGGTTTCATCTCAAACCCATTTTGTCAGGAGTCAGCACATTGAACCCCTGTTCCTGTAGTCTTTGTATTGCAAATTTCGGATTCATCGCCTGAACGCGTAATACAATGATTTTATTCCCCTTGGTTTCCTTATTCTTATAAACTGACACACTGATTATTCTAATGTTCAAATCTTTGAATACTTTTCCTACTTCATAGATGACGCCTGTCTTGTCTTCGATATCTATCTCAATGATCGATCCAGGTTCTTTTATACCGGTCAGCTCCAGGAAAGTGTTAAGCATATCCTTTTGTGTAACGATACCGACGATTTTACCTTCTCTGACCACAGGAATCGCACCAATCGCAAAATGATAGAAATCAAGGGCAATTTCCTCAACGAAGTCCATGGGATGGCAATAGGTCACGTTCGTCCTCATTATTCTGGACAGCGGCTGTTCCAGATTCATAACGGGATCTTCATCAGACAGTACGGACGGCAGTGTCATTTTAACATCTCTGTCTGAAACGATACCGACTAATTTATCTTCCTCATTGGTGATGGGCACATGCCTGAATGAATACCGGCTCATCATATTGAGCGCTTCTTCAATTGTATTTTCCGGGGACAGCGTCCGGACAGGCGATGTCATAATTCTTTCTACTAACATTTAATATCCTCCTCAGCATTAGAAAAAGAAGCGGTCTTTAAAACGGATTTTATCGAATTCCATCATTTGCTCCCTTTTAATATTGTTGCCTATTCGTGCCATAAGCGTATTGGCGGGGTGGGCCGTGATTTCAGGGTCATTGGTCTGAAATACTTCAAATCCGGCGCTTGCCATCAAATTGATCATAATATCTTTATATTCGTAGACACTGAGACTGTTATTTTTCAAGTCCCAGTGCCAATAGTATTCGGTGGTGATTATAATATAGTTTTCTACAAACGAATCTTCCATTGTCAGCTGAATCAATTTTTTACCGATGCCGCCGCTGCGGTAGCCTAAAGATATCTCTACCGCGCCAAGTTCAATGAGGTAGGGCAGATTGCCGTCAGACCATCTTTCAAGTTCGTCAGGGTAGTGGTAGGTGACATATCCAATAATATGTTCGCCATCACGTGCTATTATGATTCTGCCTTCATCGAGATCGGCGATTTCCAAAATCGCTTCAAACTGATCCTTCGGTCTTCTGAAAGCATCCAAACCATCATCAAAGCTGTATGTCTTTAAAGTATCGCTGGAAACAGGTCCCTCGATAACTATTTTCCGGTCATTTAGAGTGAGAAGTTCCTGATGATAAGTTTTTTGGTGCTGCACAAATCACACCTCCTGATTAATAAGATTTAAAAATTTTGAAAAGTACGTTAATATTATTATATACTATCATTAGAAATGAGAAAACTTATAGGGGGATTTAAGATGAAAGTAGAGCATTACAAAGCAACGGATCAAAATCCGAATTTAAATGATTACGATAAGGTTTATGAAAATTTCAACTGGGATGAGATTGAAAAGAATTTTTCATGGTCTGAAACAAATAAATTCAATATGGCTTATGAAGCCATTGATAAACATGTTGAAGATGGTTATGGAGATAAGACTGCCTTTATCTACAAAAATGATGAAACATCCACATACACATTCAAAGATATGCAGATCGCTTCCAACAAAGCTGCGAATGTATTGAAGAATGAAGCAGGAGTGGAAAAAGGGGACCGTGTATTTATTTTCATGGCACGTTCGCCTGAGTTATATTTCAGCTTACTGGGCTCTTTGAAGCTGGGTGCGATTGTTGGACCTTTATTCGAAGCGTTTATGGAAAAAGCTGTTAAAGACAGAATGGAAAATAGTGATGCGAAAGTAATCGTCACTACTCCGGAACTGGTTGGACGTATACCTGTAGACGAGCTGCCCAACCTTGAAAAAGTCGTCGTTGTCGGTGAAACGGACAATGACGATCAGGTGGATTTCCATGCTGCTTTTGAGAAAGCATCCGAAGAGTTGGAAATGGAATGGCTGGATAAGGAAGATGGAATGATTCTTCACTATACAAGCGGGTCTACTGGACAGCCAAAAGGGGTTCTTCACGTTCAGTATGCTATGGTTCAACAATATATTACGGGTAAATATGTACTTGATTTAAAAGAGGATGATGTATACTGGTGTACTGCTGATCCGGGCTGGGTAACTGGTACATCTTACGGTATATTCGCACCATGGCTGAACCGTGCGACAAACGTTGTCGTCGGCGGTAGATTCTCACCTGAATCATGGTACGGAGCCATTGATGAACTGAATATCACAATCTGGTACAGTGCGCCGACAGCACTCCGCATGCTGATGGGTGCAGGCGACGAAGTCATTAAACAATATGATTTAAGTTCCTTGCGACATGTACTGTCTGTAGGGGAGCCGTTGAACCCTGAAGTGGTCAAATGGGGCATGGATGTTCTTGGTTTAAGAATTCACGATACTTGGTGGATGACTGAGACGGGCGCTCATATGATCACTAACTTCCCGGCTATGGATATTAAAGCCGGTTCCATGGGTAAACCGGTACCGGGTGTTGAAGCGGCGATCATAGATGATTCCGGTAATGAACTGCCGGCAAACAGAATGGGCAACCTGGCACTCAAATCAGGCTGGCCAGCGATGATGAGAGAAGTATGGAAGAACAAGCCTAAATATGATTCATACTTCATTGGTGAATGGTACGTATCCGGTGACTCGGCCTACAAAGATGAAGACGGATATTACTGGTTCCAGGGCAGAGTGGATGATGTCATCATGACTGCCGGTGAAAGAGTCGGACCGTTTGAAATAGAGTCGAAACTTGTTGAACACCCTGCAGTACAGGAAGCCGGTGTCATCGGTAAGCCTGACCCGGTCAGAGGTGAAATCGTCAAAGCATTCATCGCTCTAAGAGAAGAGTATGAGGAATCAGATGAGCTGAAAGAAGAGATCAGAGTATTTGTTAAGGAAGGACTCGCTGCACATGCTGCACCGAGAGAAATTGAATTCAAGGATAAACTGCCGAAAACACGCAGTGGTAAAATCATGCGCCGCGTATTGAAGGCATGGGAATTGAATCTGGATGCCGGAGATCTTTCAAGCATGGATGATGATTAATATAAAATATTTGAACCCCCTCAAAGCGAGGGGGTTCATTTTTGGAGAAGGATTCTGGCTATAGCCGGAAAATCAGAGGGAGATTATCTTTAAAAAAGTGTAAAAAATTCATTTTGTGACTTAAATTATGTCAGAAACACGGGGGAAGGAAATTATATTATCAGAATTAACTTAAAATGCGTTGTTTGTGGAAAAATTCACTTAGATATGTCATAATAAAGTGGTAAGTGTTATGCCTCAGCATAACTCAATATTATTCTTTTAGGAGATGAGATAATGGCACAAACAGATCAGGAAATTGCAGCTAAAGCTGAGATTCAACCTATTGAAGATATCGCAGCTAAGGTGAACATTCCTAATGAGGCTTTGGAACTGCATGGTAAACATAAAGCGAAAGTAGACATTCATCAAGTAGAAGGAGACGAAAACAAAGCAAAAGTTGTTTTAGTTTCCGCGATGAACCCGACTCCGGCCGGAGAAGGTAAATCTACTGTAACTGTTGGTTTATCAGACGCATTCAACAAATTGGAACAAAAAGTAATGGTTGCATTGCGTGAGCCATCATTAGGTCCTGTTATGGGTGTTAAAGGTGGAGCTACCGGCGGTGGCCAGGCACAAGTATTACCAATGGAGGAAATCAACCTTCATTTCAACGGTGACCTGCATGCGATCACAACAGCTAACAACGCTCTGTCTGCGTTCATTGACAACCACATCCACCAAGGTAACCAACTGAATCTTGACCCGCGTCGCGTTTCATGGAAGAGAGTTATTGACATGAACGACCGTGCACTTCGTCAAGTGGTTGTTGGTCTTGGCGGACCAAGCCGTGGTGTACCTCGTGAAGACGGTTTTAACATCACAGTTGCAAGTGAGATCATGGCTGTACTATGTTTAGCTACAGACATCATGGACCTTAAAGAAAAACTTGGTCAAATGATCATTGGTTACACTTATGACAAAAAACCTGTAACTGCTAAAGAGTTGGAAGTTGAAGGTGCGCTTGCTTTACTTCTTAAAGAAGCAATCAAACCAAACTTAGTACAAACTATGGAAGGTACACCTGCTCTAATCCACGGTGGACCATTCGCAAACATTGCACATGGTTGTAACTCTTTAATCGCTACAAACACAGCACGTAAACTTGCTGACATTGTAGTAACAGAAAGTGGTTTCGGTTCCGACTTAGGTGGAGAGAAATTCATGAACATCAAAGCGCGTAAAGGTGACTTCAAACCTGACGTTATCGTACTGGTTGCGACTATCCGTGCGCTTAAGATGAACGGTGGCGTTGCTAAAGCTGACTTAGGTGATGCAAACGTGGATGCTCTTAAAGAAGGTATTGTAAACTTAGGTAAACACATTGAGAACGCTCGTAAATTCGGTGTCGAGCCTGTTGTTGCATTAAACGACTTCGTTACAGACACTGATGAAGAGAGAGACTTTGTATTAGATTGGTGTAAAGAGCAAGGCGTCCGCGTTTCACTTACTCAAGTATGGGAAAAAGGCGGCGAAGGCGGCGTAGATCTTGCTAAACAGGTTATGGAAGTCCTTGATGAGCCACAGGAATTCAAGCATCTTTATGACCTTGAGCTTCCAATCGATCAGAAAATCGAAACGATCGTTAAAGAAGTATACGGCGGTGACGGTGTAGTTCTGACAGCTAAAGCTCAAAAACAGCTTGAAGAAATCGAAGCAAACGGTTTTGGAAACTTACCGGTTTGTATGGCGAAATCCCAGTATTCACTAAGTGACGATCCGAAAAAACTTGGTCGTCCTGAAGGATTCACTGTAACTGTAAGAGAACTGGATATTAAAGCTGGTGCTGGTTTCGTTGTTGCCCTTACAGGTGACATCATGACTATGCCTGGTTTACCGAAAACTCCATCTGCTGTTAACATGGATGTTGATGCAGAAGGTAACTCAAAAGGTTTATTTTAATAAAAACCAAAAAGAAGAGATCGGCCAATTGGCCGATCTCTTCTTTTTATGCTCTAATTTAATTGAAGTTAATCATCATCGTCGTCATCGTCAGATGAGCCGCCGACAGAATAACGGTTATCATACGTGTTGGTCACTGTGCCTCTCAAAGAAGAATTGGAAAGTCCTTCATCATCAAAAGCAGCACCCATTCTTGACTGTATTGCCGGGTCATTTAAACTGCTCTTGTCACTGAGTCTTGTATCTTCTGCAACAGGACCGGTAACCGGTGTATCTAAATCTTTTTCACAGTCACTTTCTGTTTCCATTGTAAGTCCACAATATTCCATTTGTCTGACTGAATCTGGCTGTTGGAATGATGCGCCGCGTCCCATCTGATCCGGTGCGAGGGCGAGCAGTTCCTGAGTCAGGTTACGCCAGTTGTATATATGGAGATATTGTTCACCTTCATAGCCGGAAACCTGAGGTATGTTCTCGTCATATCCCATCCATAAACCTAAAGTGACATCGGGATTGTATCCCATGAACCATGAGTCGACGAATGAGTTGGATGTACCTGTTTTAGCTGCAAAATCGTATTCATTTTCAATGCCTCGATAGAAGTCTTCGATATGATATGCAGAACCTGAGATAAAGGATTCCTGCAGCATGTCAGACATCAGATATGCAGTTGAATCTTTGAACACTTCGTTTTTGACAGGTTCGTGTTCGTAAACGACCTCGCCGTCAGGGCTTGTAATACTTTCAATCATATAGCCTTCTGTAAAGCTGCCGTCCTGTGCAAAGCTTGAAAATGCATCGACGTTCTGCTGTACAGTAAGGTTATTCGTACCAAGCGGCAGAGAAGCGAATCCTCGGCCTTCATAGTCGAACAATGTATCAGGCAGTGGCATATTCATACGTTCAAAATATTCCTGTGGATTTTCTTCACGGACATCTGCCCATAATCTTAAGGTACTTAAGTTATATGAGTTACTGAGTGCATGTTTTGCAGAAACAAGGCCGAATTCTTCCTCGTAGTCGTAGTTGGCAGGTTCGTAACCGTTATAACTGAATTTCTCATCGAGTAATACAGTGTCAGGAGCAATAATGCCTTTATCGACCGCAGGGCCGAATGTTATCAACGGCTTCATAGTCGAACCGATTTGGCGATCTGTCTGTGTGGCGTGGTTGACAGATGATGCCTCGTGGTCACGACCGCCGATGAATCCTAATATTTTACCACTGCTGTTTTCTTTCAATATTGCCCCGACTTCGTGATGCATCATTTCTTCTTCTTCATCAGACTCTTCCTCTATATCAATCGCATCTTCAGAACTTCTGTCACCATAATAGTAGAAGTTATCATCTTTGACATCCTGCATGGTGTCATAGATTTCTTTATCAATGGTTGAAGTAATGTGATACCCCTCATAGCGGAGTGCCTGGTTTGCCTGTTCTGTATAGTCCTGGTTGATGAGTGGTGTGGAATCCACTTCCTCACGTGTCAGACCGTCCTCTTCTGCCAGTACGTATTTTAATATCTGGACACTGCGACGCTCCAGTTCATCTGTTAGGAAAGGATAGTTCTGGTTTGGAACAACGACACTGTCTGTTAGGTTTGCGTATAAGTCATATTCGACAGCTTCGTCATATTCTTCCTGCGTGATTTTCTCTTCTAATAACATACGGTCGAGGACGAAGGTCTGTCTGTTCTTCCCATACTGCAAATAATCTTCGTCTTTGACATCGCCGCCCTGCATAAATGGGGTGTATGCATATGGGTTTTGCGGCATACCTGCTAAAAATGCACTTTCAGCGAGGTTGAGATCACTTGCATCTTTTCCGAAAACACCTTCGGCAGCTGCCTGGATGCCGGCAACGTTTTGTCCATTGGCATTACGTCCAAAAGAAACAGCGTTTAAGTATGCTCCGATGATTTCATCTTTATCGAGCAGTTTTTCCACTCGGAAAGCAAGGAGCAGTTCAACTGCTTTTCTGTCGAAAGTTGTTTCATTGGTAAGCAATTGGTTTTTGACGAGCTGCTGTGTCAATGTACTGCCGCCCGTACCATCATCGCCGCCGGCGAAGACCTGGAGCGCTGCACGCATGAATGCTTTCGGCACAACGCCGTTATGTTCATAGAAGTGTTCATCCTCAGTTGCGACGACAGCGTCGACAACATAAGGGTTTATGTCTTCATAGTCGACTCTTTCTCTGATGAGATCCGCACGGAGTGTACCGAGCGATTCACCGGTGCCGAATGCAACAGTAGAACTTTCTGTCATCTCTGTCAGCGCAACAACCAGTTCATCGTTGGACTGGACTTCTTCGTCATTTACCAGAGCTGCAAAATAACCAAGCCCGACACTGAAAGCTAAAAGGCCTAATAATGAAAATGCCAATATAATAAATAAAACAATATTCCAAGCAGTTTCATATGTAGTAAAAAAAGCGACTCTGACTGGAGAACCAGCATTTCTCATTCTCGTGTTTATATTTGAAAATTTTTCTTTGAAGGTATTACCGGTCACTGTGTCCTTGTCACCCTTCGGTTCGCCCTTCGTAAAAATCTTCTTAATATTATCAAAAAATTCTCTAATATTTTTCTTCATGTGGACCTCCTATCAACGGACATTATACCATATATAAAATCATTATAGATAGTGATATCAACCCTTGCAAGATTAAAAAGTGATGAAATTATTACTTCACTTTAATGATGGGGGACAGCCGGACAGTTGACTTTTATAATGAAGATGTTATTATTAGATTAATTTAATACCCTCTGAATAGTGGGAGAAGTAGTGGATTTATCCTGATCAAGAGAGCTGGTGGGCGGTGAAAACCAGTGATGGATAATTTGTGAATACACCCATAAGAAACATTCAGGCATCAGGATGATATTCATCCTAAAGCGAAACCGTTTGGTGGTACCGTGCTCAGCACCCATACTATATTTAGTGGGGTGTTTTTTTATTTTAAAAATCAGGAGGAATTATTGTGAGTGCATTATTAGAAGATTTGAAATACCGTGGTATTATTTATCAGATGACTGATGAAGAGAAAATCACTGAATTGTTGGATACCGAGCAGGTCTCAATATACTGCGGAGCAGACCCGACAGCTGACAGTCTGCATATCGGACACCTCGTACCGTTTCTGACTTTAAGGCGTTTCCAGGAATATGGACACCGTCCGGTCGTATTAATCGGCGGGGGGACTGGCATGATCGGCGATCCGTCATTTAAGGCTGAAGAAAGAAAGCTTCTGACAGAAGAACAGATTGACCAAAACGTTGATGGAATCAAAGCTCAAATGGGCAGAGTTTTTGATTTCAACGATGAGAACGGTGCAGTTCTTGTAAATAACAAAGATTGGCTTAAAGAAATCTCATTGATCAGCTTCCTGAGAGATTACGGAAAGCATGTCGGACTGAACTACCTGCTTGGAAAGGATGCAATCCAATCCCGTCTTGAAACCGGTATTTCCTATACAGAATTTACGTATACAATACTTCAGGCAATCGACTTCGGCCACCTGAACAAAAATTATAATGTTAAAATGCAGATCGGCGGTTCCGACCAGTGGGGCAACATCACAAGCGGACTGGATCTGATGAGAAGAATGTATGGTGAAAATGAGTCTGAAGGTCTGACGATACCTTTGATTACAAAAGCTGACGGCAAGAAGTTCGGTAAGACAGAATCAGGCAATATCTGGCTCGATCCGGCAAGAACTTCGCCCTATGAATTTTACCAGTTCTGGCTGAATCAGAGTGATGCAGACGTCATTAAATTCCTGAAGCTGTTTACTTTCCTTGATAAAGAGGCTATTGAAGCACTTGAAAAATCAGTGGCGGAAGAACCTCATCTGCGTAAAGCCCAGAAGAGTCTTGCAGAAGAGATCACGAGATTCCTGCATGGTGAAGAAGCACTCGAAGATGCAAAAAGGATTACAGATGCACTTTTCAACGGAGAAATAAAGTCTCTGACCTCTAATGAAGTCAAAGATGCATTTAAAGATGTGCCGACTGAAAACTTCGACGGCGAAGACGAGAACCTTGTCAATGTCCTTGTTGAAACTAAAATCTCATCATCACGCAGACAGGCAAGAGAAGATATTAATAATGGTGCCATCTACATTAACGGTGAGCGTCAGCAGGACGTCAATCATGTAATGACTGCAGATGACAAGCTGGACGGAGAATTTACAGTCATCCGCCGCGGTAAAAAGAAGTATCACATGGTGACATATAATAAGTAGTGAACGGCATGATGAAGTGTAGACGAGTATGTGCGGGGGTTTGAGGGCACTGCTCGTTTTCCGGGCTCTGAATCCGAGCATATTCGGTCCATAAGCAGACTTACACGTTTTTAAAAGTCGGAATCCGAGTATATGCGAATGTTCGAGAGACTGACTCGTTTCCGATACCCAAAACCCGAGAATACAGAGCTGCGCGGCATATTCGCCTACTACACCATCAGATGATTGCTTAAAAATCAAATAGGCGGAACAAAAAGAGAGGACAAGATAAATTCTTGTCCTCTCTTTTCATGTAATATTAGAAAATAATATGTGCGAAGATAATGATGATTGGTAATGTAATGGCTGTTCTCAGTAAGAAAATGATGAACAGTTTGCCAAGTCCGATTGGTATTTTGGAACCCAGGATAACTCCGCCGACTTCTGATAAGTAAATCAGCTGAGTGATACTCAGTGCGCCGACGACAAAACGTGTCATGTCGGAAGCGACGGTTTCAATTAAGATGGCTGGCAGGAACATGTCTGTGAAACCGATGAACAGTGTCTCAGATGCCGCCTGCGCTTCTTGTATTCCTACAAGTTCCAGAAGCGGTACAAATGGTGCGCCAATCCATGTAAATACAGGTGTGTATTCAGCGACGATAGTACCAAGTGTACCGATCGCCATAACAATCGGCAGTACGGCAAACCACATGTCTCCAACTGTTTTCAAACCGTCTTTCAAGTAGTCTGCAAAGCCGTCTGCTTTTTCGGCTTTATCCATCGCCTGACGATAACCCCATGTAAATGGATTGTAACCTTCAGGTATGACTTCTTTAAGATCTCTGTCTTCACGATGATACGTATCTTCGATTCTGGATAAAGGTGGTATTCTCGGCATAATCAATGCTGCAGCAAAACCTGCAACCAATACCGTCAGATAGAATAGACCGAAATAATCCATCAAACCGATTAAATCTAAAATGACTACTGTAAATGTGATGGAAACGACAGAGAAAGTTGTCGCGATGACCGTCGCTTCTCTTCTTGTATAATATCCATCTTCATATTGTTTACTACTTAGAAGTACACCGACTGTTCCGTCACCGACCCATGAAGCCAGGTTATCGACTGTGGAACGGCCGGGCAGTGTGAACAAAGGTCTCATCACTTTTGTGAAAATCGCACCTATAAATTCAAGCAGACCGTAATTTAATAATAGGGGAAGCAGTATGCCGGCAAATAAAAACACCGATAATAATGTTGGCATCAGATCGTTAAGAATCATGCCGCCTGTGCCCATGGAAGTGACGACTTCAGGACCGATTTCAAAATAAGTCAGCAATACGAATACCGCACCAAGGAGTCTTGTTACGACCCATACCGGTGTGACTGAAAACATATCAGCCAGCATTATTGAATTCGGTTTATGTATCCAGCTGAATATGACAGTCAGGATGGCAGCCAATGTGATTATAATAGTAATAATGAGTAAAGCTGATTCATGCCCGAGTACATCCAGTAATAACCCCGCCAAGTATGCGATCGGTATTGTCGTACCGCCGTCAGCATCTGTCAGAGGATATAAAAACATGAATACACCAATTAAAGATGGTATTAAAAATTTTAATAAAGTTGCAGTTTTGTTCATAAATATCCCTACCTTTATTTAAATTATACAATTCATAATTGTAAAGTAAACAATGAAAATGTAAGAAAACGTTTTCATTACTACTTTACAGTTTATACTTTGATTAATATTAATTCAATCATTATTTTATAATGTATAAATATATTTAATTTTTTGCGAGTCAATCCATTGTCTGTATAATATTTATTGAAGGGGGAACAAGTAATGAAGATAATAGATACACATTGTGACGCGCTGCTGAAACTACAAAGTGACATTCGTCAGTCAAGAGGATTTATGGATGAGCATTCACAGATGAAGTTTCTGGATGCTGAAGAAATCGATTCAAATTATACACGTTTAAAGGAAGGAGACGTACAGGTCCAGTTTTTTGCGATTTTCATCTCTCCGAAAGTGCCTGACAATGAAAAGTGGCAGCATGCTCTGGAGCAGGTGGATGTTTTTTATAACGAAGTGCTTACACAGGAAAATATGGTGCACATAAAAGATCTGAGTGAAATCAAAAAATTGAACCCCCATGAAATCGGGGCTGTGCTGACGCTTGAAGGGGCGGATGCATTCGGCAATGATCTGATGAAACTTCGCACGTTGATCAGGCTGGGTGTTCTGTCCCTCGGGCTGGTATGGAACAATGCCAACCTGGTGGCGGATGGTGTTGGTGAATCGAGAGAGGCAGGTCTCTCCAATTTCGGTGCGGAAGTAATTGAAGTATGCAACGAAAATAAAGTGCTCATCGATGTGAGCCATTTAAATATTCCCGGATTCAACGACATTATAGATAAAGCGGACAGAGTGTTTGCGAGCCATTCAAATGCGCGTGGAGTATTTGACCAGCCGCGTAATTTAACAGATGAACAGATTACACAGATCCTCGACCGGAACGGCATGATCAATCTCGTCTTCTGCCCGATGTTCATCGGTGAGGGCGAACTTGAAATTGAAGATCTGTTTCCTCATATTGACCGTATCATAAAGCTCGGCGGCAAAGATCACATCGGCATCGGTTCTGATTTTGACGGTATCGCCACATATGTAAACGGCCTGCGCCATGCAGGCGAGTTTCAAAATCTGGTTGGAAAACTTGAGGAACAGTACGGCACCGGATTCACTGAACAAATGACCCACCGTAATTTTAAAAATATTTTCTGCGAATAAAAGGCGGCGAACAGCCTTTTATTCCTCATTTATACTTTGGTACTGTTCTTCAATCAGGTTGTATTTAGTTTCAATATTGTCTTCCAGTTTCTTGATTTCCTCAAGGTCTTCATCGAATGCCTCTGAAAAACGGTCGTCATCAAAAGGGTTTGAGACATAAAAGTTCAAATTGAATTCTCCATAACGCTTGGCGAGAGTTTCCAAAGTATTAATGTAATCGAGCATGGATTCCTGCAGCTCCAGATGTTCAGTCTCGCCGAAGTCATAATTATTGATGACTGATTTGAAGTCTTCGAACTTTGGCATCAGGTTATTATAATAAATATCGAGCTGATTTTCACGGTCCTCCGTGTTTCTGATATCTTCCAGCTCACGTTCCATGTCATTTCTCAGCTCTTCATGATTTCTGTTGAATGCCTCATATAAACTTTCCAGATCATCGCTTTCATTTTCTCCGCAGGCCATCAATATAAAACTGACAGCGGCCATCAAAAATATTAATTTTTTCATTAAGCACCTTCCTTTATTCCATTTTAACATGATTGAATATTAGATTAAGTTTTATTTGCCTGATAAATATTGTATAATACTCAAGTTGATTATTTTTAAAGGTTTAAGGTGATAATGTGAATAAAAAATTATTGGTCACTTTTACAGTTGGGGTGTTTTTACTCGGAATGATGGAGTTGATCATTTCCGGTATATTGGAACTGATGAGTGATGACTTGGGAATCAGTGTTGCTGTTACCGGCCAGCTGATCACTGTTTATGCAGTAAGTTTTGCAATATTCGGCCCGGTGCTCGTTAAACTGACAGAGAAATATAAGCCGAAGCCTGTCATTTTAATTTCTTTGATTGTCTTTATATTCGGTAATGTCATTTTCGGATTATCCGAAACATTTCTGATGCTGGCACTCGGCAGAGTGGTGACGGCAATGGCGGCAGCCATTTTTATCGTCAAGATTTTGGATATGACCGTCGTATTGTCTGAGCCGAGTATCAGAGGGAAAATGATTGCGCTTGTATATATGGGTTTCTCTGCAGCCAATGTTTTCGGGATACCGATAGGTACTTTGGTTGGTACGCTGTTTGGCTGGAGAATCATATTCCTGCTGGTCATCGTGCTTTCGATACTTGTAGGTATCGGCCTGATTTTGCTGGTGCCGGATAAGGAATCTGAGAGTAAGGAAAGTCCAACGAAAACGAAGATCATGAACATGAGAAATGTGGTGCTGTATATTGGTGTAACGATGTCGGTGCTGATCGGTAACTACATAGTACTTGGATATATTTCTCCGCTGATGACTTCAAACGGATTTACAATAGAAAATGTCTCCATTGCTCTGTTTATCGCCGGTGCAGGCGGAATGGCAGGTACAGTGCTCGGAGGAAATCTCGTTGACAGGTTCGGTTCCAGAAGAACAATCATCACGATGATGATTTTATTTTCACTGACGATGCTTGCGATGCCGCTGTTATACAGCACACCGATTCTGTTCTATGTCAATCTGTTCATATGGAGTCTGTTCCAGTGGAGCACAAGTCCTGCTGTCCAGGCGGGTCTTGTGGACAATGTCGAAGGTTCGGCTGCGAGCGTCTTCAGCTGGAATATGTCGGGCTTGAACCTCGGTATCGGCATCGGTGCCGTCATCGGCGGTATTTTCATCAGCCGTTTTGATATCAGCTTTGCACCTTGGCTCAGTTTCTTCATTATATTGCTTGGACTGACATTCGCTATATTAGTAAAAGAGGATAAAACACTGTATAATTAAGTTGAACGAGAAGCGAGGGATGTTTTATGATACTCAGAATTATTATGTATATAGGATTTGCATTCCTATCTATATTTTTAATAAATTACTTTGAGCTTGCCAATATTGAGTTCACGATAATCAATGTGCTGATTGCAGTCGGATCGCTCATAGCACTTAATATCCTGTATTCGATATTCACACGCTTTCTAAGAGTGCTGGTCTTTGCATTCGTATTTCTTCCGGTAATCGGTCTGCTCGTCTACTACGTATATGCATACTTTACCGGACAGTCCGTAGACCTGGCATCTTTGGCAGTATGGTAAAAATGAACTGAACGGTTAATAGACTGTTCAGTTTTTTATTTATAAAAATACAATCAAAAATTATTTGGTCATCAAAATTACAAAGAGGTGAAGTTCGTGGTCAATCAGTATCAGCCGATCTCTTTTTCAGAAAGAATTCATGAAATTGACGGTATCAGAGGTTTTGCGCTGCTGGGCATATTAATGATGAATATCATGTCCTTTGCGACACCGATGATGCAGGACGGCATGGAGCAGCAGGCAACAGAGAGATTTACAGGACAATATAACGAATGGGCGATTTTCTTTATCAACACTTTCGTCACAACGAACTTTTATACGATGTTTTCATTTCTGTTCGGTCTCGGTTTTTACATATTTTTATCCAGGGCGCAAAATAAAGTCCAGTCAACGAATGTATTATTCCTGCGCCGGATGGGCATGCTGCTGATATTCGGTATTCTGCACGGCGTATTATTATGGTATGGGGATATTTTATGGACATATGCAGTGACCGGTATTCTGTTATTATTTTTCTATAAACTGCGTCCTAAAATCAATCTGATCATCGGCATCAGTATATTGAGTATTTTCACCGTCTTCCTGTTACTCATGTCACTCCTCCTATTCGGAGTGAATGTACCGGTGGAAGGGGCCTTTCCGCTGCCGTTTGATATGACGGAAACGATTCATGGCGGCAGTTATTCAGAACTGATCATTTTGAACTCGACATTTCTCGGCATCAGTCTGATGAATATCATATTTCTGGTTCCGAACGTGCTCGCTGTCTTTCTGATTGGATTATATGCGGCACAAAGAGGCATCTTTAATAATCTTGAAGAAAATAAAGGTCTTATTAACAAAGTGGCTGCGGTCGGCCTCGGTGTCGGACTGCCAGTTAAAATATTGACGGGATACGCCGTGACTTATCAATCGCTTGATCCTGCATGGTCGATGCTGTCAATGCTTAGTTCGACGATGGGGGGACCGTTGATGTCACTCGGCTATATCGCATTATTTTTAATCATCGTAAGAAAACTGCCCGCACTCGTCAAAGTGCTGCAGCCTGTCGGCCAGATGGCTTTGACGAACTATATCATGCAGACGGTTATTATGATGGTCATATTTTACGGTTTCAATCTGTTCAACAGGGTGGATGCAGTTTATTTCATACCGATAGTGGCTGCGGTGTTCATTGTACAAGTCATATACAGTCATCTGTGGATGAAAGTATTCAGGTTCGGTCCGCTGGAATGGATATGGAGAACGGTCACATATTTAAAAGTGCTGCCGATAAAAAGGCGTTAGACTATATTATTAGACATAAAACGGCTGTATGGAATCGAACAATTCCATACAGCCGTTTTAAACTTATCTATACCAGTGTACTCACATTGTAGTCCAGCACTTTCCACTTATTGTTCTCCGGCTCGAGGACACTTAAAGAACAGTTGTCGAGTTTGGTGAAAACCATATGTACCTCGTCCGTATACAACGAGAGGATGGACTTTATTGTTCTGGAATGTGCTGTAACCAACACATTTTCATCCTTGTGGTTGTCCTCAATATACTGCATCACTGCTGCTGCTCTTTGAGCCAGTGAATCGAATGTTTCGACACCGGGAATGTCGCCTTCCGGGTATTTCAAGCGGATATTTTCAATATGTTCCCCTTCAAAAGGGCCGAAATACTGCTCCTTCAACTCATCCATTTTATGAATTTTTAAATCGTGGTATTCATTGATGATTTCAGCAGTAGCATAAGCACGCGATAACGGACTTGAAAGTATCACATCAAACTTTTCATCTTTAAGAAATTCAGATGCATTTTTTGCCTGTAATAGTCCCGCTTCATTGAGCGGAATATCACTCGCCCCTTGTAAACGCAATGATTTGTTATATTCAGTCAATCCATGACGAATCAAAAAAACCTTTCCCATCTACGTCACCCCAAATTAATATTGTATAACTACATGATAACACTATCATTTGAATTTCAAATCCTTTTATCGTTTACTGATTCAGGAAATGAATGATTTTATCGATGACTCCTTCTTCAGTGGTATGATAGGACGGTTCTGTTAAAATGTCACCGCGTTTTGAAATGGTCAATTTGTATTTATTTTCTGCCTGTCTCATGATCCTGAATTTTATATTGTCTTTGGACAATGTGGCGATAGAGGTGCCCGGCAGCGCTTTAAATCCGTTTTCTTTTGCAAATCTGGTTATTTTTCTCATTGTTCATGGCTCCTTCATCAATTCTTTTCCTTATTTACAATGTTATCATGTCGGTTATTTAAATGCCCATGAGAACAAGGTTTGTCTTTTGTGCCTTCATAAAACTATATGATAATATGGTAGTTGATAAATAGAGTTGGTTTTTAATTGATGAGAGGGGAAAATTGATGAATTTACAAAGTTTTTATATAGGCGATCATCATGCTGAAGTGACGATGATGCTCGGAGCAAGGGAAAAAACATCAAAAGGGCATCCTGCAGTGGTAATCTGTCCCGGCGGGAGTTATATGTACGTATCGAAAAGGGAAGCGGAGCCGATTGCCTACCAGTTTCTCGCACAGGGCTATCATGTGTTTATATTAAATTATTCAACAATCGGCAGTGCGATAGAAAAAGAAGGCAGGACACCGGAGCGTGATGAACTTTATCAGCTTGCAAGTATGGTCGAAGATGACAAGGAGCTCGGCTCTGAATTTCCGACACCGCTGACGGAACTGGCGAAAACAATGACCTTCATACGGGAAAATTGCCATGAATTCAATATTGATCCGGATAAGATCGGCGTAGCCGGTTTTTCTGCAGGCGGCCACCTGGCAGCGAGTCTCGGTGTTCACTGGTCAAGCGAATGGCTGAAAGAAGCTGTAGGAACAGAGAACAGATGGTTCCGTCCGAATTTCCAGGTGTTGAGCTATCCTATATTGGATTATATGCTGAATAAAGAGATTGCCGAAAAAAGAGGTATGGGCGACCCGCGCTTTATGGAGATGGCATCCAGAATGATCTATGGTGCGGAGCCGGACGGGGAAATGATGCGCCTGACCCGTTTAAAAGATTATGTATCAACAGACACACCGCCGACATTCATTTGGCATACCATGGAGGATCAACTTGTATTTATCCAGAACTCCCTGGACTTTGCCAAAGTGCTCGATAACCATCAAGTCCCTTGGGAATTACACACATTCCAGCATGGTGAGCACGGTCTGAGTCTGGGAACAGAACTGACCGGGAAAATAGATGACAGAGCGAGCCAGTGGCTGGACCTGATGTTCAGCTGGCTGAAAGTGAACATATAAAAATAGAAGACACTGATCAGTGTCTTCTATAATTCAATTCATATATCCTGAATCTCTCTGTATGATTCGGATAAATGAATTCGAGCATTTTCTGGCCAATATTATTTGAATGACTTTCTTTATTAATATAGTGCTGTTTAATATGTTCAGTATCACCCGGGTTTGAAATCAAGTGATATCGAGTCTTGTTATTCTTGGTGTCACTATACTTGACTATTATCGTCATGATACACCAACTCCTCGTAATTACTATATCCCGTGAGCAGAAATGTAAACGTATTTCACTAAAAAAATATAAAATTGTATTAAATTTAATAACGTATTTGAAAAGAGGTGGCGCGGTGGAAGTAAGAAAATTAAAATTGGATGACTTGAATGATGTGATGGCGCTTCAGTCACTTGTTTATGAAGACCTTCAGGATAAGATGATACTGGAAACGATAGACAGACCGGAGTTTATTGAAATGATAGAGCAGGAGTTTATCATCGGCGTATATATAGAACAGGAACTAAAAGCAATCCGCGCAATGTATATTCCGCCGCTCGATGATCCGGAACACCTGGCCGAAGATGGAGAAATAACAGACAGGACAGAGGTAATCTACTCTGAAATATCTTTTATCCATCCAGACTGCAGAGGGCAGGGGCTTCAGACAAAACTTGGACGCCAGCTGATTGAGAGGGTGAGGGCCGACGGCCGTTTCAAACAAATAATGACGACAGTGCTGCCGACAAATATTCCCAGCCTAAAGGATAAGTTCAGACTGGGTTTTAAAATAGTGAATACGAGAATCATGTACGGTGGAAAATACCGTCATGTACTTCAACTGAATCTGAATGAACCACTGGAGGCAAACGGGGGCAAGAAAACGGTGGATTATAAAAATATTGAATGGATGCTCGACAATGGTAAAAAACATATCGGTTTTGATTTTGACGGTGAAAATATCGATTATTATTTAAAATGAGAGTCTAATGATGACTGAAGGGGCGGATTATAATGGATTTCAACCGGATAGTGGAAGATGCGATTCAATTCAGAAGAGAACTGCACAGGTTTCCTGAGCTGAGTGACGAAGAGTTCAGTACATCGAACCGGATACAGGAGGAGTTGAGTGCTCTCAATATCCCGTTTGAGACGGGCTTTGCAGGTACTGGTATCCTCGGTGTCATCGAAGGTGCGCATGAAGGCGGTATTGTCGGACTCCGGGCGGATATTGATGCGCTGCCGATACATGAAACATCAGGCGAACCATTCAGTTCAGAAAATGATGGAGTGATGCACGCCTGCGGCCACGATGCGCATACCGCGATGCTGATAGCAACAGCAAAAGTACTGCTTAATCGATGTGAAGAGATGCATGGCACAGTACTGTTGATTTTTCAGCCGGCCGAGGAAAAGTCACCGACCGGCGGTTCGCAGCGGATGATGGATGAAGGTGTATTTGATGGCAGAGAACCGGATGTCCTGATTGCCCAGCACGTCTGGCCGTCGATTCCTGTCGGTAAATTCGGAATCATGCCCGGGCCGATCATGGGGAACTCCGACCGTTTCAAACTGATAATCAAAGGTTCGGGCGGACATGCTTCCATGCCTCACGATACAGTGGATGCCATTATAGTCGGTACACAGGTAATCAATGCACTGCAGACAATCGTCAGTCGAAATTCAGATCCGTATGAACCATCCGTTGTTACTGTGGGCAAGTTTCAGGCAGGTACGCAGCATAATGTCATTGCTGAAACTGCTGAAATAGTGGGGACCATACGGACGCAGTCCAATGGTATGAAAACTATGATTAAAGAAAGGTTTCACAACATAGTTGAAAATGTTGTCGAAGCGATGGGGGCTTCTGTTGAAATAGAATATTTGGACGGCTATCCAGCGACGATCAGTTCAAAAGAGTGGGCCCACCAGATGCGGCAGACGGCAGTGAATCTGTACGGCGAAGCAGCGGTACCGGATTACCGGCCGAGTCTTGCCGGAGAGGATTTTGGCAGATTCCTGCTTAAATATCCCGGTGTTTATTATTGGCTCGGCACTTCTGTCGGAGAAGGGCAGAAACCGCTGCACAGTCCTTCTTTCAAAGTGAATGAAGATGCTTTTAAATACGGCATTGAAGTGATGAGCCAGGGCGCAATCGATACATTGAACAGACTGAATGAAAAACAAGACGATTAAATATCCAAAACAGTCAATTTTGTGATAATATTAAAATGATATTTTGAAGATAAGAGGTTGGATAATGAATAAAATCGAGATTGTTTACACATCTGGTAAGAAAGAAATTTTCGAAACAGAGAAGTATACTGCGGAAACGCTGAAGCAGGAACTTGAAGTCGCATATGCCCACAAGAAATCATATATGGAAGTGGATGGTTTTTCACTTTTTCCCAATCTGGTAAGAGAAGTGCGTAAAGTTAAATAAATTTAAAGAGGCGGTCTGGTTAAAAACCAGGCCGTCTCTCTTTTGTCCGATAAGTAAAATCTGCTTATTCAGACCACATATCATACATCGCAGTCAGTTCTTCTTCACTGACTTGATCTTCGCTGAAATCAGGCATCGAGCCCCGACCGTTTCTTACGACGTCGGTAAATTCTTCTTCACTTAAAGAAGTTCCTTCCAAAGCTGGTCCCATGCCTCCTTGGAAATCCCCGCCGTGACAGGAAGCACACGAACTCTGTGCAACACCTTCTGCGTCCACATCACTTGTTGAAGCACTGTCATCCGATTCCTCAGTGTCTTCAGCACCTTCATCCGAACTCTCTTCAGTTGTTGATTCTTCCTCAGTCGACGACTCTTCTGTTGCAGCGTCATCTGCTGAATCATCAGTTTCCTCAGTATCACCGCCGCACGCACCAAGAACCAGTACTAAAGAAAGACCGCCGGCCATCAAATACTTTTTCAAATCCATAATCTCACCCCCCCTCAAAATGAAAGTGTATTACAAGTTAAATATATCACATAGAAAAATATTAACAAATAGGGCATTATCCCTATTTCCCAACCGCCACTTTGTTGATGGAGAGAATTATTTTGTAAATAAAGACCGGTTGATTCATCACCCGAAAGCAGATCGCTGCTGATTTTCCATAATGGATGTTGATTGTCACAGTGTTAAAATTAATATATGATTACGATACACATTAATCTCAAGGAGCCGAACATGAAGCAGCGTAATCATAATATTGACATCATAAAGGGATTGGCAATCCTTGCTGTCATATTAATTCATAGTTTAACTGAGGAAATGCTGCTTGCCATTTTATCTCCCTTTTACATCTGGCAGGCTGTGCCGGTATTTATGTTGCTTGCAGGGTATAACACCGCTGCATCTTTTCAACGGAGAGGTTATGTAAGGCTGAATCAGTTTTATAATTTTTCATTTCTTTACAGTAAGGTTGAAAGACTGCTTTATCCTTTTCTTTTTATATGGATTATACAAGTCATAGCCCATTTTTTATTTTTGGATGGATTGAGTTTTACAAATCTGATTACATCTTTGTTTACCGGCGGATGGGGGCCCGGCAGCTACTTCATTCTTATAATTATACAGGCGACCTTGATCTTACCTTTAATATACATGCTGGTTAAAAAGAATCTGACTGTCGGAACGATTGTTTTATTCTTTATCAGTATATTGATAGATGCATTCTGTATGTTAATTGATGTGCCGGGCAGTGTTTACAGAGTAATAGTCGTCCGTTATTTATTTGCTTTGGTTTTAGGGGTCTGGTTAGCTCTGAATCCTAAAAAGATAAACTATAAATGGCTGATTCCTATAGCAACTGTAAGTGCAGTTTATATAGCGGGTGTGTATTATCAGGAATGGAACTTTTTCATTGAAAGATATTGGCAAAGCCAGCATGCACCGTCTTATTTTTGGACGTTATTACTGATTGTGATTGGATTGAATGCCTATCAATTCAAAGCGGATAATCCTGTCACCGGATTAATCGTTAAAATGGGGAAAGCTTCCTATCATATATTTTTGGTTCAGATGTTCTATTTCTGGCTGATTGCAGACAGCATCAGTAATTTGCCGCTGATTATTTATATATTATTAAGTTTAATAATCTGTATCATTTTCGGCCGATTATTCTTCTACGCCGAAAACAGTATTAGAAAAGCACTGAAAAATTAAATCTATTGAGCAGGGGTCTCGACCCGGCTCATAACAAACCCCTTCTGTTAGCAGAAGGGGTTTTGTCTACAACTACTGTCTGACTATTTTTATCAGTCGCAAAAGTTATATAAAGATAATAGGGGATTAAAAAAGGCATAATAAAAGACCGGCAGCATTGAAAAATCAATGTCTGCCGGTCTTTGTAATGGTAAATGCTTATTATCTTGAGTAGTATCTATCTGACTTGTAAAACCTATCACATCAACGTTTGAACTGTACCACATCATTATCAGCCTCAGTTTCAGCCCCAGCTTTATCTTCCAATGCTTCGCTAAATGCGCTCATCGTGTCTAAATCTACGCTGTCGATCACGTGGCCGTAATGACTCCTTAACACTTCTTCACTGTTACCTAATCGCTTGGAGATTGCTTTTAGTGAGCGGTTCTGCATAATCAATATAGCACTGTGAGTATGTCTTAATGTGTGTGGTTTGATGTTTAATCCAGTACGTTCATTACTTCTTTGCAATGCTGATGTAAATGTCGAGTTGCCAATGAGCGAACCGTTCTGTTCTGAAATGAATACATAATCTTCTTCGTTCAAGATTCCGGACTTCCGCTTAATGCACCATTTACGATAATCGGAAAGCAACTGCATGACTGACTGATCCACAGGCACAATACGCTTGTTCTTTCCTTTGGTGAGTCCATACTTATTTTTAGTCATTGAAGCATATATTTTCACGTGCAATTTATCAAAGTCAACATACTTCCATTTCAAGGCTCTCAATTCTCCGATTCTAAGCGCACTGAACGCCATGAATTTTGCAATGGTATAATTCGTGATATTATCATTCTTTTCCATGTCTTTTAAAAACAATTGTAATTCATCCACATCAATAAATTTATCTTCTTTGACAACTCTATCTTCAGGTAGCACAACATCGATGATTGGATTTTCTTTAATAATTTTATGTTTCACTGCTGCATTCACGGAAATGATCATAAATGTATGGTATAAATCCACGGTGGACGCACTCAATGTTTTTCTTAATTCGTTAATAAATGCGGATTGGTATAAATGTAGGGTCAATTTATCCATTTTCACATGACCAATCAACGGCTTGATATACTGCCTGAATACGACTTCTCTGTTGATGTAGGTATTTAAAGACCAATGTCCGTTCAAGCCGTCATCGTCCGGTTTGTTCATGTTCATATGATTCTGATACCAGTCTCCGACAGTGATATTATTATTTTTGTTCAATCGACCATTATCAATATCCGACTGCATTTGCATCAAATGTTCAAAAGCTTCACGTTCACTATCGAATTTTGACTGCTTCACTTCTTTACGTTTGCCATCGTCGTCATAATACTTCAGACGATAGCCCCAGAATGTTCCTCTGGTATTTTTATACTGATATATTGCATTGTGTTTATTACTTCTTTTGGTCACTTTCATTCCGATTCTCCTTTTGACTCGGGCAAGAGTTTAAGGAGCTACTGTAATATTATTCTGTCGCCATGTGCCACGAAAGCCGGTATGGTTCGACTCCCACCCATAACAGTCTCGTAAGTGATTAAGTCGTTGAACATGCCGTAAATTGTCACATAGTCATCTTCTAGTAATCTTTCATCCAGTGTGACTGTTAAGGCACTCACCATCACAATGCGATCATAATCACTATTCACTGCGATTCGATAAAATACCATTGAATCTTCTTCGATCACTTGAATAATTTCACCTTCAAAAGTGATTAGTTCGTCAGTAAACTCATGGGGGTTGCGCTCAATATCTCGAACATCGACATCCGCACGATAGTTGTCTAAGTTTTCAACGTCGCGGCTTGGTCCGATGTCCTCCTCGATTTCTTCTTCGTCAATTTCTTCAGTGATTAAATCTTCTTCAACTGGTTCTTCTTCCTCGACTACCTCCACTTCTTCATCTTCCAAAGCGCCATCAATTGATTCGTCGATTTCTTCATCTGTCATCCCATCCACTTCAACGCCTGCATACTCTCGTTCATCGTCCTCATCATCTGACTGTGCATCCGAACTGCTTGTAGGGTAGCTTGCTGTGGTGTTGGATGATTGTTCGTCACCTGGCAAAGATACTGTCAAAATAATGGTCAAAATGAAAGCGACGACCGAACCACCGATTAACGAACCGGCGGTGATGCTTGTTTTCTTCGTCGGTTTATTCTTCGACAGTTTCACCAACAATATAATTAACATGACGACTCCCGCTATGAAAGCGGCAATTGCCAGAAAGCCGAACAACAAAGCGAGTAAAGCAATAAAAAAATCCATCCATAAAACTCCTTTTAAATTATTTTATAATATGACTTTACCAATCAATTCAATGTTTTGGTTGTCGTAGAAAAATAAATCTTCATATTTTTTGTTCAGCGAAACTAATCTGATCCTTTCTTCTTCTATAAAAACCTTTTTAATAAAAGATTCTCCTTCAATGATAAATATTCCTATTTGCCCGCTATTAATATCTTGTGTTCTTTCAACAAATATAATTTCTCCGTCTTCAAACATCGGCTCCATTGAGTTTCCGTTTACCTGCAACGCTAGATCGTGCGGAGGAACGTATCCCTTTATTTGAGTTGTAAATAACACGTCATCAGTCAGTGTTTCTCCAGTACCGGCTGAAGCATATCCATTAACATTCACTACGTTGACCACATCATTTTTGTATGAGTTTAAAGAGATAACTTTCCCGTCGGCTTCCTTTTGAATTGTCAGTTGGTGTTCGGCATAAAGCAAAACGTTATTCTGTCGACTAGGAATTAATTGAGTGACGATATCAGCGACTTTAGAAGTTGCATCGACTCTTTCTTCATCAGGTACGCGCTGCCTGTCCACGTCGTAACCCATTAACCAGCCCTCGCTTACATCGAGTGTTAAAGAGAGAAGGTACAACTTAAAGTTGTCAGGATTAGACTTGTCATTAACATATTGCGATAAGTGACTTTTAGACATTGAAATACCTAACTTTTCTTGGTACGGCAAACTTTTATTAATAATATCAACTTGTTTTAAATTTCTTTCTTTCATGAGTTCCTTTAGTCTGTCTGATGTCTTCTTCTTCATATAATGTCCTCCCTATTGATAATTCAATTGTACAACTGTTTGAACTTATATTCAATAGTTAAAGTTAAAATAATTGAACTTTATCATTGACTTAGTTCAACAGACAATATAAGATGGAGTCAGTTCAAACATTTGAACTTATGAAAGGAGGTAGCAATATGTGTTTTGATTATTCTTCTCTTAACGGAAAAATCATCGAGAAGTACGGCACACAATATAACTTTGCAGTAGCGCTTGGAATGTCTGAAAGAAGTCTATCTTTAAAGCTCAATAATAAAGTCAGCTGGAAAGACAGGGATATTGAAAGGGCTAGAAAGTTATTGGGCATTCCAGAAAAAGATATTCATAAATATTTTTTTAAGCCTGAAGTTCAAACATTTTAACTATTGGAGGTCTAACTATGAAAGGCGCATGGTTTGCAGATAAACAAACGTTGTGTGACTTCATGTGCATCAGCCTCTCATTCTTCAATACACACTTTGTTGATGATCCACGCATGAGGTCAATCGAATATCGCAGAGGCACTAAAAAGATTTGGTGGGAAACGGAAAAAGCAAAAAAATATATGAAAGATATTCTGCAAGAAATATCAGATTAAAATAATCGACTCGGGCAAGGGTGAGCAGAATGTTGAAAGGAGAGCATCAAATGCAAGAATCAGTCACATTGTCACTCGAAACTTACGAACGTATGAAAGAGCAAATTGACGAGCTTCAGGAAAATAAAGCAAATCTTAATCAAGCATTAATTGTAGAACGTAGCGCACGTCTTGAAGCACAGAAGGAACTCAGAGCAGTTGAAAGCGCACAAAAGAAAGGGTGGTTCTAATGTCATATTTACAGCTGTTTTTCGCGACTGTCGGCGTTGGTTCGCTCGGCATGGGATTGGTATCACTAGGGATTATAACACTTGTAGGCACACTGATTTTGTACATGTGTGATGTAGCGATTGGGTATTGGGAGGTCGGTTAAATGAAGCAACTTGAATTGTTTACGGATGAATATCAACCGAGATTCCAAGCATTTCTGAAATACAAGAACGCTGTCAGTCACACAGAAGTCAAGATGTATGAGTTCATCGTTTGGGTGTCCGGGCACGTCGCGGATTTCAAAAGGATAAAGAGTATCGAAATATTGCATGACAATATTCAAGATGAATTTACTGATTATTTATGGGAGCAGGTGAAGTGATTGATCATTCAAGCAACAAATTACAACACAGGCAAAAATATAAAATTGGACGTCGTCAAAGTGCAAAGGAACAAACATGGCGGTATCAAATTTATCGAGCTGGAGAACGGCGACATCCTGAAAAAGCGGGGCACTTGCTTATATGACAATATCGACTCGATGTACACCATTCCCGATTACGAATTAGAAAGGGTTGAGGCCGATGGATAAGCAGGAGGAAATTGAGTTCCTGAAACAGCGCTGGTATGAAGTTGAAGTTGAAAATTGGGAGCTACGTTCAAAGTTAGAAGATAAGCAGGATGAACTGGATGCGGTGAGACGAAGAAATCAACAGTTAATGACAATGACACCAGAAGAACAAGAAAAGGCGCACGGGATGACGCGTGGCGGCATCATACCAAAAGCTTTTGAAAGCAGGAGAGCAGAGTACAACGAACAAATCAGAAAAGCGATAAGGGAGAGTGATTGGAAGTGACGGATGAATGTTACATCGTTGCAGTTGTAAGTGGTAGGTATATGTACCGTAGTTCTAAACCGTACACAAGTAGGGCGGGGGCAATCAAAGAGTATCAAAGACAGGTGAAGGAGGGTAAAGATTCGAATTTAAAGATACTGAAAGCGAATTGGCGCGATGTGGATTTTGAATACAAATAAAAATCGCCCTGCGACAACAGGACGAAATGAAAAATATCACAACTAAAATATATCACATTAAAGGAGATTGGAAAATGCGACTACGATTACTGACACTCAAAATCAAAGACTTTGCAGGCATTAAGGACGAGTCATTCGACTTCAACGGCAAGGATGCGAAAATCTACGGCGACAATGCGACTGGCAAGACGACCACAGCCGTTGCGCTGAACTGGTTGCTATTTGATAAAGGCTTGCAAGACCAAAAAATAGATATCGTTCCGAAAAATGAAAATAACGATCATATCCACGAAAAAGTACCGACGGTTGAAGCGAGTTTTGATTATAACGGCAATGACTTAACACTCAAAAGAGAGTCACATCCGAACTATGAAAAGGTCGAGGGTTCAACGAAAAAGCACTATAAAAACTCACGTACCACCAAACAATATATCGACGACGTACCATTCCCGATTACGAAATATAAAACTGAAATTGGCAAGATGATTGATGAAGAAGTGTTTAAGTTAGTGACCAATCCCGACGCATTCCCGAAATTACACTGGCAGGACAAACGCAAGATGTTATTTGAAATTGCCGGCGATGTATCGGATGAGCAAGTGGTTGAGAGCAGTAAAGAGCTGGAGCCATTAATGGACTTCATTCATCGACACACCGTGGACGACCAAATGAAAATTACGAATGAGAAATTGAAGAAGGCGAAAGAAGACCTGGAGCACATTCCGGTCAAGATAAACACACTCAACGATCAATTACCAGATGAAGACTTCTCGGGCGATATTGACCAACTCGAAATCACCATCGACGGACAAGAAAAGGAAATTGAAAATCTTAACAATAAGAAAGTTGAACTGCAGAACTGCGGTTCAGTCATCGAAATCAAGCGTCAAATATCTGATAAGCAGTTCGAACTGGACAACCTCAAAAGAGATTTAGAATCCGGCACGCAAGATAAAGTGAACGGATTAGAACGTGAAATCTCGTCACTGGAAGCGGACATGGACATATACGGCGGTCAAATCAAACGTATCAATAGCGAAATTGAGACCCTGTCCGCTCGTAAGGACAGTCTTCTTGAAGAGTACAAAGAAATCACTAAGGAACGTGACAAAGTCGAAATGCAGACGTTTAACGCAGACGTTGAGGACACGTGTCCGTCGTGCGGTCAGTCACTCCAGGAGCACAAGGTTGAAGAAGCGAAAGCACATGCGGAAAAGCAGTTCAACAAAGATAAATCAGTAAAACTGGAAAACTATGAAACCCAACTGAATCAGACGATTAAAAGTGGCAAAGACTTAGCGGCAGCCATTGAATCCAACAAAGAGAAACGCAACGACATTGACATGAAAGTGGACGAGGTCGAAAGACAACTGAAACAGAAAACGACGCAACTCCACAAACATAAAGGCAATACAGTTTCTGCTGAAAACAACGACCAGTACAAGACACTTCAAAAAGAAATTGAACAGCTGGAATCGAAGTTAAGAAACGAACGTGAGGTTGAGTCAGAAGCGGTGAATAAGGTGGCTGAGGACATCATGCACGAACAGAAAGTGTTGAGGGATGCACAGGGCATCTTGTCCGATTACAAGTCGTCTGAGCGCATCAGGACATCAATTGAAGAGCTACACAAGGAGGAAGAGGCGCTGCTGGACACGATAGAGGACTTGAAGCATCAAAAGTATCTGCTCGATCAGTTCACAAAGACGAAGGTCAATCTAATTACTGACAAGGTCAATCAGATGTTCGAGCTTGCGAGATTTAAATTGTTCCATACGCAAGTCAATGGCGACATCAAGGAAACGTGTGAGGTCATGGTCAACGGCGTGACTTACGACGGTGGTCTGAATAACGCAATGAGAATTAACGCAGGCATCGACATCACAAACACCTTATCAAAGTATTACGGCATTGAGTTATTCATGTTCGTGGATAACTCTGAAGCAGTGACGGAACTGAAAGAATCGGAATCACAGCAGATACAACTCATTGTGAGTGAGCCGGATAAAAAATTAAGAATGGAGACTGAATAATATGCTAGGAATTTTTAAAAAATCAGACAAGACATTTAAAAGAGTTGCAACTGCCAAAAACGAAAAGGAAGCGAAAGAGAAGTTGAAGACCATTAAAGAGAACAATCCAGATGATCGTTACGTCATTGATAAGTTGAACTGGAAGTGATGATATGACCTATTTGAAGTTCAGAGCACTCATTTATGGCAGAGGATTAAGTATTAAAGATGTTCATGAGGGCACCGGGCTTTCAAGGACAACTATATCGAACCTAGCAAATGGATATTCCAAAGGAATTGAATTTGACACGTTACAAAAATTAGTAGATTTTTTCCAATGCGAAATTACAGAAATTATAGATATTAAACCAAAGGAGACTGAATAAAAATGACCGAACAAAATCAAACGCAATTACAAAAGGTAGAAAGCCAGTTACTCGCAGAAAAAAATGTATCGGACAGTGTATTGAATAAGGTTAAAGTGTTGGAATCTCAAGGTAATCTCGAACTGCCGAAAGATTATTCTGCATCCAACGCAATGAAGCAGGCATGGTTAAAAATCAGTCAGGATAACAAATTGATGAATACCTCAGATGCGAGCAAGGCGAATGCTCTGCTTGACATGGTCACACAAGGACTCAATCCGGCGAAGAATCAAGCGTATTTCATTCCATACGGAAATAGCATGCAATTACAACGTAGCTATCACGGTAACGTGATGATGCTGAAAAGGGATGCAGGGGCATCAAATGTCGTGAGCCAAGTCATCTATAAGGACGATGATTTCTCTTATGACATCGACGAGAACGGCTCAATTGTCAATCCAAAGCACAAGCAGAAATTTGGCAGTGTGAACAAGGACAATATTGTTGGCGCATACGCAACGATAGTATTCGAAGATAAGGCGAATCACGTTGAAGTGATGACCATTGAACAGATTGAGCAAGCATGGATGCAGTCATCAATGATTAAGGATAGAGAAGCGCTAAAGCGTTCTAAAACACACAACAATTTTAAAGAAGAAATGGCTAAAAAGACGGTGATCAATCGTGCTTCTAAACGTTATATCAATACTTCAACTGATGAAGGCTTACTGAAGTTCGCACAGGAAGCGGACAACAGACAGCGTAAAGAGGTGTTTGATGCAGAGGTGGACGAGAATCAAGCGACAGAAGCACTCGACTTTGATGAACCAATGGATGCGGAATTTAAAGATGTGGAACCTGAACCAGTGCCGGAGCACGACAAAGAAACTGGAGAAGTCAAAGAGCAAAAACAAGCGTCGTTTGATGACGAAGAAGAGAATCCATTTTAAATGGAAATCCAAACCATCGGCAGTGGCTCGTCCGGAAACTGTTACAAAATTTCGGACGGGATCACTACCATTCTTCTTGAATCCGGTATTCAGTTCGAAAAGGTACAACAGGCACTTAATTTTAAAACTAGGCAGGTTAAAGCGGTTCTGATTACTCATGAGCATGGAGACCATTCGCAGTACACTGCACAGTATTTAAAAGCGGGTCTCAACTGTTATATGACAAACGGCACAAAGGAAGCACTCAAAATCCATCACCACAGACTGAAAACATTCAATTACATGGATGAAATCAAGATTGGCACATTAACCATCAAGCCGTTTGAGACACAGCACGATGTGGCGGAGCCGTGTGGTTTCCTCATACGCAGTGACAACGGTAGTAAGCTACTGTTTGCAACGGACACGTACTACATTCGTTATCGTTTTAAAGGACTCTCTCACATGATGTTAGAGGTCAATCATGATTACGACTACATGATGGAGCGGGTCGAAAACGGAGTGCTACACAGGGCATTGGCAAACCGAATCATGAAGTCCCACTTGAACTTAGAGAACGCCATTAAGTATTTACAGGCAAGCGACTTATCGAAACTGAAAGAAATCACACTGATCCATTTATCGAAAGACAATGCCAAAGCAAATGAATTCAAAGAAAAAATACAAGAAGTAACGGGCGTGCCTGTGAGGATAGCGAGGTGATAATCATTGGCGAGAAAACGAAAGATTTATAGCTGCTATAAAAATAATGAGTTTTTAGTCACAGGCAATACAGATGAAATTGCGGAATATCTGGGGTTGTCGTCAAATCGGGTCAGTCGGTACATTCATGGCGCTTCAAAGGATTACGACATTGTACATGTTGCCACGGACTATCCAGTATACGCCTTATACCGACAAGAACGTTTTATCGATAGTGGGTCAATACCCCAACTGGCTGAAATACTGGACGTTAAAGAAGAGACTTTACGTTTTTATTCTGCACCATCATCCAAGAGAAGAAGTGATATATCAATAGTGAAATTGGAGGACGAGACAGTGAGAGTGAGACACACACTAAATGATAAGTACGCACCAACGCCGACAGATACTAAGTATGATCCTGAGCTAAAAGAGGTCATAACGATTAATAAACCTGTTAAGAAAGTGGAGTGGAAACCGCAGCCGTATACAAGGATGTTGTTTGACCACATGTTTACTAAATGGAGTGTGAAGTCATGAAACGTTGCGAGGAGTGTCAGGAACTTAAATCTGCCTTGCCATTCCTGTTTGAATACCATGACGATGATTTACACCCGATAGAAGAACGGCGCACGTGTGAGGTGTGCTGGCGACGTTTAAAGGAGCGATTAAAAATCATATCGCATGGCCCGATGGTCAAACGGAATAAAGTGAGATATGAACGTGTGACAGTAGTTGGAAAACCGAATAAATATCAGATGGAGTTGTTTTAGATGAAACCTACAAACAGCCTGCTGCAAGGCGAACTGAGATTGATCCATCCACCGTGCCACATCACCTATTATAAGCCGATACGCAACAAGAAATTCATCCAGACACTGGCACGGCTGGCGCAGAGTAAGTTTCCGACTTATACAGTCAGAACCATTGAATTTAAAGATAGATATATTTTAAAAGTGGAGGAATGAACGTATGGATAAAGTCTATTTAGTGATAATTGATTACAACGTTGTATTGGAAACGACAGATGAAGGCTGGGCGTTAGATTTCTTCAACGAACGTTCTGAAGAATATAAAGGCATAAACATAAGCGTAAGACTGTATGAAGCGACTGAAAGGAGTAGTGGGAAATGACCCGATTCTTATTGATGGTAGCAGTACTCATATCATTCTTCTATCTCGTCGTCTTCCAAGATGAATATTTACAGTTTATTGCATTGTGTTTTGTAGTGCTTACACTCGATAGATTGGGACGTGATTAAATGACCTTACTCATTACATTGATAACAATTTTAGCAGTCGTCTGGACGATTGTTGGTGTGATTTTCGGAGTATCAGAGCTTATGAATATGTGTAGGAGGCGATAGGTATGGATGGAATCACACTGTCAATATTTTTTGGAACGGCTCTGGGAGTTGTTGGAGCGTGGATACTAATTGCAATAACAGAAAGTAAACTCTGGAAAAATTGGATATCTAAATTAGATTTATATATAAAATACACCTTCGAACCCAAATCCGAAATCGACCGTGAAATTGCAGACGAAGAAAAGGAAATCAAGTTTTTAACCGAGCAGAAAGCCAAAATTGACCGCTTAGAGCATCTGAAACGTAAAAAGGATAGATTGTATCAGGAAGTTAATGACGAGACGCACACAGTGGCTGTTGACCCTATGCCACACATGAAGACTCTCAAAGACAAATTTAATAAAGAGTACGAAGATGAAATGTTCGCACTATCAAAGTCGGATGACCCTGAAATTAGGAAGAAGGCAATTGCAGAATTGAAGAAGAGTAATCACTTCTTAGGTTCGATGATGGAATTGGACAATGATAGACGAGAACGGTTGGATAAGGAATTGAAAGAGCGCAGAGAGTATTGGGAGCAAGCATACAACAAGGCTGTAAAAGAAGTGTCAGATGCCAGAGATTTAGTCAGCACTCTACAAGTGGATAAGGTGAACATCGAAAACTTAAAAGCAGACGAATGGTACAGGTGCAAACAGTGTGGCAGTACGAAAGTGTCGAGCGGTGTTAAATACGACGACACAGGTATTGAAAGAATTACCGTATGTAGCGAATGCAGAGCAGTAATTAAATAAAAACATGGAGGAATATTTTAAATGATAAACCGAGTTGTATTGGTCGGTCGCTTAACCCGCGATCCCGACTTAAGAGTGAGTCAGAACGATGTATCAGTGACGAGTTTCAATGTTGCGGTCAATCGACCGTTCGGCAATAAAGATGGCGAACAGCAGGTGGATTTCATCAACGTGGTGTGCTTCAGAAAGACAGCTGAAGCAGTTAATCAGTACTTGAGTAAAGGAAAGTTGTGCGGGATTGATGGCAGATTGCAGACGCGGAATTATGAGAACAAAGAAGGTCAACGTGTATATGTGACTGAAGTTGTTGCTGATAGTGTTCAGTTTTTAGAGCCAAAAGGCAGTAATCAGGGGCAGTCGAATAATAATTATCAGAGTAATAACTACGGTCCGACACCCGGACAGGCTCGAGGACAGAATAATCAGCAGCAGAAGGTCGAGGAGAATCCATTTCAGGGGAGCGGGCCGGTGGATGTCGGGGATGATGATTTGCCTTTCTAAATGATGCCGACCAGTTGAATGTGAGGTGATTATATGGCTGGTTGGATTAGCTTATACAGAAGCATCGAAGATCATTGGACCTTTAAAGAGAAAAGGAAATTTTCAAAGTTTGAAGCATGGATTGATTTGCTTCTAATGGTCAATCATAAAGACAAAAAGATATTGCTAGGTAACGAACTTGTAACTGTCAAAAGAGGTCAAAAAATAACCAGTATCCGGCAGTTATGTGAGCGTTGGTCATGGTCCAACAACAAAGTAAAAAACTTTTTAAAATTATTGGAGAGCGACGGAATGTTGACCGCAAAAAGCGACACCAAAAAAACCGTTGTAACCATTGTCAACTATGACTTATACCAAAATGAAGATTTGCAAAAGCGACACAAAAGCACCGCCAATGCATCACGAATGCATCACGAAAGCGACGCGAGTGCATCACGAATGCATACAAACAATAATGACAATAATGACAATAATGCTAATAACGACAATAAGGGACAATCTGACTTGCGAGAAGTCATCTCATTTTACGAAAACAACGGCTATGGAACGATCGGTCAGTCGTCGGTTGAAGAATTGGATGGTTGGTATCAAGAGGGATTCGAAAAGGATGCAATTATTAAAGCATTACAAATTGGTGTGGATAGCAATAAAAGGACGGTCGGTTATGTGAGAGGCATCATCCGAAATTGGCGGAACAAAAACACTAAAAAATTATCGGATATAAATGCAATGGAGAATCAAAGGGATAACGAAAAAGAATCATTCCCCGGTCAATCACAGTATCAAGATTTATTTTAGAAGGGAGTTATTTACATGAAAGGCATCGGAGACTTCATGGATGATAATAGAAAATTCACGACACAAGTGATTCATCTGACAAATGACGATGGATCTGCGCAGAAATGCGATGTGTGTCAAAGGGAATTAAAGCAAGTCATTACCACTTACGAAGATGGCACCGAAAAAATCAGGGACGCCGGATGTATTTGCGAACAAACGAAATTGATTAATGCAAAGCAAAGAGAAATTAACGCCAAAACGTTTGATAATCGATCACTGATTTATGGTGACTACAGAGAAAAGACATTGGATGAATACCAGGCGGAATCAAATGCACAAAAACACGCACTCAACGTAGCGAGACATTACATCAATGATTTCGAGGCTCACTTAAAGAAAGGGCAAAACATTTTATTTCAAGGCACATACGGAACGGGGAAGACGCATCTCGCCGCTGCCATTAGAAAATCGATCGCAGATGAACACTACAAAGTTCTGTTTATGTCCGTGCCGGACTATATCGACAAAATCAAGCAAGAGTTCAGCGATAAGAATCAAAGGCACCCAATATCTAAAATGGCAAGGGACGCAGACTTGCTTGTACTCGATGATGTCGGCGCAAACAGGATGACTGAGTTTGAAGTATCAGAACTATTTAGGCTTGTGGATTCCAGGCGTGGCAAATGCACCATCTATACAACGAATTACAACAGCAAAGACTTTACTAAGTCACCGGAATTGGCCCGTGTGTTCAGTCGTATGACA
Source organism: Lacicoccus kunmingensis DSM 17847 (assembly GCF_059568765.1). Taxonomy (NCBI): domain Bacteria; kingdom Bacillati; phylum Bacillota; class Bacilli; order Caryophanales; family Salinicoccaceae; genus Lacicoccus; species Lacicoccus kunmingensis. The sequence goes on along the minus strand of NZ_JCANUC010000002.1, from coordinate 111,488 downwards.
GAGAACACGATGATTGTTGCAATCAGTGGCGAAGATTACAGAAGAAGGAGCATGACAATATGAAAACCCTAGACGATATCAAACTCATTATCTACCCAAAAACACCACACCAGGTCATGTACGACAAACTCATGGACGACTTACCAATTATCCGTGAGGACATTGAAGCGCTGGACATGTTCAACGATTCATATATTGACATGCTGATGGCTTCTGGGCAGACAAACGTAAGAATGAAAATGCTTGAAGCAATGACGAGAAACGGAATGGAGGACACAAAATGAAAACACTAATAACAGCTGCAGACATTGAATATCTGCTGACACAACAGGAAAAGTTGGATAAAAACATCAGAGAGAAGAAAGGCATCAGTCAAAATGAATGGCTTGATATGGACGACAAGCATTACATCGCTCTATCCGTGGAAAAAGCAGAATTTATCAATGAATGCCATGACCTGGACAATTGGAAGTATTGGAAATCGAAACCTGTAGACCGTGAAAAGATTATTGATGAAGCGATTGATGTCATTCACTTTGTAATGTTGATAGTGAATAAAATGAATACAGCAGAAGATTTACATGAAGAGCTAGTGTCTTTAGACGGAATGATGTCAGGAAGTCAATTGACGGATTTAGCAATCAAGAATTACTTGAAATTGGTGAATGATTTACCTTTCACGATGTACACGACATTGAGAATACTCGATCACTACAGCTTCACTTCAAAAGATATTATCGACGCATACAACCGTAAGAATAAGATCAATTTTGAACGTATGGCGGGAAACTACTAAACGCCAACCGCAACATGCACATATACAATTATTGGGGAGTGGTTAGATGATTTATGAATATAAAGACGAAATTTTAGATGATATAGGCCCTGAACCGAATAGCATCGCTCAAAAGGATTCAGATAATTATTATAATAAAATAAACGAATTAAATGAAGTCTACGCCAAAGCAAAAGCGTATGATGAAATAGAACAAGTCATCGACGAAAATACTGGTTTAGGAGAAGGTGACGAAGATTTAGTTAATTACGAAAATTTATTAGATGAAATAGAAATCATTACGAATGACGTCGAAAGCGAGGTGAATTAGAGTGAGTTATAAATATGAGGACAGCGTGAAAATTCTTGTCAATAATAACGCACCGCTTTCGGACAAACTTATGGAAGAACTCAATGAAGTCTACGCCAAATCTAAGGCGTGGGATGAATTTATAAAGCGTACGCTGATGATGATTGATGAATTACCCAGAGATTTTCAAGACAGCAACAAACAGATAGAGTTTCATAAGAAAGCACTATTCGTAATGAATCAATGCTATCGGGCGGTAACACATGTCGAAAGCGAGGTGGAGTGAATGACAGACTATGAAATAGCAGAGTTTTTAGAGGATAACGGAATGAATCTCGACACTGACTACTTAGAGGCTATAAGAACCATTTACAATAAAGGATTTTCGGAAGGTCATGATGTAGGGCTTAGAAGAGGTTTGAAAGAAGTTTACAAGGAGGCGGAGTGAATGAACTCTATGCTGGATGGGCACTTAAAAGAAACGCTGCACGGATTATTGAATTGTAATTGCAAAGGTAATTGTTTGCTAAAATCTTTACATGTCACTGAAATATATAGCGATACAGCGATCATTGATGTCGAACCATTCGATGATGCGTTCAATCAAAATCAAATAGAAGAAACCATAGACAAAATCAAGCGTACGTTGTTGAGGAGGAAGAAAGCGATACACAAAGTTTTGGGCGTGGAAGAACTCACAGTAACTGTGTACGACGAATGGACGATGAAAGATGCTTTTGTCGTGAATTTCACGTCTCATAGCATACAGCAATCTTAAGGGGCTGATTAAATGAACCGCAAAGAAAAAGGTGATGACCATTGACCAAATACGGAGCAAAGAAGAAAGTCGTCGACGGCATTAAATTCGACTCGACCGCCGAAGCCGAATACTACGAACATCTGCTGGTTAAACAAAGAGCCGGCTACATCACAGAAATAGAGTTACAGCCGGTTCTCAATCTACATCCAGGATTCGACTACTACGGCAAGCGCCGCCGCAAGATGGATTACCGACTCGACTTTAGAGTGAAGTATCACGACGGTCATGAGGTATACATCGACATCAAAGGCATGGCGACACCGGACGCAAAGATGAAACGTAAGCTGGCTGAATACATCCACCAGGATAAATTGATCGTATGGCTGTGTAAGAACATAAAACACGGTGATAAATACGGTTGGATTGAATATGACGAGTTGCAGAAGAAACGACGAGCGCAAAAGAGAAAGGCTCGCGCATAGTCCTAGAAATGCACAGGATTGATTGTGAGAGGCATTAACATCATTTAGGTGTTATGTATCATAAAAGTTAAAACGTTTGAACTACAGGGCAATTTAAAAGGAATGGAGTGAGAGAATGAACGCTATGTTGAATGGACACTTACAAAATACTTTGCATGGCATACTCAATTGTCAGTGTAAAAAGAATTGCTTGTTGAAATCATTGTATGTCGATGAAATATATAATGATTGTGCATTTATTACAGTCGAACCATTCGATGGCGCATTCAACCCAAACGATGTTGAGGGCACGATTAATAGAATTAAACGAATGTTGTTAAAACGTAATAAGAAGATATATAAGACATTAAAAGTGTCGCGGTTATCAGTGACTGTTTATGACGAATGGACGATGAAAGACTCATTTGTCGTAGACTTTCATGCACATGATATTACATCATCTGTTAATTAGGAGTTGTTTAAATGAAAAACAATCAAGTCACCATTACTGAAGAAAGGTACATGAAGCTGATGCAAGCAGAAATAAAATATATTAATCTCGGTCACCTTATCGAGTTGGGTATGCAAACGAATCAAGCATTCGTCGAAGATAGAGTCGTTGCCGAAAGCGTGGAGTATAGCATTGACGAGGACGCACTGACGGAACACATGAAAGTATATAAACAATTCATAAAGGAGAATTATTAATGACTACAGAAAACAAAATGAGAAACATTAGAGAATCAGAAAAGCTTATTGTAAAGACATTTGGTGTGGACCACGACAAGGTATTGTTCAACACATTCAACATTACGGACAAACACTTAACTTTTAGTCTCGAATGGACAGAGACGGGCGCAGTGATGCAAGCCACAATAACAAACAAGGCAGTCAAGCCGAAGTTCACCATCGACATTGAAGACAAAGACTTCATCAACGACCAGATAGAGCGACTCTTTTACATGAGGGATGAACTCTTCCTCGAAGATGAAGAGAAGGTCAACGACGAGATATTTGAAGGGCAAGAGTATGATCCGGCGCGTGGTTATGTGGAAGCGGATGGAGACGCTCAAGAGCAGATGATGTTAGAAGATAAGTAATATAAGGGGTGGCGCAATTGTATTTGATAAACGACATCAGGCAAATCATAAACGATTATCATTGGAAGAAGCGACTCATACAATCACAGGTGTATGAGTCGGACAGTACAAGCACAGCTCAATACGGCATAGAGTCTGCGATGCCTAAAGGACAGGGTCAGACCGGAGATAAGGTGTCATCCATAATCATGCGCAATGACAATGAACGGCGTAAACTGGAGAAGTTGATTCATGAAGTGTCATTTATCGATACACATGAGACCCATATCAACAGCGATAAAAACTACCACATATTACAATTGCTCAAGCAAGGGGAGAATAAGCAACGTATTAAAGTGCTTCTCAACATCAGCAACCGCAACCTGTATGAGCGAATCGACCAGATTGTCATTATACTGTTCAATTCTCAGCCCGGTACAAAAGAGAAACATGAGAAGAAAGAGACGTAAGAGACATAAGAGAAAGAAGGAACGCTATTTCTTTTTTTACATCGATTCGGATTATAATGACTTTGCAAAGAAAAAAAGACCGTTGCACTATTAAGTGTCACGGTCTTTGTTACGCCTTGCAGTTTCTTCATTATGGTAATGACCAGCTACAGTAGTTATAAATTCCAAACCTGTAGGGTCAGTAATGATCTGAATAGTAGTGTAAGTTGCTAATCCAATACCGAGAGCATAGTAAATGACTGTAGGGGAGTATTCAAATAATTTGTCACGAATTTCATACCATACAGATTCTTGATCTTCGCTCAGATCATCACTAACTTCAGCGGTAGCGACATTGACATAAAGTTGCCTGGTCATCATCTCGTTCAAAATAGATTCGTTATAAAAGGCGAGCGACTCCTGCATTTCTTGGATAGCCGAGATATTCATTGCTTTAAGTGCACTTTCGAATTGAGGGATGGCAAGAGAGGACATATCAAATCGTGGAGCGATTCTATCAAAAAACTCTTGGTTGATGAACATCTTTTCTCTTACGCTCTCGCTCAAGGTTGAATTTAATCTCATTTGTTCTCTCGCAGGCTTTAGACTCATGTCGATTTGCTGCGCCGCTTGTTGCAAAGGGCTGAGGTTCACAGTCATCTCTTTAGCTACATTGGCGAGTGTGTTGGAGTAGCTAGCTGCTGCCGCCACATCTGCCATGCTATTGCCAAAGTAGTTGAAGTTATTGACGTTGTTAAAGTAACTAGAAATATTATCACCTCACTTTAAGAATAGTTAATTCTATTATACACAACATGTTATCCATTCGTTAAAGTTTTGGAATAAAGGTGGTGAGGATTACATGCATAACTTGTTAACTCTATATGAGAGAAGGGAGCAGTGATCCAGCCATGTATCTAAATACTCATACGGCTACATCTAATTAGGCAGACGGCATAAGCTGTTTGCCTTTTTGCATTTCCAGAATCACAAACCAGATAACCAAAACCGTAAAGCAGATTGGCGAAACCAAAAGTCTTAACCGGAATTGTCGAACTGAATTAGTAAAACCAAATCCATAAAGCAAAGGCAGGCGATTAACTTGAATGGTAGTCACTGAAGATGAACGCAGAACATTCTATAACTCTATGAAGTGGCGACGGATGAGAGATTACATTAGAAGAAGAGACAACTATGAATGTCAGTGGTGCAAGAAGAAAGGTTTATTAACTATTGATACTGGTGCACTCAATCGTAACGGCAGGAAAAGGAACGCTCTGATTGTGCATCACATAGAAGAGTTAACAGACAGACCTGAGCTTAGACTCGCGCCGGACAACTTAGTTTTAATTTGTTTTAGATGTCACGAACAACATCACGAACGCTGGATAGAAAATAACAAACCGAAGAAAAATAAATGGAGCCATGATGAGATGTGGTAAAAGAAAGGACAGACCCCCGGCTCAAACCGAATTGCTTTTATATTTCGGATGGGGAACCGGTGGAGGGGAATCAACTCTCCAAATTTACTATAGAAAACTCTCATGTAGGGGGTCGAAAAGGAAGGGGGGGTGTTAAGTGGCGATTGCATTAAAACATATCAGAGAATATTACATGGAACGCATCGACGAAAATAATTATTCAGTCGTGGAAAACGTACATCGATATGTGCAACTCGTTCAGATGTATAGAAAGATGCAAACGATATTAAGAAAAGAAGAATACACGGTTACTGTTAAGAATGGGCAGCAAGAGTTCACGAAGGCACACCCTCTTATCAATGATCTAAAAAACATCAACGCACAACTGATTAATCTAAAGAAAGAAATAGACCGTCACGTCAAAGAACACGAAAGATATCGCATCAAAGAAGAGTCGCATCCCGAAATATCGAATAGTGATTTATTAGAATGAAACCTGAGAAAAGCACTAAACAGATTAATCATTACGTGACGGATTACATTCAATACTGCAATAGAAATAAAAAGATAATCAATCTGGACCGCTTCAAATTATTCAAGCATTTGGACAATACCATATTCAAAAAAGTAAAGTCTGGTGAGCTGTATTTCGATGATGATCAGATTGAACAATGCATCACTTTCATCGAGCGTTGGCACTTTAAATTACGGCCGTTTCAAAAGTTCTTAATCGCATTTATATTTTTATATCATAAGAAAAATGGTCGTGCCTATTATAAAGAGTTTCTTTGGGTGATGGGGCGCGGTGCTGGTAAGAACGGTTTGATATCTGGTATCGCACACTATCTCATTTCCGGCTTGCACGGCGTGGATAATTATCACGGCACAGTTGTCGCGAACAGCGAGAAGCAGGCGAAAACGAGCTACAACGACATTCACAACACAATCAATAATGACCGTTCCAAAAAGTTAAGACAGCTATTTCCGTCAACCAAAACAGAAACACTGTCAAAATCAACCAGTGCAATATTTGACTTTGCCACCTCCAATCCGAACACGAAAGACGGGGGCCGGCAAGGTTTTTTAGTATTTGATGAAATACACCAATATGAAACGTCTGAACTGATCAACGTGTTCCGCTCCGGGCTGGGTAAAGTCCGAGATGGAAGAACATTTTATATCGGTACAGAAGGTTATGTGCGCGATGGCTATATGGACATGCAAAAGAGTATTGCCGAATCGATACTCGACGGCGAACATCCAGAATCAAAACTATTCCCGTTCATCTGTAAAATTGATGAACGCGAAGAATATGAGAACCCGGACTTGTGGCCGAAATCCAATCCGATGCTCGAGCCGCCGCATAGTGAATATGCTGAAATATTACTTGAAGAAATCCATGAAGAGTTCATGAAGTTGCAATATGACCCTTCGGGAATGATTGAGTTCATTACCAAACGGATGAACCTACCTGAAGAAGACCCGACAGCGACGGTAACCAGTTTTGATAACATCATGAAGGCCAATCGACCAATGCCTTTATTAAACAATCGAACAGCAATCGTCGGCGTCGACTATGCGAATACGACAGACTTCGCAGCGGTCGGCTTTTTATTTAGGATTGATAACGATTATGTATGGCACTCTCATCAGTTCGCACGTAAAGGGTTCCTGGACAAAGTGAAGTTGAAACCACCAATTAAAGAGTGGGAGAAAGACGGTCTGTTAACGATTGTAGACCGGCCGACAATTGACCCTGAACTACTTGTCGAGTGGGTCCAGAAAGAAATGAAGCAGCTCAATATCCGAGTGCACAAGGTCATGATAGACCGATTTCGATACGACATTACAAGAAAGGCATTTGAAGATGCTGCATTTGAATTAGAGCCACTCAACTATATGCCGTCCGTACATGCTCAAATGTCCCCGCGCATTGAATTGATATTTAATAATCATCAAGTCATCTGGGGCGATAATCCGCTGATGCGGTGGAATACACAAAATACCGCGGTCAAGATTAAGAAGGATGGCAACAAAGAATACATCAAGAAGGACCCCATCCGCAGAAAAACAGACGGCTTTCACGCATTCTTACATGCATTATTCAAAAGTGATGAAATCGTTCAAAAGGATATCAAAAAGTCAATGGATGCATTGGACAGGATGCTTGGATAGTTTTATTGAAAGGAGTGATGAACAGTGTGAAGATTTTAGATTTTTTTAAAACTGGCGAAAAGAAAATGCGAATGGGCGATATGGTCCTTATTGAAACAACAAACAGAGTGTATTTAAAACGACTCGCGCTCAATATCTGTATCAATTATATCGCAAGGACCATTGCAAACAGTGAGTTCAGAGTCATGAATGACAAACGTGTTAATAGAGATACGCTCTATCACAAGTTAAATGTCCGTCCGAATACCGACTCCAGCGCATCGGACTTTTGGCAGCGATTCGTTTATAAACTCATTCATGAAAATGAAGTATTGGTCATCAAAACTGATACAGAGGATTTAGTCATTGCCGATTCTTTCAATCGCGAAACATATGCATTATACGAAGACGTCTTCACTGATGTGATGATTGAGGATTACACCTATCAACGCAGTTTCGCGATGGGCGATGTTCTATATCTCAATTACAACAATGAACGACTCTCGTCATTTATTGATGAACTGTACAGCGATTACGGCAAGTTGTTCGGGCAGATGCTCGAAAACAGTATGCGCTTCAACCAGTTCCGCGGTGTATTTAAATTTAAAGATGGCGGGACAGCTGATGACGAAACATTCAACAGACAACAAAAACAAGTGAGCAGATTACGCGAGATATTCGAAAATAACTCAGTCGCACTTGCTCCTTTGAGTGAAGGTATCGAGTTGGAAAACTTAACAAATTCAAGCGCTCAACGTGATGAATCCATTAATAATTTAGTGAAGTTAAAACGGGATTTAATCGATGATGTGGCTAAAATTCTTGGGATTCCAGTAAATCTTATACACGGTGACACCGCAGACCTGCAAAACACGATGGAGGCATACATTAATTTTTGTATCAATCCATTATCGAAAATGATTTCGGATGAATTGAACGCGAAACTTTTTGAAGTACATGAGTACCTCAACGGTCAGCATATTACGATTTATGGTATTAACCGCATTGATCCGTTAAGGAATGCGACTGCCGGAGACAAGCTTGTTTCAAGTGGTGTTTACAGCCGAAATGAGGTTCGTGAGAAGTTCGGGGATGAAAGGGTGGATGATCCTGAAATGGATAAGTTCCTGATAACTCGAAACTATCAGCATGCAGATGAAGATGATGAAACAGACGAAGCGAACTTAATTGATTACGATGAAGGAGGTGAGAATGAATGACGAAACGGAAACTCATTGAAAATGGCTTAAAGTACAAATTCAAAAATGAAACGACAGAAGATGAACATATTCTCACACTTTCAGGATTTGTCGGAGAGCCGGATATTTTTGACATGATTATGGGCGTTGATACTATCAACCCTCAATCTGTCGCTGAAGCGCTCGACGATGTAGACCGACCCATAAGAGTCAGATTAAATTCAGGTGGCGGCGATGTATTCGCTGGCATTGAAATTTATAACTATCTGAAAAACCACCCGTCGAACATCACAATTGAAGTGACAGCACTTGCAGCAAGCGCCGCATCCATCATAATGATGGCTGGCGATAAAGTGATTATGGACACTGGTTCATCAATGATGATTCACCAGGCTTCCACGCTGGCATGGGGTGATAAAACAGAAATCAGAAAAGCGCTCAATGCACTCGATACTATCGATGGTTCGCTTGTTGATATTTACAACGAACGTTCAGGCATTGACAAGACAGAGCTTGATGAGCTACTAACTGGTGAAACGTGGTTTACAGCAGATGAAGCAGTTGATAAAGGTTTTGCGGATGAGAAATCGAGCAAGCAAGCGGAAGTGGAAGAACCGGAAGAGGGCGAACCTGTCACAGCATCAGTTAACGTAAACATTACTGATATGGAAGAGTTCAAAGAAATGATGTCCACAATGCAAAACGAGATTAAATCAATAAAAAATAATATAGAACCCCAAAAACAAGAGCCGAAGAAAAGGCTCTATTTTTAATTCAAAAATAAGGAGAGTATAAAAATATGGTAATTAAATTCAAGGACGATCTTCACAAAAAAGTGGAAGCAAAACGCGCAGAATACTACGAAGCAGTTAAAGAGGGTGCAGAGCCTGAAGTGGTTGAAAATCTACACGGTGAATACATGACGGCTTACTCTGAAACTCTTAAAGAGGATATCATGGATCAGGCACGCCGTGAAGCACAGAATGGTACAGACGACACGAATATTGCAATTGCGCGTGGCAGAAACGTACTAACAAACAAAGAGCGTAAGTTCTTTAATGAAATGGTAGACCCGAACACTGAAACATATAAAGAAGAAAAGATTTTACCCGAAACAATCATTGAACGCGTCTTTGATGACATCGTTCAAGCGCGTCCATTACTTGCGAGAATCAATTTCCAGTTATCCGGTTTAAATACTCGACTGGTGCTTGCTGACCCGTCCGGTCAGGCTGTATGGGGTGAGATTTTCGGTAGAATTCAAGGTCAAATCGATGCAGACTTCAAAGTGGTTAACTTCTCTCAAAACAAATTGACAGCTTTCGCATTAGTACCGAAAGACTTAATTGAGTTCGGCCCGGAATGGGTGGAACGTTTTGTTAGAGCACAACTGTCTGAAGCGATTGGTATTCGACTTGAAGCAGGGATTGTAAATGGTGGTGGTTCAGCGGTTAACCAACCAATCGGTATGACGAAAGATTACGACTTGGAAGCAGGTACGGTGACAGATAAAACGTCACTCGGTTCATTAACTTTCGCCGATTCAAAAACAACAGCGCACGAATTGGCTCACGTTATGACAAACCTTTCTACAAAAGAGAACGGTAAACCAACAAACATTGCAGGTACTGTGTCTCTTGTTGTCAATCCACAAGATCAGTTCCTTGTACAAGCACAACACACTATGCAAACACAGAATGGCGCATGGGTAACCTCGCTACCATTTAACATCAATGTCGTTGCATCTGAAGGTGTTCCGGCAAGTAAGGTCGTTGCGCTGGCTGGTAACCGTTATGAAGCGGTACACACTGGTAATGTAACGATTAAGAAATACGACCAGACATTTGCAATGGAAGACATGGACTTATTTATTACGAAGCACTTTGCGCACGGTATGCCGGTGGATAACAAAGCTTCAGCGGTGTACGACTTGAACATTGCGCCACTTGGTGGCATTGAAGAACCAGTTCCAGAAGTATAGGGCACTCGAAAGAGTGTCTTTTTATTTTAAATTAAAGGAGGAATTATAGATGGCTGAAAAAACTTATGAACGCAGAGTGTTAAAACCATTCAAAGGCTTAAAAGAGAAAAATAAGGTGTTTGTCAAAGGTGATAAATTCACAGGCGCACAAGACAGAGTGAATGAACTTGTCGAAAAAGGATATTTATCCGGAAAAGAAATCAAAACGATGAAAGAGAAAAAAAGTGAAGTGCAAGAAAAAGGATTGAATGAACAATCATTCGAGCAGTTAAAGAAAATGGCGGATGACAAAGGTCTTGTCGTTAACGGCACTGGAAAAGACGGCGCCATTAAAAAGGTTGACTATATCGAAGCGTTAAAAAAGTAGGTGATGACCAATGGAAATCACAGATGATATTGTAAAAGAATTCAAACTCAGTCGTAACATTTATTATTCTCATAAAGACAAAGATATTAAAAGACTCATGAAAAACTCTTATATTTTTTTATCAAGAAAATGTGGAGAGTTTCCAATGGATGAAGAAAACGAAGGCAAAGAGCTGGTGTTCAATCGTACTCGATATGACATGAACGATGCTCTCGAGTATTTCGATGAAAACTTTATGAGTATGGTGATGAACTTTTCAAATAGAAATTTAAAGGAGTTGACACCTGATGAGGACTCCGACGAACAGACATTATCAGAGGCCTGAAACCACATCCGGCGACCTCAACACACCTGTTACATTTTATGTAGAAGGTGGCGGTGGTTGGGGTCCCGGTGGCGACACAGAAAAAGAACAACTCTATTTCTGTATGGCTGAACATTATGAGGGCAGCATTAAAGACTATGAAGTGGTCAATACTGAAAACGCTGAATTTGTGGTTACGATCTTGATTCCGCACCCCCGAGAAGATTACATTCCGGAATATAAACACTGGTTCGAACTTGAGGATATTATGTACACCGGTAAGACTTTCAACATCCAAAGCATTGCACCGGCCAAACAAAAAGGCCTTTTAAAGTTAGTGGGTGTGGCTTATGGGAGTTAAAGTGACTGGTGTCAAAGAGATGATGGTCGAAATCGAACAAAGAATCGGTAAAGAGATTGCGGAGAATCGCGCTCGAAAAGGCATGCAGGAAGGCGCAAAAATCGTCTATAAAAACATGCAACAATCTATGATGAGCTTTCGGGACACAGGCGCGACATTAGATGAAATGAAGATTTCAAACGTTGAAACGACCACAGGCACATTAAAACTTTATATTTATTGGAAAGGTCCGAAGGATCGTTTCAGGATTATTCATCTGAACGAAAAAGGCTATACACGGAACGGGAAACGCTACACGCCTAGAGGCCACGGCGCCATTGCCCGTGCTTTAAGACAATCACAAACAGCATACTTTAGAGCGGTCGAAAAGGAGTTGTCGCGATGAACTTTTGGGAACAGCTACTCACGGCATTTTCACAGTCGGATGAAGTATTAGAGTTGATTGATAACCCACAAACACAAATGAATGCTTACGTTGAACCACATGACACCAGCGGGCCATTTATCATCGTGACACCCTTAGAGCCACCAGCGCTTGAATCGGGTATGAGTAACACGTTTGTGGCTGAATCTCAGCACTATCAAATTGATGTGCAAGCGTACACGTTTGATGATGTTACAGCACTCTATAAAGCAGTACGAAAAGTAATGATGCAAGAATTTAATATGTACCCACAGAATGGCGGGCTTGATGAATGGTTTGAGGAAACTCAACGGTTTGTTCAGTCCGTCAATTTCATTGGTACACCGCAACATTTGAACTATAAAAAATCAGTAATATAGGAGGAATTTATATATGGCAACAACAGTAGGATTTGACCAGGTTGAAGTCGGCGTATTTGATGCAGCAGGCGAAACGATCACTGACACATTTGTATGGAGAGATGAAAAGGGCGGTACAGTCGATTTAACGATTACCGGGCTTGAAAAAGAGGTTGTGCGTGTGGAAGCTTCAAACGGCGTCGTATGGCAGTCGAAAAAAGGTACTGGACAAGTGACATCGACATTTAACACGTTTAACCCACCAAAAGAAGATTTAAATAAAGTACTCGGTAAAAAAGTAGACGGTAAGGCTTCGTGGATGGGTGAGAACACAGACCCGCCATTCGTTGCAATGATTGCAAAATCGGAAGATGCAGACGGCACACCGTTTTACATGGCCCTGCCAAAAGGATTAATGGGCATGAATGAGATTACAGTCAACACAAGAACGCAAGACGGTAGTAACCCACCTTCCAACACAGCATTGACCGGCTCATGGCAGAATACGGAAATCGGCGGTGAACGTGTGGTTTACGGTGACTTTGAAGGTGACGAAGGCTTTGACGAGTGGAGACAATCAGTATTCCCAGGCGCGCCAACAGAGCCGGCAGTATAATTAGGCAGTTTCGACTGCCTTTTTTTATTTGTTTTAAATTAATTTTTAGGAGTGTTCAATGTGGAATTATCCAAAGAAGATTTAAGAGATGTATTTAAAAAGGCGCAAGAGAAAGAAAGTGATTATATTTTTGTTGGAATCGAAGCTGAAGGCGTTCAAGAGATTATCTGTATTCCCAATAAATCATTCGTTGAAAAACTAGCATTTTATGAACGCTCTTACTCAGATGAATTAGTGCACGTTATGAACAAAAATGTATTTATTTATACATGCTCATATGGCAACTCTTCAGAATTAGACCGCATGTAATAAATTTAGAAATTAAAGGAGATACCCAACCATGATAGAAATTAAATTTACCAAAGACGACGACTCAGTTAAAAAGCATTCAAGACCAGACACGACGTTTCAAGAAATGGAAACGTTCAAGGATATGAAAGAGGAAATCGCAAAACTACAAAGGAAAGTCACGACACTCGACCGTAAGGAAATCGCAGACTTTGACTTCCGCGAGAATGAACGGAAACAAGACGAAATCGTGATTGATTACCTGGTCGAATTGTTTAAGCCGTACGACTCATTTACTGCTGAAGAATTTCGAAACGGTATTAAGTCGAAAGATTATCAACGTACTTTAAATGAGATATTCAGACAAATTGATCCGTCGATTCCAGACATCGACGAAGATGATAAAAAAAAGAGAAATCAATCACGTTAAAAGAATGGAAAGAAAATCTCGATAAAATCCGGCAATACTGCGTCAAAGAGTACGGCTGGACACTCAACGAGGTGAACAGTCAGCCGTACGAGCAGGTAATGCGGCTCGTCATCGGTAAGGAAAAAGATAAACAATCCGAAAAAGTGATGAGTGGTGCTGACTTCATAAAATCTTTATAGGAAAGGAGGAAGCACATGGCAGATGTAATCAGAGGATTTAATATAGAGTTAGGCTTAGACACGGCTGGTGTCGATAGAGGGCTGTCCGGTTTAAATCGGACAATGACCCGTGTGAACAGTGAATTTAGCCGTTCACTGTCTGCATTCGACCGTGGCGAGCGGTCCATCGATAGGTACGATACGACTCTGCAAGGTTTAAACTCGAAGATGGAAGTCCAAGAGAAGATTGTCGGCGAGAACAGACGAGCGTATCAAAACTTATCTAAAGAGTACGATACAAACAGAAAAGCACTCGATAAGACGTCCGGCGAACTCACTTCAGCAGAACGTGAAATGGACCGTTTAATGCAATCGACAGATGCGACAGCTGAAGAATTTGTACAAGCAGAAACTGCATTACGTGAAGCGGAAACGGCGTTTGCTGAATTGAATGATGAAGTGACGAAAAATCGCACTGAACTGGATAACGCTGAAGTCTCTTTAAACCGTGCTGAACGTGACTATAATAAACTCGCAAACAGCGTCGAATACTACACTGAAGAAATGAAACAGATGCACATCGAGCAGTCGATAGCTGAATCGAACTGGACAAAGTCTGGTGACGCAGTTATCGGCTTTTCTAATGGTTTGGAACGTGTCAGCGGTGTGGCAACCACAGTGGGTGATTCTCTCACTCGGAATATTACAATGCCGGCTTTAGGTGTTGTTACTGCTGTCGGTGGTATCACTGCGGCGTTCGGCTGGGGCAGACTCGTAGACATCGACACTGCGCAGGCGCAGTTGCGCGGTTTAGGTTACGAGACTGAAGATGTCGAACGAATATCGAATCAACTTACTGATGCCCTTGAGGGCGGCATGCTCACGATGGGCGAAGCGACGACTGCTGCGGCGACCGCGATGGCGGCGGGTGTGGAAGAAGGCGAAGAACTCACGCGATATATTCAGATACTCGACGGTGCGGTGGCCGGCTCAAACGGCACATTCCAGGAGATGGAACAGATCTTCGCGCGAGTCATTGACCAGGGAAATTTAACCCGCAATGAATTCGACATGATTTCTCAACGGATGCCTGGCTTCAGTGCTGCGATTCAAGACAATCTCGGCGTCAGTTCTGAAGCAATGTATGAAATGTTGCGTGACGGCGAAATCACCACTGAACAGTTCTTGGATGTAATGGATGAGTTCGCTGGCGACATGGCGACAGAATATGCGAAATCTTGGGAAGGCATGATGCAAAATACAAAGGCGTATGTCGGTATTTTAGGCCAGTCTTTACTCGAAGGTGTGTTCCAGGAATCTAAGCTATCTGTTGAAGAATTCATTGAGTTACTTAAATCTGATGAGGCACAAGAATGGGCGCGTGAAACTGGCGAAGTATTGCGCGAAACATTCATTCAGGTCAAAGACTCAGTCGAAGATGTCGTCGAATGGTACCAAGAACTCGACGACTGGCAGCAAGAACTGTTATGGAAAGCCGGATTGTTTGCTGTCGCCATCGGACCGGTACTGAGCGTGTTCGGTCGATTGGGCGGCGCACTTGCGACAGTCGGCAAAGGCTTCGGCGGACTACTGAAGGCGATTGGTATTAAAAGTGGCACAGGCAAGGCACTGCTATCGTTTGGCGGTATTGCATCGTCTACCGGTGGTAAGGTCGGCACGGCGGCAGCTGGTACTGGCTTAGTTGGTAAGCTTGGTGGACTGAGTGGCATTCTCGGTGCGTTGGGCGGTCCGGTTGGTATTGCGGCTGCGGCGCTCGGCACAACGCTTGTCGGCGGTTTGATTGTCGCTTACAACAAATCGGAAAGCTTCAAAGCGATTGTGGATGAAATTGTCACCTTGACTGGCGAGGGCTTAGTTAATTCCCTTGAAGCGGCTTGGGAAGGTTTATCTTGGCTAGGTGAGGAAACTGGAAATTTAGTTGACTGGATGGTCGGAGATTTAGAGACGCTGGGCGGCGAAACAGTGACATTTACAGAGTCTGTCGGGCGTGGATGGGACCGCGTTAGTGGATTTATGAGCGATACATGGGATAACACGGTCAATTTCTTTGACGGTTTTTATGAGGAACACATGAAGGGTCAAGAAACCATCGAAGGTTTTTCAGATGTCGTTTCGGAAGAAACGCAAGCGATGATTGAAGATTATGCTGAATTTAGCGAAGAGGCATATGCCTCGCTTGAAGAATTGTGGTCGTCTCAAGATGAACTCACTGCGGAACAAATTGAACAACTCAAAGAAGATTACGACACCATGCATACTGAAGCGAAAGACCGGCTTGAAGAACGTAAAATATCTGAACTTACTCAAACGGCCGAGCGACTGGAAGGCATTAAGACACTTACTGACCAGGACAAAGAAAACATCCTTACTGACCTTGAAACGCATTACAACACTGAGGAAACAATGCTCGATGAGAAGCATCAGCGCATTCAAGACGTCATTGAAAATGAATTCGAGACGAATGGCGAAATCACTGATGAAGGTTATGCAGCGATTCAACGTATTCAAGAGGACCATAATATTGCAACTGCCGACAATTTGTCAGAGTCCGAAATTGAACAAGAAGCGATCATGGGGCGTATTAAAAATAACAATACAGCGATTTCGCAAGAAATGACTTCAGAAATGGTAAAGGATTCTATCGAAGCGAAAGAGCGCACCATTGAAGAAGCAAAAGAAAAGCGCGATAAAACAGTAGAGTGGGCAATCGATCAGTATGAGAATCACGGCACAATTTCAGAGGACCAAAAGAACGCAATCATCACAGGTGCTGAACTTGAATATTCTGAAACAACTCGACTTGCCGAAGATAGACACGATGACGTGTTAGATTGGGCGAGTGAACAAGCGAGAGAACACGGCATCATCGTTGATAGAGAAACCGGTGAAATATTATCGACTTGGGAAGTGTTCAAACGTAATTTTGGCACCATTTTTAGTACTCTTTCAAGTACAGCGTGGACACGGTCAAAAGAAATTGGTCGAAACATCGCGAATGGCGTTATCGATGGCATCAACTGGTTAAGAGAGCAATTTAATAAGATACCTGAAGCGCTCGGAATCTCATTCAGACTGCCACCAATGCGTACTGTTGGAAGTACAAACAGAGGGCACTCACAAGGGCGAGTTGGTCCGGGCGGCAACCAAGCGATCTCACCTTACTCGTCCGGTACAGACTATCACAAGGGTGGTCATGCACTCTTAGGCGATAAAGGACCGGGGAACTCAATCGGCGGCTCGGCTTCAAACACTGCTGAAATCGTTGAATTACCCGACAAAAAACGCTACATGGTGGACGGCAATGTCATTTGGCCGGACTTCCCACAAGGCGCAAAAGTTCAAAGTAATCAGGAGTCAAAAGAAGAGCTGGATAGGCTGTATGCTTACAATCCGGACCTTACATCAGTTGGCTCCGGCATGGACCTACTCATGCCGAACATTTACAGCCCGTCGGTCAGCGGTTCAAACAAAGTCGCTAAGGTGAGTCATTCATTCGGCAGCATGATAGATGACATTTACGAGTATATGGACGATCCCGCTGCTTTGATTAATCGTCTTATCGGCGAATCGTCATTCAGTGGCATTCGAGCCGTAACAGAACTCGGCTCGGGTATGGTCAATAGTCTGTCTTCTGGAATGATTGACAAAGTCAAAGAACTCTTTGAACAGTCATCATCTACCGGCGACGGCTCACATATTTTAGGAAAGCCAATTACGGCGCACTTTGGCAGATACCCGGCAGGTATCAACTTTAATAACGGGATACATTATGGTTTAGATACACATCACGTGTTTGACCCGTTACTCTCTCCAATCAACGGTATTGTTGACCGTGTTTGGAACGACTTCGGCGGTGGTCTGTCAATGCAAGTAAAAGCCGGCCGCGATTACTGGTGGTTTATGCACTTAAGTAATGTCATGAAGTCTGTGGGCGATTCTGTCACAGCCGGAATGCGCATAGCGACCACTGGGAACAGCGGGAATTGGACGACCGGCGCGCACTTGCACACTCAATATATGCCGGGTGCACCGGGGAATTTAAACGCTGAAGACCCGTTGCCAAAATTAAGAAACCTCGGTAGTTATGAGAACGGCGGGCTAATCAATCAGCACGGTTACTTTGAAGGTGCTGAGGGCAATAAACCGGAAATGATATTGCCACTCACGAATAGAAGTCGCTCCATCGAATTGATGATGGAAGCTTTGAGTTATATGGGTGGCGGTCAACAAAGTGGAAATTCAGACAATGTAATTAAGATACTCATTGAGGAAGTTAAATCATTGAAAGAAATTATTAGGCTGTTAGGCACTGAACAGAACAAATTGTCATTGCAATTACTTGAATCATCAAGAGTGATTGAGAAGAAAGAAAATGTTGTATTTATCAAAGATATGATTGATGGCATCAACAAATACAAAGATGATAGAACACTTGCAATTTAAGGAGGGGACATATTGAACTTTTCGTACAATGGTAAAACAGATGATTTATTTGCAATTCAAGAAGGGTTTGTGTTCCCTTCTTTCACGAAAAATGTACAGTATCGAGAAACAACGCATTCAAATTTAAGAAATAGAATCAGACATATTTACCAGCCGTTTGATTTTGAAGTGCCTATCATTTTAACGACTGATAATAATAGAATAACGAGAGACGAAGTTACAGACAGATTAAATAGATTGTTGATGGCAGATGGTCCGTCCAGATTCGAACCGGAAGATACTGATTGGTATTTTCTCGGAGAATTTGGCGGACCTTATTACATTCCGCCGTTTTTCGATAAGTTTACAGAAATACAACTGCAATTTTCTAGTCGGTACTCACACAAATTCTACGACATCGAGCGCACACAAACCGCAAACAAAACAGTCACGATCAACACGAAGTCACAATTGCCTGTCACGCCGTTAATCGAACTCACAGGATTAACGGGTGACGACGTTCAAGTGTCCATATCCGGCGACTCGTTCAGGCGCATCCGTCTGACGGGAAACCTGCCGTCGAATTTAACGATTGATATCCCGAATGAACGTATCTATGAGACTAATAGCGGACTGGATAGATTGAATCTATTACGCTTTGACAGTGCATTCGAGGATTTCCGTATCGAGGATAGTGATGTGGTTGTACTGACGAACAGTGGTGAGAACGCACAAGCTCGGCTCACGTATAAGGAGTTGCTGCTATGATTTATTTCTTGAATAACGATTTAGAGTTACAAAAGATTGTGACGAGCGAGAATATCAACAGAGCACAACACGAAGATGAAATGAACAACTTAAAAATGATGACTCTTGAAATGGATTTGGCTTATGCTAAGTCCTTTTTAAATGACGATATCGACCATTTCGGTTACTACGTCAAGGATAAATTCCACGTTGATAAAATCCGACGTGTGGAAGAATCTCACGACGGAGAGACCGTTACGATTATCGGGCATCATATATTCTTTAGTGACATGATTTATGGCCGTTTAGTCGAGGATGTCCGCCCTGAAAATCGGGATGCGGCGTTTATCCTCAATCAGACGATTGGTGCAAACACCAGATGGCATCCGGTCATCACAGACACGACGGGTATTTTAAGTACGAACTTCTACTGGACGACCCCAATGGAGGTTGTCGAGTTTGTGGTCGAAAACTTCCGACTGGAATTTGAGCCGGAAATACTATTCGACGGTCAAAAGGTCAACGGCTTAAATGTCCACTTTAAAAAGCGTCTGGGCGAGGATAAGCCAAAACGAGTTGTATTCGGCCCGAACACACCATCATTACAATATGACGTGGACTACAGCGAGATTGTGACGAAGTTAGCTGTCCACGGTAAAGGTGAAGAAGTGGGCGACGGCTACGGCAGGCGGATTAATTTCAGCGACCGGAATATCAACCGTAACGGTGTTATCTCACCGCTTGGCAGTCGATACCTCGAAGACCCGGATATTACAGCGAACTACGGAAACTTTGACAATGAGCCGAAACATGCGAACGTCATATTCGAGGACATCGAGAACGTCAATGAATTGATTGAAGCCGGCATAGAGGAGTACGAACGGGTATCACGCCCACAATATATCTTTACAGCCACGGTGGCTGACATCGGCAATGTGAACATCGGGGATAGCGTACTGATCGTTCGTAGAGAGCACGGCATCTACTTCCGGGCGAGGGTGCATAAAATCAGCGTGGACCTACTCAATCCACAAGATGCTGAAGTGGTTTTAGGCGATTATGAACACTTTAAGGA
Organism: Lacicoccus kunmingensis DSM 17847; assembly: GCF_059568765.1. NCBI lineage: Bacteria > Bacillati > Bacillota > Bacilli > Caryophanales > Salinicoccaceae > Lacicoccus > Lacicoccus kunmingensis. Next base: position 91,348 of record NZ_JCANUC010000002.1, on the reverse strand, counting down.
AACGAAAGTGGAACGTTCTGCCCGTCGTCAAAGAGAAAGCAATGAAAGGGCGGTCAACAGTCGAATTACGCAGTTGAAAAACGCCTTTGATGCCCGCTTTGACGGCGAAGTGGCGCAGATGTGGGAAGATTACGAACAGGCTTTAATCGACGCCTATGCTGAAATTGCGGCGGCGGAACAGCGGATGGTAGATGACTTTGAATCTTTTTCCGACCGACACGAAAGTCTAATCGACGACTTGCAGATTAATATCTTGGACATAGACGATGAAATTTCCGGCATCAATGAGGATGTACTCGATATTGTCGGGCGCATCGATGATGTGGGTGACTCCATCGGAGATATCAACCAGTGGCAAAACGATGCACTGGCCAGATTCGGCACTGTTGAATCGGATTTAAGCGATACAAGGGATGACTTGCAAAGTCAATTGGATGATGCGAAAGCGAGCATTGACGGCATTGAGGTTGGGGGACGGAATTTAATTATAAAGTCCGGCATAACGAACGGTTATGTCATAAACGCATCAGGCGCTGTAGGAAATTCCAACACGCATAAAATAACAGATTTCATACCGATAAAAGCAAATACAGAATATATCTTTTCTGCTGAACAGACTCCAGAAACAGAGCGTGCCTATGAAAACTTGAGAATAGGTTTTTATGACAATGAGCGTAATTTTTTGTTTGTTATTTTCATAGGTGACCCAGATAAAAAAGGCGAGGTGTTCACTGCACCTGAAAACGCACGCTTTACAAGAATATCGGTAGGGAATTATCCGGTCGATTTAATGTTGATGAAGGGTAATGTGCTGATGGACTACCAACCCGCCCCCGAAGACACCGAAGCTAAAATCACCACGCTCAATCAGCAAATCGAATTTATCGACGGCCAACTCGAAGCCAAGCTCAACCGTACGGAAATCGAGCCGATACAGAATAAGATAACAGAGTTTGATACGCAGTTAGAAGCCGATGCAGAGTCCATCAGCTTGCTCCAAGAGAAAACAGAACTACACGACGATGACATCACACAATGGAGTAACCTTACGGAATCCACGGCGGAGGAATTGACACGTACCCTTAGCAGAGTGAGTGGCACGGAAAAAGGCCTTGAATCGGCACAGACGGAACTGACAGCCACGGCAGACGGCTTGTCCGCGTTAATCACACGCACAGACGGGATTGACACGGATATTGTGAGTATCAATACGGACATCACAGGCATTCAAACGACCGTCTCCAATTTAGATGAAAATTTAACGGGTGAGATGTCGAGGATTGACCAGTCCGTAGACTCTATTAGCGCGCTTGTTTCCAACATCGAAGAGGATTACGTCACACAAGGACAGTTTGAAGTCGAATCGGGTATTATTGAGGCTTTAGTGAGTCGGGTGGGCGAGAATGAGACGGATATCGGGAACTTATCCATCAGCTATGACGACATTACCGCAACCGTGGCCTCGTTGGACAGCGAACTCAACTCGCAAGGCGCACAGCTCGGGATTAACACCGACGCCATTACGAGTAAGGTGTGGCTGACGGATGTTTCAGAAATCGGCACAAACCTGATTCCAATGAGCGCAAACGCTTGGGAAAAGGGTGGTTTTTGGACGACCGGCAATCCAAACAACAACGGTGATGGCATCCGATTGATAAATCCGATTCCGATTGTGGAAGGCGCGAGATATACGTTCCATGACAATTCGGTGAGTCTATCTCGGATTGGAGAAATTCGGATTTTTGTTTACAGAGGAGCCGCAATGCAGACATACCGTCTGGTTGAAAGGGGCGGCGAAGTTTCGTTTGATGCAGATGGCGATAGAATTTACGTATCGTTAGAACCTTTGAGCGGTTTTAATATCGGCCCGGAAATGATGGAACATATCGAAGATAGGATAAACATGAAGTTGGAATTCGGAGACACTGCCACACCGATTGTCAGAGCGTTGAGCAGAGTTGAGCAATTGGCAGATAGAATTAATATGCGAGTGTTTGAAGAACTGGACGGGGCGTACGTCACTCATTCTGAATTCGAAATGGAAGTGGATGCCATTCGTCAATCCGTGTCGAGCCTGGCGGACATTGACGGCAGTGAGTTGATTCAGCAGTCGGATATCATCGTCGAGGCCGATAGAATTTTAATCGGCTCACAACAAATCAGCAGTTGGCGGATGGCATCGATTATATCCGTCAATCCGACAGCCGTCGATGTTATTACGGAAAGCATGAATATATCTGCGGACATGAACGTGGCTGGGGATATTAGAGCGCTGTCACTCGATGCAGTTAGAGGAGACATCAACCACATCGTTACAAATTATTTGGATGCAGATGTAATTGATGCGGATCACGTCAAGACGTCTCACGCTTTGATTGACAAGATATTTGCGAGTAATGCGTATGTGACGACGTTGACTTCTAAGTCTCAATTTACGAGAGATATACAGGCGATTGAAATAAACACAAACCAATTGAACATGACAACATTGTTAAACTCCGCAGGACAAGTTGAGGGTGGTTATCGAATAAAACGACCGGACGGGTTCAACATAATAAACAACGGCATGCCTCAATGGGATTTTTCTTACGCAAGTACCGAACCTAGATTTTACGCGGCTGGCGTAGGCATCACAGCGACGTATTATACAACGAGCAATAGCCATTACACGACAGCAGATGCGACTTATTTTCATCATACGACGAGGTACGTGAATATTAGAGGCTACGCTTATATGCACCGACCTGGCACGTTCCCTGTTTATGGAGGAAATGTGAGGTTAACTACATTCAGCGAGTCGCCGAATATTTCATCAGCTGCATACGTCAGTCCGAGCGAGGACTCGCAGAGCAACCCGTATTTTATAGATTTAACACTGGATTTGGGAAGACCCACGGGAAAATTAAGACAACTGTACACTCAAATGAGAGTGAGTGACTCCGGGGGTAACGACAACATCAGATTCAGGCGCTTGATGATGCGATTTCATGGTTAAAGGAGGATTTATATGGAGTTTATTATTCTTTTTAAATATGCAGAAGATGAAGATTACTATTATCCAGTTCAAGCGGGCAGAGGTGTAGTGCCTAATGAATCTTACGACAAAGTGTTACCTGTGGAGGAACATGTCGCCTATCAATTTCACAAGATATTTTTTCAAAATGGTAAATTACAAGTTAAAAAAGAATATAAAGATGACTTTATGGACGAAAAAGAGTATTTTAATTATTTAGATGAATATGAAAACGAAGATAGTTTCGGGGGCACAGGTGCGCTCATTAAAGAAGAAGATGCGAAACCAAAAATTACAAAGGTGGAGTTTTAAATGGAAAGAAACTACAAAAAAGAATTTGCGCTGCTGATGAAGAGATACAGCGAAGCACAAGAATTGGCGATTGCCTATCAGGCGCTTTATGATGATACGTTGAAAAGGTTGCAAGCGTATGAAGACACACCATCATCAGACGACGTAGAAGAAGTTGATGAAGCACAATATCAGGAGGTAGAATAATTATGGCAAATCTAACAGACAGAACAGACAAGTATTATGTAGCGAAAGTAAGTCAGCGTAACCGCACAGTCGAATTTATGAACGTGAGTAATATTTCAGGTGCGATTAGTTACCGCAGCGAGATGGAGGGGGGAAGTTATGAGGATGCGTCTACTGCAAATAGAGTGGCAGCATATTTAAATAACATCTACAAAGAGTTAGGATTGGACATCTACTGCTATAGAGTGTCATCCGCAGAAAGCAATGTCCACACCATCGCAAACGCCCCAGACGAATATAAAGCAATCGTCAGAGAGTATCTAGGTGTGGAAGAGGATGAAGAAGAAGAGGAAGAAGAAGAAGAGGAGTCTACTGAAGAGTAGGCTCTTTTTAATTTAAGGAGGGATAGTTATGGCTACATTAACAGTTTTAAGTGCTGGTGGAAAAAATGAGTTTAAAACCGTAGTAGATGAAAAAGGCAGTAAAGTGATTCAGTATGATAAGGACGGTAACGAAATGGTTATATCTGAGTGTAATAAATAAACCGCCTGTATGGCGGTTATCGAATCACATATCAAAATAATATACGCCATCTTTTTCTACTACTGGGTGTGTCGATTCGATGGTGTTAATATCAGATTTAGTTGTAGTTCTCATTGATAAACCATACGGATAATTATATTCCATAATAATTTCATCCGAATTTTGTTTTATCAATTTTTTATCAACTTCTGATAGAGGTAAATCTTTTGGTAATTTGATATTGATATGCGGTCCGCTATGTTCAAATTTGTATGGATATTTATTACTCATCACTATTCACCTCACTTTCTGTAATTTCAATATTACCAGATTGTAGGTGTGGTGTTTTAGTTATCATGTGACTGCTGAGAAGTAGCCACTTTTTTTAATTTAACAAAGTGGGGTGGTGCGAATGTGATTAAACAATTTTTAGATAAGGTGGAGGACGTGGCTCTGAGGGCAATGTTCAGATACATCGACAGTAATTTGGATAGTCATGATCATCGATTAAAAGAACAAAAAAAAGATATCAATCAACTAAAAGAAGACTATAGAAAAATTGAAAGCGTCGAAAAGGATGTTAATAAAATTGTTGAATCCGGAGCAGAAACGCGAAAGTTGATTAAAAAAGCAAGTATTACAGCTCTTGTGGGCGGGATTGTTACATACATCCTCGCGCAGCTGGGTTTCCTGTAGGAGGTGATGATTAAAAATGCGAAAACCAAAATGGAATGAAATCGGATTGATGTTTTTTACGGCTTACATGTGGTTCACGTTGACCGTAGATCCCAACTTATTTTTTGACGGCAGCACAAACAAAGCAGACAGCGTATATGCGACATATATACAGATGGTGGGGAGTCAGCAAAATTTGGCGTGGATCAGCTTGACCGTCTCAGTATTATTTTTCCTGGCGTTGTTTACAAAGCGATATGCAATTATCATCACCGTCCATATCATCGGATTGATATACTACTTTTTTATTACAGCGAGTTTCCTGATCAACTATCCCAATGTTGCTTTTGGTGTCATGAGTCTGGTTTCAATCCCACTATTTATAGAAATCTTGAATCAGGTTGATGAAAGCGAAGAGCATAAGAAAAATAAAATACTTGAAAAGGAGGGCGAAGCAGATGAACAGAGAACAGAAGACAGTAGACGAGACGAGGATTGACCAGGAGGTGCAATCTGACAAAAAGAAGGGGCTCATCAACCAGTTTGCGGGTATGCTCCTGGCATTCTCAGCGTTTGCCGGTTTGGTGGGTTACCAGGTCGAGTGGCTCACCGAAGAAGTGATTAACTCATTCGCAGTATTTCTATATGCTGCTGCCGGTTTCGGTTATACCTGCTACACGATTTACAAAAACCATTTTTCCGGTAAGAAAGCACAGAAGCAAAACAAGAAATTAAAAGAAGAAGGTCTCAAATAAGGCAACTATTCGGAATTCCGAAGGGTTGCTTTTTTTTATGCAAATTTAAATAAAAGGAGCGATTGAAATGAGCAAAGAAAAAGAAGTCGAAAACATGAAACCAGACGAAAATCCATATCTGGAAAAGCCGGATACATTCGACCCGACAGAAAAGAATAAAGATGAGAAGTACGGCGGAGGTGGCGACGATGGCAGTAAAAAATAATCTTGTCAATCAATTTATGATTAACGGATGGCGGATGACTTCTGACCCCACTAAACAACCCGGCGGATTTGGCGTCCGTCAGCTGTATGCATACGGCGCAAATGTGGATGCTTATTGTAATGGTGTGCATGCAGCCTTTGACTGTGCGAAACGACACGGTGTAAGGATCGGTAGCCCGGTCAACGCAGTCGTATTGCGTGGTACTGGGTGGAATACATTTGGATGGACAACGGTCCTCGGCTTTATTGACGGACAAGGCCATGCGAGACAATTGATTTTAGGTCACCTGAATAAAAATCCTCTGAACTTTCTAAAGGTCGGACAAGAAATTAAAAAAGGCGATTTAGTCGGACATCAAGGCACATCTAATAACTTAGGTGTGAGTATGGCTTCTCATTTGCATGTTCAAGTGCAAAACTTCGCATCTTTAAACGCGTGGAATTTTACATGTGTCGGTTTAAATCCTTACAATATTGATGTTTCAAATACAAAACCAGCATTCAGCGGAACAAAGCCTAATTCATCCAGTAGTACAAAAAAAGCTAGCAAATCAAAAACATTTAATGGCCGTCAAAACAGACCGCTCTCATCCACGGCTTATGCAAAAGGTACTGTCGATAGCTTGGGCGCTCAAGTTAGAAACCGCAGTGGTAATAACTTTAATCGGAGAGCGGGTTACGATATTCAACCGGGCGCCACCGTTTATATCTTCCAACAACGCAATGGCTGGTTGAAGATTTACACTGGTAGAAGCTCCGGTCATGGCGCAAATGATTGGATATGGCACGAACGCTTTAGACCTCAACACGTTTATAAATAATAACGATCATTCTTTAAAGGATGTGATGTGTATTAGCGTTTAAATTATCGTTTAGGAGCAAACGCAAATAACGTAAAAATAAAATTAAACCACAAATTATTTTATGTAGATTCAACTTCAACTTTTCTCAAAAAATAACCGCCACGGGCCTCGTATCCCTCACTGGCGGTTTACATAAAAAGAAGGGTGCAAAAATTTCTTATTCCCCTAATGTTTCTTTACACGTAAATTATCGCCTTTAATTGCTAATCAATAACTGGTAATATTTAGTTAACATATTTGAGAGAGTGATAGTTATTAGTAATTACAGAAGGATAAACAAGGTAGCGGTAGAATATAAAAAGATTGTTGATAGAAAACATAAAGATATGTGGCACCTTGTAAAATCATTAGAGTTTTCATGTAAATGGCATAAAAGATATGTAGATGATAGAATTCCAAAACATTATGATATGTATAAACCGGGTTCTTTAATATTCGTTGATTTTGGTATAAATATAGGTAGTGAGTTTTCTAAGCCTCATTTCGCAATTACTCTTAATAAAAATGACAACAAAAGAAATGGGAATATAACGGTTATCCCACTCACTTCTAAAACTAATAATCATGTGTTAGGAATTAATGATTCAATATTTAATAATACCATCAAACATTTAACTAGTAATTTAACCAGCATTGATGAAAGTGTTAGTAAATATAGAAAAGAACTATCTGAAACAAATAAACAAATTGTCAAAACAGCAAAAGATTTTTCTTTAAATACTGAAGATAAGACTGCTGTTGAACTATGTTTAGAAATGATTGGTAATGTTGATGAATTCGAGGATGATGCACAAAAAATAATTAATGATCATACAGAAGATTTATTGAAAAATTTAGGGAGAGTACAAGCGAAGTTGACAGAGCAAAAGAAAAGCAGAGAGTTAGTAAAAGATGTATTGAAACAGTACAATAAGTATGATAAAAAATCATTTGTAGCATTTAAAAACATACAGACTATTAGTAAGCTTAGAGTGAAAAAAATCAATAGATTTGACCCTTCAGGTTCTATACAGATAGCTAAATCAACGTTTGAAGATATTAGAGAAATCACTTTAGATTATATCTTTTGATTGTATTTTATATAAATTAGTAATATAATAAATATTACAAAGAGCAATGAGACTCTAGATATTTATAATTTCAATAGGGGTTTTGACCCCAGTACGAACGTTATGACCCCTTTTGAGGGGTCTTTTTTATGTTCCCTCACCATTTATATTCTGCTATATTTAAATCGGAGGGGATGAAATGAAACAAGATATAACAAGTGAGTACAAACAATTGTTTCCTGAATTGTTATCAGATTTAGACGAGTTTGACATTAAGATGGAAGAATCGATTTATGTTGTAAGGGGATCTACACAGAAAGTAATACATAACGAATCAGGTCAGATAAAAATTTACGCGCCAATCCTTGATTACTATTTGTACTTGGATGATATAGAAGAAGGGGAGAAGTGTGAAAGGATCGCTGCTGGAAAAGTGCTACTGGAAATGGCGGATATGAGTTTGTATAAATAGTGAGTATGTTATAATTAAATTACAATATTGAACTTCTATATATAATTGATTAAACCCCTCACGGCTGGAAACCGGAGGGGTGTTTTTGTGTTTAAAATATAAGGTCAATATCGTTCTCTTCTGTTTTATCATTCGGTGCAAACAACTTATACGTTTCATATTCAAACTTTAAGTCCTGATTAACGATCATTTTGTAGTACGTATCAAACCGCTCTTTATGTCCTCGTTTTTCTGCGCGATGTGCCTTTGAAAATAGTTCATGTCGCTTCTCATCCATTACATTTCCCCTTTATTTTATATTCCTCATTTATAATACTACGAATTAAACAAAAATAAACACCCTGGGCGGATGCTTAAACCATATAATATAACTCTTGCCCGAGTATTTTTAATTCAGCCCCAAAACGGCCCCAATTCAGCCCCAAATGAAAAGATAAATAGATATAATTAAACATTTTAAGCATTTGTAAAAAGGCATAAGAAAAGGCCTGCAAGCATTGATAAGTCAATGTTTACAAGCCTTAGACAAAATAAAACTCTATTATCTTGAGTAGTACTCAACGATAAGCTGTTCGTTGATTTCAGCTGGAAGTTCTGAACGTTCCGGGAAACGTACGAAAGAACCTTCCATTTTTTCGTCATCGAAAGTTAAATAATCAGGAATGAAGTTGTTCACTTCAACTGCTTCTTTAACGATGTCAAGGTTACGTGATTTTTCACGAAGACCAATTGTCTGACCTGGCTGCAGGTGGTATGAAGGGATATCCACACGACCGCCGTCCACTGTTACGTGGCCGTGGTTAACCAGCTGACGTGCCTGACGACGTGTGCGTGCAAGACCTAACTGATATACCACTGCATCTAAACGTGATGCAAGCAGAATCATGAAGTTTTCACCGTGAACACCTTTTAGTTTACCAGCGCGTTCGAAAATTGTGCGGAACTGACGCTCATTGATTCCGTACATATAACGAAGCTTCTGCTTCTCCTGAAGCTGAAGACCGTATTCTGAAATTTTCTTTCTTTGTGTCGGACCGTGGTCACCTGGTGCATACGGACGACGCTCCAACTCTTTACCCGTACCTGTCAGGGAGATACCAAGACGACGGGACTTTTTCCAAACTGAACCTGTAAAACGAGCCATAATGACTCCTCCTTATTGTGTTTTATTTATGCAATAAACATCATAAGGTAACAACCGCCCATATGGGTATATGATTTAAAGTGCCTTCGCCTCATAGCATTGGTTACGCAACACATACCAACTATCGGGAACCATATACTGGCATATAATGATTGTAAGCTACTTAATCCGTTCATTTACACAATAGCTTATTCTACATAATATATAGATAGAAGTCAAGGTGTTAAATGTAATTCTTTAAAACATCTACAAAAGCAATCAAACCGGCGCGGTCTTCTTCACTGAACCTCTCATAGAAAGGTGAATCGATATCAAGAACGCCGATCGGTTCTCCATCTTTATAAATAGGCACGACAATTTCAGATTTACTGTTGGCATCACACGCGATGTGGCCCGGGAATTCATTCACGTTATCAACGACGAAAACGTCATTGCCTCTGAATGCTGTGCCGCAAACGCCTTTACCGTTATCAATTCTTACACATGCCGGCAGTCCCTGGAATGGTCCCAGCACAAGCTGGTTGGATTTCTCTTCAAATAAATAAAAGCCGACCCAATTGATATCTTTCAAATAGAAATTGAGCAGGCTCGCAGCATTTGATAAATTTGCTATTCTGTCTGTTTCATCTTCGAGCAGGCTTTTCAAAGTCTTGTTTAATTGTTCGTAATCTGTAATATTTGTGGCTGTGAACATGTATAATCACCTTTATTCATCAATTTAATTATAAATTATATAATTATCTGTTTTTTGTTTCAAGCTTTTAGGCTATAATTAACTATATGTTTAGGAGGTAAGTGTATGTGGGTCTATATTCTTATCGGAATAATAGTTTTGATAGCGATAGCGGTGGCTATTGTATTTTATATCAGAAACACAAAATTAGAGGATTTAAATAATAAATCTCATCGGCTGGAAGAAGTTAAAGCACTTCCTTTTCAGGATGAGTTATTTAAAGTCAAAGATTTGAATTTACATGGTGAGGCAAAAGAACTTTATTCCGGGTGGCAAAAAGAATGGCAGTCTTCCTACAATGAATCGGTGGATGAGTCGAAATCATTGCTTGAAGACGCAAAATTGGATTTAACAAAGTTCAAGTTCAGTGACAGTAATGAGAAAGTGAAGCAGGCTGACAATACTATGGATTCAGTTGAAACCAAGTATGAGCAGCTGAGCGGAGAGATTAATGATTTGTTAGAGGCAAATGAAAAGGCCATGATTGCCCGGGCGGATGCTGAAAAGATTCATCGGGAAGCAAAAAGGGATGTACTTGCAAGTGCATATCAGTTTGGTGAGGCAGAAGGCCCGCTGGAAGAGCTTATTGACAGTTTTGAGCCGGAGATCAACGAGTACGACTTGATGAAAAATGCCGGTAACTATGTCAGTGCGAACAAACACATAGAAGAAGTGCACAGCGATCTTGTAACATTGAAGGAAAACATGGACGATATCCCTGTGCTGATCAGAGAAGTCCAAAAGGACCTGCCGGCGCAGTTTCAGGAAATCCGATTCGGCTGCCGTGATCTGAAAGCGGATGGTTATGATCTGGACCATGTCAGGGTGGAAAACAAATTATCAACATTAAAAGGTAAGTTGAACCTGGTGGAGCCGCTGATTTCAAGACTTGATCTCGACGAAGCGCGTAAAATACTGGATGACATCAACAATAATGTGGATGATATTCTGGAACTCATCGAACTTGAAGTGAAGGCGAAAATCAAAGTGGATGAGGACCAGCCGCTCGTCACAGACGAATTGTTCCATGCAAGAAATTCAAACTATACTCTCAGAACTGAAATCCATTATTTGAAAGACCAGTACTATATAAATGATACTGATATTCATTCTATTCAAAAATTTGAGCATGAAATAGAAAGTCTTGTGGACATCTATGATGAAATTGTCACTGAAATGTCCAAGACTAATGCGAGATACAGTGAAGTGGAAAACAGAATTTCTCACATCAAAGAACAAATCATTGAAATAAATGATGAACAGGAACAGATTCAGGGGCATCTGATCGACCTCAGGGATGATGCTGAAGAAGCACGGGAAAATGCATATTATATTCAGGATAAAAAAGAGAACATTTACCGTAAGCTGGTCGGTTCCAATCTGCCTGACGTCCCTGAGAGATTTGTCATTTTGAAAAACGATCTTGATATTGATTTAAGGAACATCGAACAGTACTTCAGTAAAAGACCTTTAAATGTCCAGTACATCAAAGATAAGGTCAATCAGACGATGGTGGAACTGAATAAGTTCGAACAGGAATCATTTGAACTGCTCCGTGATGCGGAACTGACAGAAGTGATGATCCAGTATGGCAACAGATTCAGAAGAGATGATCACGACTTTGATGCAGAAGCACGTGAAGCCGAAAGGATGTTCCAGGAAAGCAGATATAAGCGTTCACTGGAAATCATTAAATCAGCACTTGAAAAAGTGGAACCCGGCGCAGCGGTTAAAATTGAAAATGAATACGATGAAAAGTAGTTCTATAAGCAAGATGAAGTGACTTAGAATATTAATATTCTAAGTCCTTTTACATGAAAGGAGAAATTTGATGCATTATTTTGATAATGCTGCAACGACAAAGCCGGATTCAGAAGCGTTGAGGACATTTATTAAGGTGAATGAAAACTATTATTTCAACACTGCAAGCATCCATCGTGCGGGACGTGACAGCGAAAAACTGCTGGAAGCTTCAAGAAAGCAGGTTTTGGATATATTCGGGCTGAAGCATCATCACTGTGTGTTCACTTCAGGTGCAACAGAAAGTAATAATATCGCAATTCAGAGCACGCTCAACAGAAAGAAGAAGTTCGGCAGAACGATTCTCGTCAGCCAGCTTGAGCATCCGAGTGTGATTAACGTCGTGGATCATTACAAATCCGAAGGGTTCAACGTGAAGTTTATAAAAACGACTGACCATGGTAAAGTCGACCTGGATCATTTAAGGACGCTTATGAATGATGATGTGATTTTTGTCACTGTCATGGCTGTAAATAATATTGTTGGTGCCCTCGAGCCTGTTGAAGAAATTGCGGAGATTTTGAAAGAATACCCAAAGGCGCACTTTCATGTGGATGCAACACAGGCAGTCGGCAAAGTAAAGCTCAATTATGAAGCTGTTGACACACTCAGCATATCAGGCCATAAATTCCATGGCGTAAAAGGTGCCGGTGCATTGATCATTAAAGAATTGAAAACCATGTCACCCGTATTTTTCGGAGGCGGCCACGAAGGAAATTTAAGGAGCGGCACCGTCAATCTCCCCGCAATCGCTGCGATGGCAAAAGCATTGAGATTGAGCCATGAACATACAGAAGATAACTTTAATAAAATAGACGGATACAATCAATCGGTGAGGGATGCTCTGGAAGGTTACCGCTCAATCGTTATCCAGCCCGGTGACACACCGCATATATTAAATTTGTCGTATGTCGGTGCCAAAGGCGAAGTCGTTGTGAATGCATTGTCAGAAAAAAATATTATGGTTTCGACCACGAGTGCATGTGCATCAAAACTTGCAACATTGAATGAAACACTGACGGCGATGGGGCAGAGTGTGGACGTCATCAATGGCAGTATCCGGATTTCAATGTCGAAAGATACTGAGGAAAAAGATGTTACTATGCTCATAAAGGGACTAAAAGAGGTATACGAAGAAATAGGAGATGTTTTAATATGAAATACGATCACATACTGGTCCGCTACGGTGAGATGACGTTAAAGAGCAGAAACAGAAAAATGTTCGTCAGCGCGCTTCGAAAAAGGATGAACAGAGCACTCGCCGGTATGGATGTGCATATAAAAACGAATCGTGACCGGGCATACATTGTCATCAATGACGAAGATGCCTATGAAGTCATTGATAATTTGAAGCTCATCAGCGGCATTTTAAGTGTTTCACCTGTAGTGAGAATAGGTAAGACGGAAGAAGCGATGCAGGAAACGGCACTGCTGTTTGCGAATGATTTTGGTGCAGATAAAACATTTAAAATCGAAGTGAAGCGACCGGATAAAAAGTTCCACTTGAAGACGCATGATATACAAAATCTGCTCGGCGGACATATATTAGAAAATACGGAGCATCTGACGGTCAATGTCAAACAGCCCGACCACCAGATCACAACTGAAGTGAGGCTGGATGCAATCTATATGTATCATGACACTGTGAAATGTCTCGGCGGGCTGCCGCTGGGGACAGGCGGCAAAGCGCTGTTGATGCTTTCAGGCGGTATCGATTCACCTGTGGCGGGCCTCGATATAATGAGGAAAGGTGTGGAAATCGAAGCGATTCATTTCCATTCTCCGCCGTATACGAGTCCGCAGGCAACGGAGAAAGTTAAAAAGCTCGTTGATATCATGAGTGAACGGACAGGGTACGATATCAAACTGCACATTGTCCCGTTCACGGCACTGCAGACGACTTTATATGACCGGATACCAGATAATCTGTCTATGACTTCGACTCGGAGGATAATGCTGAGAATCGCAGAAAAACTGTCAGGAAAAATTGGTGCTGAAGCAATCGTCAACGGAGAAAACCTGGGACAGGTGGCCTCCCAGACTTTGACGAGCATGTATGCAATCAATGAAGTGACAAGCTTCCCGGTGCTGAGACCGCTGCTGACACTCGAGAAAAATGATATCGTCAATATGTCGAGACAGTTCGGCACATATGGAACATCAATCTTGCCTTTTGAAGATTGCTGTACAATATTCAAGCCGAAATCACCGAAGACGAAACCGTCACTTGAAAAGGTGAAGCATTTTGAAGAACGGGTCGACTTTGAACCACTGATTGAGAAAGCAGTGGCTGGTATTGAAACATATACACCGGATACAGAGAAAGAAGCCGGTACGGAATTCGAAGAATTATTATAATGTAAAAAAGAAACTTCCTGATTACAGGAAGTTTCTTTGTGTTTTATGCCAGAAAGTGTTGTTCGGCAGCCTCAGTGTCTTGATGATTCTGTCAGCTACACGGATTTGGACCTGCTCAGTGTTTTGCAGGCTGAGCGCTTCATTGTCCAGAGACATGATCGGATAATAATCTTTTTTCTTATCTATCATCAATGTAAGCGGACGGTCTTTATTCAGCAGAAAACTTGTGCCGAGTGTACGGTATTTGTTGTTGTTGACACTGGCAAGCTCCGTAACCTGTATGGCTTTCACCAGAGGGTCCACGACCGCACCGCCGAGAGATTTGTTGTAGCCTGTTGAACCGGTCGGTGTACAGACTAAAACACCGTCGCCATGGAACTGTTCAAATAAAAAGTCATCAATATAAATATCCATCATGATTGTTTTGACGATGCTGGAACGGAGTGTGAACTCATTCAAACAGAAGCTCGGCTGATCATCATTGATCTTCACTTCAATCGCAGGATAATTGCGCACCTCGGTCTCGTCGGAAGTGAGTGATTCTGTAATCAGATGGCTGTTTTTGTAATCGAAGTCGACATACATGTAATCATCTTTCTCGATTGCGATGCCGATATATACGCAATCATCTCTGAATCCGGTTTTTCTGACGGCCTGCAGGAAAGTGCCGTCACCGCCGATTGAGGCGATCAGGTCAGCTTCTTCGCTTGTTTTCACTGTTGTGATGCCGATGTTATTAAATACTTCTATCAGGTCTTTTCTGATTCTTTCTGTCTCTTTTCCAAAAGGGTCAAAGAAATAGACATTTTTAAACTTATTCATGCGTACCGCCCCTTAATTCTATTTGACTGTATCATCTATATGTTATCATAAAATTGGCATTGGATTAAATATTAGGGAGTGTTTTTATGAAGCGTATCATAGCGGCAGTCATTGCTGCCACGCTATTGGTTTTTGGGGTTTTCTTTTCAATTTTCACCAATTTATGGGCAAGTGATTTCCAAGAGACATTTGATCAGATTGCAGGCGGGGATTTCCCACCGTCCCAGATTGTTGAGCAGGGCGATCCAACCAGTCAGATTGCAATGATCAATATTGAAGGCACGATGGTGGATACAGGCAATCAGCAAAATGTTTTTGCACCTGAAGGCTATAATCATCAGTTGATCATCGAGTCACTGAAAGAGGTGATTGAAGATGATTCAATCAAAGGTGTACTTTTAAATGTAGATTCACCGGGCGGCGGTGTATATGAATCAGCGGAAATACATAAATATCTTGTACAGGCCAAGGAAGCCGGCAAGGTCATTTACAGCTCGATGGGCGGTATGGCTGCTTCAGGCGGTTATTATGTGTCCGCACCTGCCGACCAGATTTTCGCATCTGAAGAAACGATGACAGGTTCCATCGGTGTCATCATGCAGGCAATAAACTTCCAGCAGCTGGCTGAAGATCTCGGGATCGAGTTCAACAGTTATACCAGTGGTGATATGAAAGAAATGCTGAGTTCGACTAAAGACCCGAGTGAAGAGGAAGAAAGATATGTTCAGGGCATGGTGGATTCCATGTTTGATGACTTTGTACAAGTGGTTGCAGACGGGCGCGGCATGAGTGAAGACGAAGTGAGAAATGTTGCAGACGGACGCATTTATCTTGGCGAGGATGCAGTCGATAACGGACTTGTCGATCAGATCGGGCATATTGAAGATGCCACTGCAGCATTAAAAGAAGAAGTCGGCGGCAATCCGCAAATAATTGAATACGGCTACTCTAATAATTTCGCGAACATCAGCTTGAGTTATGGTGTTGAGAGCATCTTCGGCGAGATAACGGGTCAAAACGATATCGCGCGTGTTGAACAGCTGATCAACAACCGTCAGGGACTCCAGCCTATGTACCTGTATGACAGATAAGGAGGGATAATATGGAAAGTGCACAAAAAAATAATGTAAGATACCAGCCGGCAAAAAGTACTCTGGAAGATAAATTGGATTACATGTCCAGCGCATCTTTCATGAGCCGTGCAGTGGCATTTATAATTGATGGCCTGGCCATTTGGGGTCTGAGCCAGATTATCATTTATCCGTTCGTACAGCTCATAGGTATAGGGGATATCTATTTTCTGACACCGATGCTGAGCATCGCAAACATCGCTTCAGGCGCACTTTATTTCCTGTACTTTATACTGATGACGTATTTCGCACAGGCGACGCTTGGTAAGATGATTACAGGCATTACGGTGGTCAGCGTGAATTCCGAAAAGCTGTCTTGGTCCCAGGTGATATTCCGTGAACTTGTAGGACGCTATATCAACAACTTTTTATGGTATCTGCCTTATCTGATGGTGCTGTTCACCGAACGCCGTATCGGACTGCATGATTACTTTGCGGATACGTATGTGGTGAAGAATAGTTACTATCAGTATAAAAATGAAATTAAAGAGCGTATAATGAGAGATGAAGAAATTAAATATCAGGAGGATGATTTGTACAATGGTAGAAGTCACGTTTCAAGGTAATCCGGTCACAGTCAGTGGTAACGAAGTCAAAGTAGGAGATACTGCACCTGATTTTACGGTATTAAACAACAGTCTGGAAGAAGTGAGCCTTTCCGATTATAAAGGGAAGAAAAAATTGATCAGTGTGGTGCCTTCACTGGATACGGGTCTTTGCAGCACACAGACTAAAAAATTCAACGAGGATGCCGGCTCGGTGGACAACGCGGTCGTCATCACCATTTCAAACGACTTACCGTTTGCACAGGCAAAATGGTGTGCAAATGAAGGCATTGATAATGCAATTACTCTCAGCGATCACAAAGATCTGTCATTCGGCAAAAACTACGGTACAGTGATGGATGAGCTGAGACTTCAGGCAAGAAGTGTGTTCGTCATTGATGAAAATGATAAAGTCGTTCATGTCGAATACGTTTCCGAAGGTACGAATCCGCCGGACTATGATGCAGCGGTGGACGCTTTAAAATCTTTATAAGATATATTATAATGTTTGAAAAGGGACTGTTCGACCTCGGGCAGTCCGTATTTTTATGTGAGTGGGGATAAAATGGCAAAGAGTAATTTGGAAGAAATCTATCAGTTGATTGTAGACGAAACAGAAGCTGTCCTGAAAGACAACAGTGAGATTTCCAGAATTGAAGCATTGATGGAAGCTTTGCTGACACTTCAGATCGATGACGGTAAATATGAGTATGCAGATTTGAGGAAAGCGGTTCAATTTGCTTATCTGTATCAGCTGAATGAAGAGAGTGTTCAGGCAAATCACCAGCTGACGCCGGATTCCATCGGATATCTGATAGCGCATCTGGTCGGTCTGTTCAAAGAAAAAGATCATATCAACCTGCTGGATGCCGGCAGCGGGACAGGTCATCTGTCCATGACGGTCAAGGAACATGTGGATCAGGTTGATTTTCACGGTGTCGAAGTGGACCCTGTACTGTCACGCTTCAATGTCGCATTGTGTGATTTTCTGAAAGTGCCGATGGATATATACCCACACAATATCATTGAGCCTGCAAAGCTCACAAAAGCGGATATTGCAATCGGTGATCTGCCGATCGGCTATTATCCTCTGCCGGTTCAAGGTTTTACAACGGCCTTCAAAGATGACAAAAATTTTGCGCATCTGCTGATGCTGGAAGCGGCGATGGGTCATGTCGAGGATGACGGCATCGGTATCTTTGTAGTACCTTCTAATATTCTTGAAGAAAATAATGAAACAATCAAAGAGTATATATCAACAGAAGCGACATTGCTGATGTTTTTAAATTTACCGAACACTTTATTCAAAACAGAAAATATGCACAAATCCATTATTGTATTGAAAAAAGGGTATAAACCGATAGAAGATATTGAAGTGCTGGTCGGTGATGTGCCGGATTTCAAAAATGCAGAACATATGAAATTGTTCCTGGATAGAACGAACACATGGTACGAAACTTATACTAGTAAGAAAAAGTAGGTGGGATTGTGACGAAAATTATAGCGATGAATGCAGGGAGCTCCTCATTCAAATTTCAGCTTTTTGAAATGCCGGAAGAAGTTGAGATTGCAAAAGGTCTGGTTGAAAGAATCGGACTCAGGAATGGAATATTCTCAGTAACGGTCGATGGTGAAAAGAAAGTCCAGGAGCGCGATTTTGATAACCATGAAGATGCCGTCAATGCCATGCTTGATGAACTGCTGAGATTAGAAGTGATTAATGATATTAATGACATCATCGGGTCCGGCCACAGAGTGGTCCATGGCGGTGAAACATTTGAAGATTCAGTATTGATCACTGATGAAGTTGTGGAAAAAATTGATGAACTGAGTGAGCTTGCCCCATTACACAACCCTGCAAACCTGATGGGCATCAAAGCATTCAGAGAGCAGCTGCCGGATGTTCCGCACGTTGCAGTATTCGACACATCATTTCATCAGTCGATGCCTGAAAGTTCATACCTATACAGTTTACCTTACAGTTATTATAAAGAGTACGGCATCAGAAAATACGGCTTCCATGGTACAAGCCATAAATATGTGACCGGCAGGGCGAGTGAAATGCTCGGCAGGCCGCTTGAAGAGCTGAGACTGATCAGCTGCCACCTTGGGAATGGCGCAAGCATCGCAGCAGTGAAGGGCGGCAAGTCCATCGATACTTCCATGGGGTTTACACCGCTTGCCGGTGTGACGATGGGCACGCGTTCAGGCAACCTTGACCCTGCATTGATCCCTTATATTATGGAGAAGACCGGGAAAACGGCAACAGAAGTGCTGAATGTACTGAATAAAGAATCCGGACTGCTCGGAGTCAGTGGTTTTTCCAGCGATTTAAGAGATATAGAAGAAGAGGCTAAAAACGGGAATTCACGTGCAGAGCTTGCACTGGATGTTTTTGGAGAAAGAATCCATAAGTATATGGGATCATACGCAACCAGAATGGGCGGACTTGATGCGATCATCTTCACAGCAGGTGTGGGAGAGAACTCCGATGTCGTCAGAGCCAAAGTTGTTAACGGCCTTGAGTTTATGGGTGTTTATTTTGATGAAACGATGAATGATGTCAAAGGACAGGAGAAATTCATCAACCACCCATATTCACCGGTTAAAATTATAATCATCCCGACGAACGAAGAGCTGATGATTGCAAGAGATGTCATGAGAATTACAGGGATGGAATAAAATTATCACGTCTGTCAAACTTGTTTTGGCAGACGTTTTTTAGTTTATGGCGAAATTGAGCGGGTATACAATTAAGGATCAGTCATCTACGAGAATATGTAACATGGGCCTTGATATTATTGGAAAAACGTTTTCAAAATATTTTAAGAGAGGTGTATGGATGTGAATAGAGAAGAGATCGTTAATATGTTTGAGAAAAGTATAGATGTGGACAGTGCTGATGCCGAGCAGAATTATTCCGAATGCAGTAAAGTGCTTGATAGAATCCTTTCGGAAGTTGAAGATTATAAGAAAAGCCTGGAAGCAAAAGGTATAGAATTAAACGTGAACCGAAGTGAAAAGAATCTGCAGGCGACGGATTATGGCCTCGATACTGTAATCAATGTAGAGGGAATTAAAGAAAAAAATAGAAATTTTATTCAGAAAGAATATGGTTGAATTTGAACTGAAAGTCCGTGATACTGCTTATATTTTACCGGTGGATAAGGCGTCTGACGATGAGATTTATGTAGTGGAGGACACTCAGGAAATCAACAGCATGTCTTACGGTGAATTTATCGATATGGTCATGCTGAAACTTCTGGGTGAAGAAGAATAATAACCACAGGTTAAAGAAGACATTAAAAAAAGCCCCTTAGGGCTTTTTTGTTTTTACTCGACGTTCTCTTCGCTTTCAGAAACAAGTTCTTCTGTAGCGACAGTCGTTTCAAAGTCTTCTGGAATGTTTTCAGTTCTGACGACTAATACATCAATATGAGCATGTCTTACAATTGCTTCCGATACTGAACCAACGATGAAACGCTCTACTGCGTTCAGACCGGAGGAACCACATATGATGACGTCGGCGCCTGTTTTTTCAACTGCTTTTTTAGGAATGATCGCTTTTGGTGAACCGTAATCAATGATTTTATCCACTTCAGTGATCCCTTTTTCAAGAGCCAACGCTTCATAACCGTCTAATAACTTTTTGGCGAATTCATTCGCCCGATCTGAAATTGAACGGTCGTAGGCTTCAACTGATGCAAATGAGCGGGTGTCAATGATGTTGATGATACTGAGTTTTGCATTATTACGCTTGGCCGCTCCCAATGCTTTGTGGAATGCCCACTCTGCTTCTCTGGACCCGTCAACTGCGATTAAAATATTTTTGTATTCTATCATAATGTGAAACCCCTTTCATGATACGTTGATTAAATTTCTTTTCCTTACTTATTATTATAACTTGAATTGTGAATATTGACAATAATTTCTGATTCTAAATCATGACGAATTTAAGAACTCGTGATACAATTGACTCAATTACAGAAGGGAGATGTTTTAGATTGATAATAGGCGTACCTAAAGAGATTAAGAATAACGAAAGCAGAGTAGGTTTGACACCTGGTGGGGTGCATGCATTTGTGACTGCGGGGCATGCTGTTAAAGTTGAGTCCGGTGCGGGATCTGCTTCTTATTTCGAAGATCAGGACTACATAGATGCAGGAGCTGAAATAGCAGGTTCTGCAGGAGAAGCCTGGGATGCAGAAATGATCGTCAAGGTTAAAGAACCTTTGAAGGAAGAATACGGTTTTTTCAAAGAAGGTATGATTCTTTATACATTCCTTCACCTGGCTCCGGAAGTTGAATTGACTCAGGCTTTACTGGAAAAGAAAGTCGTGTCAATCGCATATGAAACAATTCAGGCACCGAATGGTTCATTACCGTTACTCGCACCGATGAGTGAAGTGGCAGGCAGAATGGCAACACAAATTGGAAGCGAATTCTTACAGAAGACGAAAGGCGGTAAAGGTATACTGCTTGCAGGTGTCCCAGGGGTGGAACGTGCAACGGTGACGATCATCGGCGGCGGCATGGCCGGTACAAACGCTGCTAAAATGGCAATCGGACTTGGTGCAAGAGTCAATGTAATTGATCTCAATCCACAACGTCTGAGAGAGCTTGACGACTTATTCGGTTCAGGCATCCAGACGATGATGTCATCACCGCTCAACATTTCCAACGCGGTTAAAGAAAGTGACCTTGTCATCGGAGCGGTACTCATCCCGGGTGCAAGAGCACCGAAACTTGTCACTGAAGAAATGCTCAAAGAAATGAGCCCGGGCTCTGTAGTCATCGATATCGCGATTGATCAGGGCGGTATTTTTGAAACGACGGACAAAGTGACGACACACGACGACCCGACTTATGTAAAACATGATGTCGTTCATTACGCAGTGGCAAACATGCCGGGCGCAGTGCCGCGTACGTCAACAATTGCACTGACAAACGCAACGATGAACCTGGGTGTTCAGATCGCAAGTAAAGGATACAAAAAAGCTGCTGAAGACAATCCGATGCTGCTTGGCGGTTTCAACACGCTGGACGGCCATGTCACATACAAAGCAGTGGCCGAAGCACAAAATCTTGAGTATACAGACGTAAGTGATTTAGTGTAAACACAAAACGAACGATCATCTGAAGTGATGATCGTTCGTTTTTCTTTTATTCATTTGGCATGAAACGTTGTTTATCCTCTATAAAGTGCGTAATGACCATACATATGACGCCGAAGCACAGCATCCCGCCGGCAATCATCGTAATCTGCATATAATTCAGGCCGTTTGACAGCAGCGCAGAACCGAGTGTGGCTCCGATTGAATTTGCCAGGTTGAAGACGGACGCAGCGAGTGTGCCAGCAAGCGCGGGTGCGGTAATGGCCGCGAAGATTATTTTCGAATTCAGCATCGGCGAAATGCCGAATGTGCCAAGTCCGAACAGCCCTGAAGCGACAAATGCCAGTATTTGGTTTTCCAGCATGAATGTAAAGATTACAAGGACAATTCCTAAAAATAAAAACGTCATGGTGACCATGAAAGTGAGGCGCGACGGCTGGATATTGCCGGATGAAAAGTTTCCGATGACTGCGAATGTACCGAACATCAGCATGCTGAACGCAACACCCAAATTGCCCATCCCTGTAATATCACGGAGCATCGGCTCAAGGAAAGTATAGGCTGTAAAGACTCCGGAGTAGCCGAAGATGATGGTAAATATCAGCATCAGTACATTCTTATCTTTGAAAACCGTCAGCTCATCCATGATTTTCGGCGCCTCTTTGATCTTATAGTTCGGCGTCGTCAAAATGAGACCGATTAATGTAATGATGCCGAGCAGCACAATGATCCAGAATACCGTTCTCCAGCTTAACGCTGCCCCGATAAAAGCACCGAACGGTACGCCAATCATTACTGAAATGACGAGTCCGCCGTTGACCAGTGCCACTGCACTGGTCTTTTTGTGCGGCTCGGAGATCGCCATCGCAAGACTCATCATGACGCCGAAAAAGGGTGCATGCATCGTCGCGGACAACAGTCTTGAGAGCAGCAGAACCTCGAAGTTCGGGGCAGTCGCAGCGACAGTATTACTGATGATGAAGATTGAAGTTAAAATAATCAGCAGCAATTTTGGTGAAAACTTTAATGTCAGCAGACGGATAACCGGCCCGAACACCGTAACGCTGAGTGCGTACACACTTAACAGCAGGCCGGTTGTTGCGATTTCGACATTCAGATCGATCGCAAATTGCGTCAGCAGTCCGGTGACGACATATTCAGTCATGCCGACCGCAAACGTCCCAATCATAAAGACCGCAATGATGACATTGCGGGAGGGGTTTTTAAATAGTTCCAACAAAGTGATTCCACCCATCTGTAGTTTTAAGGATGAATGTAGACCATATCGAATGGAATGCTCTTGGTCAGTTCATCCCGTTTTTCTTCTGAAGACACAACCGGGATGATTTCAATCCTCTTTTTGGCGTGGATCTTTAATTTAGCCAGCGGCTGCAGTTCACTGTAATTATTAAAATCGATATTCCTGATGTCGAACATCACACCGGATACATCATATTCGATGAGTTCATCCAAAATCTGGCTCTGTCTGAAATATGGTATTTTTGAAAATGAAGGGCCGATGATGAAATGCTTATCACCGATCAGTTTGGATAATTCGTTGACGAACATCGAATCGATATGGTGGTGTTCGTCTGTGAAAATCTTGTCGGTAATGTAGCCGTCGACATTTTTAAAATGTTTTATCGTTTCAAAAACGATGTTCTTATGCATAAAAACATCCTCTTCCTCGAGATGGTCGACACTCGTGAAGACTTCAATATCCGGATTCAAAGCCCTCAGCATATCAGGGAGGACCGGGTTTGGCGCATTGAAATTATGCTGGGTCATCACTACTGATGCATGCGCTGTATTTAAATTATGACTGTGAAACAGTGTTTTCATTTTATTCACCTCGAGAATATATTAACATATACACGGTTGAAATAAGATGATTATAATTCCTACTTATTTGATATGCAAAATGATTTCATATATAATTTTATTGACTCTGATATAAAGGTGATAAAAAATGACACGATATAATAATATGACTGAATTAATTGGTAACACACCGGCAGTGAAATTAAACCATGTTGTGCCGGAAGACTGTGCGGACATTTTTGTGAAACTGGAATTTTTCAATCCAAGCAGAAGTGTAAAAGACCGTGCAGCATATAACATGATTAAAAAAGCTGAAGAAGAGGGCATCATCAAACCGGGAGATACTCTGATAGAGCCGACAAGCGGCAACACGGGGATCGGACTTGCGATGAATGCCGCAGCGAAAGGCTACAAAGCAATATTTGTACTGCCTGATAATATGACTGAAGAGCGTATTAATCTGTTAAAAGCATACGGTGCAGAAGTTGTCCTCACACCGAGCGATGAAAAGATGCCGGGGGCGATCAAAAAAGCGGAAGAACTGAAAGAAGAGATTCCGAATGCATTCATTCCGCAGCAGTTTGAGAACTATGCGAACCCTGACATTCACAGAACGACGACGGCCCTTGAAATTTTAGACCAGATGGACAATGACCTGGATGCGTTTGTCGCAACTTCAGGCACCGGCGGAACAATTACGGGCACCGGCGAGACGTTGAAAGAAAAATTACCCGGCCTCCATGTCGCTGTAGTCGAGCCGAGCGGCTCGCCGGTGTTATCTGGTGGAAAACCGGGCAAGCATAAACTGGTGGGTACATCTCCGGGCTTTGTCCCGATTATTTTGAATGAAGATGTTTACGACGAAATCATCCAGATTGATGATGACGATGCAGTAAATATGTTCAGAAGACTGGGCACAGAAGAAGGTCTGTTCGTGGGTCCTTCTGCTGCAGCTGCCGTCCATGCTGCAATCATGGTCGGTGAGAAGCTTGGCAAAGGCAAGAGGATTTTATGTATCGCACCGGACTCCGGCGAGAGATATCTGAGCATGGGGCTCATCGAGTAATCATGTGTTACGGCTTTGTTTAAATCCGAACAGCTGAACACACAGAGAGAATTCTGTCCGGGATGTTATTGAGAAAGCGGACAGATATTGCTTAACCGCATGTTCTGTCCGTTTTTTTATTTAGAAATAAGTTTTAAGGAGAGTTCTATATGCTGAAAGCGTTATATGAAAAAGACTTTGAAGAAATATTTTCAATATTGGAAGAGGCGTTCCCGCCAAGTGAACGGCGTACAAAAGCTGATCAGAAAAAGCTCATGGATTTGGAAGAGTACACTATTTATGGTTTGAAAGAAGCGGACGATCTCATCGGTTTTGTCGCAGAGTGGGAAGGTCCGGAATATCGTTTTGTCGAACACTTTGTAGTGAATGAAGCTTTTCGCGGAAATGGTGTCGGTTCGAAACTTTTGAATGAATATAATGAATTGAGTGACAAGCCGGTTGTACTGGAAGTCGAACCGCCTGAAAATGATATCCAAAAGAAGCGCATCAGGTTTTATAAGAGAAACGGCTATCATTTGACGGAGTACAGCTATGTCCAGCCGACGATCAATGCGGATATTAAAGGTGTGCCGCTGGTTTTGATGACATACCCCGACCAATTGACTGACGACCGGTTTTTATCGATTAAAGATTGGCTGTTCAGCACCGTATATAATAAAGAAAAATGATTAAATAACCCATCTTTAGGGAAGAGTTTAAAAACAATCTCTTTGGAGGGAAAAATTCATGAATATAAGTTTTCATGGTCATTCTATAGTCTTTATTGAAAATAACGGTAAAAAAGCGATTATTGATCCGTTCATCAACGGGAATGAACTCACAGATTTAAAAGTGGATGATGTTAAAGTCGATTATATTATTTTGACGCATGGTCATAACGACCACGTGGGAGATACGATTGAGATCGCCAAAAATAATAATGCGACAGTCATTGCGCCTGTTGAGCTTGCGGACCTGATGGACCAGAACGGTGTGGAAGCGGTAGGCATGAACATCGGCGGCACTGTCGATTTCGAAGCGGGTACAGTTAAAATGGTCCACGCATTCCATTCATCCAGTTTTACGCATGATGATGGCACAATCCAGTATACAGGCATGCCAACAGGTCTCATTCTGAATGTTGACGGCAAGACAATCTATCATGCCGGTGATACAGGGCTGTTTGGTGACATGAAGCTGATCAGTGAAGTCAATGGGCCGATCGACCTGTTGTTCGTTCCAATCGGCGACCATTTCACAATGGGTATAGACGATGCATCCTATGCGTCGAACGCGCTCATCAAACCGGGTATCGTTGTGCCTGTCCACTATGATACATTCCCGCCGATCAAAGCAGATACCGGCAAATTCAAAGAAAAAGTGAACGCGGACTGCCAGGTGCTCAAACCCGGGGAATCCGTTAAATTTTAATGAATGGTATTATTGATGACCTGCAGTACTGCAGGTCATTTTTTCTATGGGTCTTTATTATAAAAAAGGTCTTAAATTCAGTATAATGGTCTTAAGGTGATGAAATGGGTAAAGCAAAATCAAAATTGGAAATAATTATAGAATATATCAAAGGTCTGTCGGAAGGCACGAAAATTTCGGTGAGGCAGGTGTCGAGCTACCTGGGTGTGTCGGAAGGGACGAGTTACCGGGCGATTAAACAGGCGGAAAAAGAGGGGCTTGTAAAGACGATTGAACGTGTCGGTACAATCCGTATCATTAAACGGGAGGACCATATCGTCGGCAACCTGACTTTTGAACAGGTGAACCGTGTGATCCAGGGGACGGTGCTCACGGGGGCATCGTACTTAAATCGTGAAATCAGCCGCTTTATCATCGGTGCGATGAGAACCGAGGAAATCGAAAAGTATCTGGAGGACAGTGCATTTCTCATTGTCGGCAATCGTGAGGACGCCCAGCTGAGAGCAATCAATAATGGGGCCGGTATTTTAATTACCGGCGGTTTCGGCGCTTCGAGGGAAATTTTGAAAAAGGCGGAAGCGAGCGGGGTCCCGGTAATTTCCACAGAACACGATACTTTCAGCATCGCGTCCATCATTCACCGGGAACTGTACAGTCTGTCACTGATCAGCGAGGTCATTACTGCGAATGATCTGATGATCAAGCAGAGCGATTATTCCATCGATCTGAACGGTGATTACTCCCGTTTCGTCTCCAATGATAAAATCACTTTTTTAGTCGATGGTGACAGATTTCTTGGCACTTTAAGATCGCAGGATATTCACTCCATCAATAGGGATAACTATAAAAATTACTTGCATCAGGATATCCATGTTCTGCCGAATACGACGATTCAGAGCCTCAGGCAGCTGATGACATGGCACCAGCTGAACATCATGCCCGTAGTCGGTGAATCCCAGCGGTTTGTCGGCGTCGTCCACCGGAGAGACGTGTTTAAGGACATCACGCCGCATAAGCTGCAGACGGGCATGTCTACTGAAGAGATCATCGACCGGGAAATTACGATTAAAGAAGATTCCATCCATATGAAAGTGCTGCCGTTTATGACGGATGAATTCGGCACGCTCACACAGACTGGCTTCATGCGTCTTGTCGAGCGGATGCTCATGACACTTTTGAACGACTACGACATCATGAACTACCACATCGATTCCATGAACATGACAAACTTGAAACTCGTGCAGATTAACCAGCACATTCAGCTGAAAGGCGAAATCCTCGATCTCGGCGGTCAGTATATTAAACTCGAGGTCAAAACAATCACTAACGGTGCCGTCTATAACAAAGTCGGCATCATGGTCCAATATTTCAAATAAAAAAACCAGCAGATATAGTCTGCTGGTCCTTTTCACTTGTTTTTACGTTTGTTTTTCTCAAACTCTTCCCAGGCTTTTTCTTCAATCGGCAGGTTTCCTTTGAACTTTTTGCGTGCTTTATTGAAATACCAGATATTATAAGCACCGATGACGATAAATAGGATACCCACTATGTAAGAAACTGCCGTACCGAACTGGATGATTGAATTGAATCCGAAACTGAGCATCATCATACCCAGCCAGATTCTTGAAATACTGTTGTAGTAAACAGTGCGGACTTCACGGTTCGTACGGAACTGCCTGATTTTATACAGGATGAACATGAAGAGTGAGACTAACAAAAGTGTAACAAGTGCTGAAACGATTATTTGATACGCTAGTTCCATCGGTTACAACTCCATTCCTCATGTAGTATAATATTTTATAATTACTTAGTAAATCATTTTAAAGGGAGAATTCACTTTGTTCACAAATTATATAAAAGATTACACGTCCATAAAAGAGAATTACAAAGATATTTTGAACTTGATCAACCAGTATGAGCATATCATCATTTACAGACATGTCAGACCGGATCCTGATGCGTACGGCGCTCAGCTCGGCCTGAAAGCAATCATCCAAAAGATCTTTCCGAATAAAGCAGTCAATGCGCTCGGGGAGAGTGAGCCGAGCCTTGAATTTCTGGGGATGATGGATATCGCAGAAATCAGGGATGATGCTTTATACATCGTCGTTGATACGGCTAACTATGACAGAATTGACGGTGATATACCGAAAGGTGCCAAAATCATAAAAATCGACCACCATCCAGATCACGATCCATTCGGTGATATCAATCTTGTTGAAACAAGTGTGTCTTCAACATCTGAACTGCTTTTTCTAATTGCGAACCTGTGGGGGTACGACAATGATTTCATCAACGATGAAGCGGCGAAGCAGTTATATATGGGCATCGTCGGGGACACGGGAAGATTTTTATTCAATAATACGACAGGCATGACGCATCATGTTGCCTCTGAACTTAAAAAATATGATTTTGATCCGACGTCGCTGATTCAGGAGATGAACAAGACGTCGATAGAATCATTCAGATTCAAAGGCCACCTGATCAGCAACTTCAACCTGCGGCCGAGCGGTGTGCTGTACACTTTCATCAGCCGTGAAGATTTGAAGGAATTTGGTGTATCCGGCAATGAAGCGAGTCTTTCAGTCAACTTATACAGAGATATCGATGATGTGAAAGTATGGTTCATGGCAATCGAGGAAGAGGATGAAATCAGGGTCAGACTGCGTTCCAAGTCGATCATCATCAATGATGTCGCCCATCAGTTCGGCGGCGGCGGCCATCCGCTCGCTTCAGGCATCAAACTCGATAATAAAGATGAAATCGAAACTCTGGTGAAGGCCCTGGAAGACAAAATCGAAAATAATTAATTGGGAGGCATCTGTAAATGATCAATTTAAATGTCCATTCGAGTTATGAGTTTTTAGCCAGCAATATACAAATTGATCCTCTTTTAAAACTCCTGAAAGATGATAATCAGAGTGCGGTGGCGATTACGGACCTGAATCATATGCACGGCATATATCAGCTGCTGAAAAAAGCGCCGGAATATAATATTAAACCCGTTGTCGGCATGGAAGTGCTTGCCGATGACGGACTCAGCGGTATCCCTTTAATTTTGCTTGCCAAAAATAATAAGGGATATCAGTCTTTAATCAGGATATCTGCGATGCTGTCCTATAAAGATATTACAAGAACACCGTTCGAGTTTTTACAGAACAACGCCAATGATCTCGTAGTCATTGCGGTGACGGATGAAGGGGCGGAACTGCTCGGGGCGCTCACAAAAGTGAGTGATGATGATAAATACATATCCCGCGGGCTCGGTGCAGCATCATATAAGAAAGCATTCATGCACAGTGCACGCTACATGAGAAAAGAAGACAGGAAAGCGCTCAAAGTGCTGAATGCGATACGGGACAATGACAGGCTTGAAGCACATGACCTGACTGCGATTTCAGGTGATGAATACGTGCTGAAAAAAGAAGATGTTACTGATGAAATAGAACCATTTTTACAGGTGAATAAAGAAATCGTTGAAAAATGTAACGTATCCATGCCGAAAGTCAGTACGACTCTGCCGCATTTTCCGCACCCTGAAAATGATGATTCAGATGAATTTTTATGGCAGCAGCTGAATAAAAGGCTCAAAGAGAAAACGGACGGGAGTGAAAAATATAAAGACAGGCTGCAGTACGAATTCGATGTCATTACCAAAATGGGATATTCGGACTATTTCCTGATTGTCAGTGATGCGGTGAACTATGCAAAAAACAATGACATCTACGTCGGGCCGGGCAGGGGGTCATCAAGTGCGAGCCTCGTGTCATACCTGTTAAATATTACTGAAGTGGACCCGCTCAAATATAATCTTCTGTTTGAACGTTTCCTTAACCCGGCACGGGTGACGATGCCGGATATCGATATCGACTTCGAGGATACGAACAGGGACAAGATGGTCACTTATTTAAATGACAAATACGGACAGATGAATGTGTCGAATATCATTACGTACGGGACACTCAGTGCCAAGATGGCCGCACGCGACGTGGGGCGTGTATTGAAATTCAGTGATGAAACACTTAAATATATATCGAATATGATAGGGACCGAGCAGAGCGTCAGCCTGACGGAGGCATTCAACAGCCAGGCATTTAAAAAGCTCGAGGCTTCAGATGATAAGTATAAAGTATATAAGGAAATCTGCCTGTCCATCGAAGGGTTGCCGAGACATCCGTCCACCCATGCAGCGGGTGTATTGGTCAGCGCAGACAAACTGACTGAAAAAGTACCGATCATGTTTACAGAAGGGCATACGATCAGCCAGTGGGCCATGACTGAAGTGGAAGCTGTCGGGCTATTGAAAATTGATGTCCTTGGCCTTAGGAATCTCTCGCTGATCAGAAGAATGGTCAATATGATCGCCTATAAAGGGGAGACCATCGACATTCATAATCTGGAAGAGGATCCGAAAGTGTATAAATTGCTGAGCCACGGTCTCGGCCTCGGCGTCTTCCAACTGGAATCGACAGGGATCCGGAATGTGATGCGGGAAGTGAATCCGACCGAGTTCATGGATCTTGCTGCAGTGCTCGCACTGTACAGGCCGGGACCGATGAAGGAAATCCCGAACTTCGTCCGAGGCAAGCACCAGCCTGAGACAGTGACTTATCCGCATGATGATATTAAAGAGATTTTGAGGGAGACGAACGGTGTCATCGTCTATCAGGAGCAGATCATGCTGATTGCAAGCCAGATTGCCGGATACTCATACGCTGAGGCGGATATACTGAGACGTGCAATGAGTAAGAAAGACCGGGAAACACTGCTAAAAGAGAAGGAAAAGTTCCTCGGCGGTGCGAAAGACAAAGGCTATCAAGCCTCCCTTGCGGAACATATTTTCGAACTGATACTGAAGTTCGCCGACTACGGATTTCCTAAAAGCCATGCGGTGGCATACTCGAAAATAGCCTATATCATGGCCTACATCAAAACACGTTATCCGGCCATTTTCTATGCGGTCATTTTAATGCAGAATATCGGCAATCACGCCAAAATCATCGAACTTTTAGAAGAGATGAAAATGTTGAAAGTGAAAATCCATCCGCCGAATATCAACGTGTCAAGAAGCGGCAATATCGTCAATGACGGTGTGGTGCTCGGTTTGAGCATGATTGAAGGCGTCACATATAAAGTGGCAGAGTCCATCATGGAAGCAAGAAAAGACGGAGATTTCAAAGATATATACGATCTGAAGACGAGGGTGGACGGCAATCTTTCCCAGAAAGTGTTGAGCAACCTCATTCTCTCAGGTGCTCTCGACGACTTTGAAGAAAACAGAAAAACGATGCTTCAGTCGCTTGCGAATTTAAGGGACATCAATTCAGAAGAATTCTCGCATAATTCCTTTTTGAGCGCCCTCGGCTTCAATGTGAAAAAAGAATACCAGTATGTCGAAGAGATGACGCAGATGGAAAAGATAGAGGGCGAAAAAACTGCGCTCGGTTTTTATTTATCAAGTCATCCGGTCAAGCTGATCCAGCGGGAAAATCAGTCGATACCTTTCAATATGTTCAGCCAGCAGAGGAATTACGGCACATACCTCGTCTTTTTGGATGAACTGAAAGTCATCAAGACGAAAAAGGGTCAGAACATGGCCTTCGCAAAAATAACGGACGGCGTCGTGGATATGGATGCGGTCATCTTCCCCAATGTATATTTCACTGATCATCCGAAGCTGACTTCGCAGGCGCTTGTTGTAAAGGGCAGGCTGGATGAAAGGAAAGGCCAGCCGCAGCTGATCATTGAGAAAGTCGACGAGCTGGAGACGTTTAAAGCAGAGTATTTACAGCGCATAAGAAAAATTTATATTAGAAATAAAGACCGGTATGACTTTGGTGATCTGCTCGGTGACAAAGGGATCGTCATCTATTCATTCGAAGACGGCGGGAGTCTCGGCAATATAGAAACTGAGCGGCTTAGGGAGCTGCAGGAAAAAATTAATCCAAGTGATTTGAGATTTATGACCTAAGTTGTTGTGTATCGATGAATATTTTGATATATTACAGTGGTATGGCCACCACATGGAGAAAGGTTGATTCAATGTCTTTAAGAGATGACGCACTGCATATGCACAAAATTAACCAGGGCAAACTAAGCGTAAACTCGAAAGTCGAGTTGAAAGATAAGACGGATTTAAGTCTGGCATATTCACCCGGGGTCGCTGAACCCTGCAAAGAGATATACGAAGATCCGAATACTATATTCAATTACACCATCAAGGGGAATACTGTCGGCGTCGTAACAGACGGTTCAGCTGTACTCGGGCTGGGCAATATCGGTGCGAAAGCAAGTCTGCCGGTGATGGAAGGTAAAAGTGTACTGTTAAAATCATTTGCAGGTGTGGATTCTTTTCCAATCGCATTGGAGACTAATGATGTGGATGAAATCGTCAATACAGTAAAACATATGACACCTGTTTTTGGTGGCATCAATTTGGAAGATATATCCGCGCCGCGATGCTTCGAAATTGAAGAGAGATTGCAAAAGGAAACGGACATACCCGTATTCCATGATGATCAGCACGGTACGGCGATTGTTACCGTCAGCGGACTGCTCAATGCATTAAAACTGACCGGCCGTTCCTTCAATAAAATAAAAGTCGTATTGAACGGCGCAGGGGCCGCAGGTGTAGCCATAGTCAAACTGCTGAACAGTTTCGGCGTCAAAGACCTCATCATGTGTGATTCAAAAGGTGCGATATACGAAGGCCGTCCAAACGGCATGAACCCGATTAAAGAAAAAATCAGCAAGTATACGAATTTAAATAATGAGCAGGGACCGCTTAAAGAAGTGATTAAAAGTGCAGATGTCTTCATCGGTGTTTCGGTGGCGGATGCACTCTCAGCGGATATGGTCAAATCAATGGCGGATGATTCCATCATATTTGCCATGGCGAACCCAAACCCTGAAATCATGCCGGATGCTGCACATTCGGCTGGTGCGAAAGTTGTCGGTACGGGCAGAAGTGACTTCCCGAACCAGATCAATAATGTGCTCGCATTCCCGGGTATTTTCAGAGGTGCGCTGGACGTCCGTGCCACGCATATCAATGAAGAAATGAAGAAAGCTGCAGTCCGAGCGATTGCGGACCTCATCGAAGAGGACGAGCTGAGCAGTGATTATGTCATCCCGGATCCATTCAATAAATATGTCGCACCTGAAGTTGCAATGGCTGTGGCAGAAGCTGCAATGGATTCAGGTGTCAGCAGAATAAAAATAGATTCAAAATCAGTGTATGAAAAAACACTGGAATTGACTGAGACGGTGTAGAAAATGACTGAAAAAAAAGGACTGGAGTCTGTCATTGAAGAGATCTATATGATCATCGACAAAGAGCAGATGCAGGTTGGACAAAAACTCCCGAGTGAAAGATACTTGAGTGAAAATCTGAATGTCAGCAGACAGAGCGTCCGGGAAGCGTTAAGAGCACTTGAATTTCTCGGCATCATCTATGTGAAAAGGGGGGAGGGGACCTACCTTGCCGACATAGACAGCCATCAGCTCTTCGAACTGATAGCCAAGTATCTGGTCCGGTCGGATAAACAGCGCCGGGAATTATTGGAGTTTCAAAAAATGATGGAAGACTATGTTGAAAAGAAAACGGATGAAAAAAGTACTGTGATGTCATATGATAATAAAGTCATGAGAAAAATATATATGATTTTAAAGAAATATACAGGACAATAAGCGGTAAAAAATGGGGAATTATACTATGTTAAAAGATTTATTTTTCAAGTTGAATAAAAAAGTGAACGATAAAAAAGAACCTGGTGTATTTGAATCGAATGAATCAATCATTACGAAGTGCCCGAACTGTAAAAAGATTCTTTATTCAAAAGAATTATATAAACGTCTGAATGTCTGTTCAAATTGTGACCATCATCTGATGATTACAAGTACAGAACGGATGGCGGCGCTTCTGGATGAGGATTCCGACACGGCTTTGTTCGAAGGGATTACTTCAGTAAATCCGCTTGATTTTCCGAATTATGAGTCTAAGATTGAAAAGGATAAAAACAAGACAGGATTGAATGAAGCGGTCATCGTTCATGAAGGGACCATTGACGGCTCTCCTGTTGTCATCGCAATTATGGATCCGAGATTCCGTATGGGAAGCATGGGCTCTGCTGTCGGTGAGAAGTTGGCCAGAGCATTCAATCATGCGACAGAAAAGCGCATGCCGGTCGTTGTCTTTACGGCAAGCGGCGGTGCCAGGATGCAGGAAGGCATCATCTCACTCATGCAGATGGCCAAAGTCAGCGTTGCCGTTGAAAAACATAATAACGCAGGACTCCTATATATCGCATATATGACCAATCCGACGACAGGGGGCGTATCAGCAAGCTTTGCCTCCGTCGGCGATATCAACCTGGCTGAAAAAGGCGCCCTGATCGGTTTTGCCGGCCGGAGAGTAATTGAAGAAACAATCAAAGAGAAACTGCCGGATGATTTTCAGACGGCTGAATTTCTGCTCAAGCACGGGCAGCTGGACGCAGTCGTCGACAGACGGTATATGAGAGATTATTTAAGCCGAATTCTAATGATGCACAGCGAGGTGAAATAATGGCTTTTGAATTTGAAAAACCATTGCAGGAGTTACAGGATAAAATTAAAGAGCTTGAAAAGTATGCATCCAAAAACAAACTGGACCTTGCCAAGGAAATCAGTTTTCTTGAAAATAAACTGGAAGATAAAAAGAAAGAGATCTATGCGAATCTGACGCCGTGGCAGAGAGTTGAAATCGCCCGTTATATCCATCGCCCGACAACACTTGAATACATCGAAACATTATTTGATGATTTCATCGAGTTTTACGGTGACCGGGTATACAGCGATGATCATGCGATTGTCGGCGGCATCGCCACATATAAGGATATTCCTGTCACTGTCATCGGCCATCAGCGCGGCCGTGATACGAAAGGGAACATCAAACGGAATTTCGGCATGGCACATCCGGATGGCTACAGAAAAGCGTTAAGACTGATGAAGCAGGCGGATAAATTCAACCGGCCGATCATCTGTTTTATAGATACAAAAGGCGCATATCCCGGAAAAGCAGCCGAAGAGCGCGGGCAGAGTGAATCCATCGCGCGCAACCTGGTGGAAATGGCAGGGCTTAAAGTGCCTGTTATCAGCATTGTCATCGGGGAAGGCGGCTCCGGCGGGGCACTTGCTCTCGGCGTGTGCAACCGTCTCTTAATGCTAGAGAACGCGACTTATTCCGTCATATCACCGGAAGGTGCTGCGAGCATCCTTTTCAAAGATGCATCATTAAAAGAAATAGCAGCAGAATCATTGAAAATCACAGCAGGCGACCTTAAGGAACTCGGCATCGCCGACGCTGTAATCAAAGAGCCGGACGGCGGCGCACATCAGGACAAGGAATTCGTATTTAAAAGTCTGGATGAGACGCTCCATGACTACTTGTCCGAACTGTCCAAACTATCATCTGATGAACTGGTCGACGACCGTTTCGACAAGTATATGTCCATCGGCGAATATAAGGAACAGACGTAAGCAACCCGAAAAGGGTTGCTTTTTTTATTCCTGTTATTTTCTTGTTACAATATAATGGATAGATTAAATTGTATATGCTATTTTTAAAGTAAGAAACAGAGATGGGGGCTATTTATGAAGAAAATTGCAGTATTGACAAGTGGTGGAGATTCCCCTGGAATGAATGCCGCCATAAGATCTGTAGTGAGAAAAAGTATTTTTGAAGGATATGAAGTATATGGTGTATATCAGGGGTTCCAGGGACTGATCAATGATAATATAGAAAAGCTGGAACTTGGTGATGTCGGTGACATCATCCAAAGAGGGGGAACGAAACTGTTCAGTGCAAGATGTCCGGAATTCATCGATGCAGGGGTGCGTCAAAAAGGTCTCGACAACCTTAAGAAATACGGCATCGATTCGCTGGTCGTCATCGGGGGTGACGGCAGCTACAGAGGCGCACAGAGATTGAATGAAGAAGGGATCAAAACAATCGGTGTGCCCGGAACGATTGATAATGACATCAACGGCACGGACTTCACCATCGGTTTTGATACGGCATTGAATACGGTTGTTGACGCAGTCGACAGAATCAGGGATACTGCAACGAGCCACGAAAGAACATTCATCATAGAAGTGATGGGCAGAGACGCCGGTGACCTTGCGCTTTGGGCCGGTCTTGCAGGCGGTGCCGAAACGATTTTGATTCCTGAAGCGGCGGCGGATATAAAAGCTGTGGCCGAAAGAATCGAAACCGGGATGAACCGTGGTAAGAAACATTCCATCATCATTGTGGCAGAAGGGGTAATGTCTGCACAGGAATGTGGTATGGAGCTCAGGAAATATATCAATGTGGATACGAGAGAAAGTGTTCTCGGCCATATGCAGCGCGGCGGTAAGCCGACCGGCAATGACAGAGTGCTTGCTTCAAGACTCGGTGCACTTGCCGTGGATTTATTGAAAGATGGTATTTCCGGCTGTGCAGTGGGTATAGAGAATAACAAGCTTGTTGAAACAAAATTTGATAAAATATTTGATGAGAAACATCAGATTGACAGAGCACTATATAAACTTTCCCAGGAGTTATCAATTTAGGAGGATATTATAAATGAGAAAAACAAAGATTGTTTGTACAATTGGACCTGCATCAGAATCACCGGAAATGTTGGAAAGATTAATGGCAGAAGGCATGAACGTTGCACGATTGAACTTTTCACACGGTGATCACGAAGAACATGCTGCACGAATTAAAAATATCAGACGTGTCGCTTCAAAATTGGATAAAACAGTCGGCATTCTGCTGGATACGAAAGGTCCTGAAATGAGAACGCACTCGATGGAGAACGGTGCGGTTGAAATGAAAAAAGGTCAGGCAATCACAGTTTCCATGAAAGAAGTCACAGGAACATCAGAGAAATTTTCAATCTCCTACGAAGGTTTGATCAACGACGTTGACACAGAAGACAGAATTTTACTGGATGACGGTCTGGTCGAACTGAAAATAAAAGAAATCGATAAAGAAGCTGGAGAAATCCACTGTGAAGTTTTAAACGACGGACTTCTCAAAAACAAAAAAGGTGTGAACGTTCCGGGAGTATCAGTCAACCTGCCGGGCATCACTGAAAAAGACGAGAGCGACATCCTTTTCGGAATCGAACAGGAAGTCGATTTCATTGCAGCAAGTTTCATAAGAAGAAATAAGGACATTCTCGAAATACGCGAACTGCTGGAACAACACGATGGCAGTTATATCAATATCATACCTAAAATTGAAAACCAGGAAGGCATTGACAATATCGACTCGATTCTTGAAGTATCTGACGGACTGATGGTGGCAAGAGGGGACCTGGGTGTCGAAATTCCACCGGAATCAGTGCCTATGGTACAGAAAGAGCTGATTAAAAAATGTAATCTGATCGGCAAGCCGGTAATTACAGCGACACAGATGCTGGATTCCATGCAGGTAAATCCGCGTTGTACACGCGCTGAGGCGAGTGACGTGGCAAACGCAATATATGACGGTTCCGATGCCGTGATGCTGAGCGGTGAAACAGCAGCAGGGGATTATCCGGTGGAAGCGGTCAGAACAATGGCTTCAATCGCAGTTTCTGCAGAGGAAGCGCAGGATTATAAAAAGCTTCTGTCAGACAGAACAAAAGTCCAGCAGACGAATCTTGTGACCGCGATTGGTGTTTCTGTTGCGCACACTGCACTCAATTTAAATTCCAAGGCCATTGTCGCTGCAACAGAATCCGGACATACAGCGCAGATTATTGCGAAATACAGACCTCAGGCGGATATCGTTGCAGTGACGCCTTACGGATATGTGGCAAGACAGCTTGAATTGATATGGGGCGTGCAGCCGATTGTTGAAGACGCCACGAAAGATACGGATACACTTTTAAATACTTCTGTATCCGTCACGCTTGAAAAAGGCTATGCGAGCTACGGTGACCTTCTGATCATCACTGCGGGTGTACCGACAGGTCAGGCAGGAACGACGAACTTGATGAAACTTCATGTTGTCGGCGATGTATTGATCAAAGCACAAGGTATCGGCAGAAGAAGCACGGTGGCCGAAGTTGTGACGGCGGACAACCTTTCAGAATTGAAATCGAAAGATATCAAAGATAAAATTGTCGTCCTCACTTCGGTTCAGTCCGAGATGACGGAATTGCTGGAAGAGGTGGCAGGGCTCGTCACTGTGGAAGGCGGATTGACCTCCCACGGTGCAATCGTCGGCCTGAACCTTGAGCTTGCGACAATCGTCGGTGCAAAAAACGCGTTTGAAATATTGAAAGACGGTGACCTTGTCACTATCGATTCCGCACAGAACTCCATTTACAGCGGACATGCAAACGTACTTTAATACTCATTTTACACCCCATTACCGTAATAGACGGCTGATGGGGTGTTTTTACATGACAAGCATCAAATATTTGTTTCACTCTAATTTTTTCACTGGTATAATGATTTTGAGGTGTTGACTATGAAAAGAAATTTATTATTGACTACGATTTTTGGATTAATGTTATTATTGACAGCATGTAATGGTAATGACGAGAATGATTCTGAATCGACTGGAGAAGAAAGTTCCGAGGAAGGCACAGAGGAATCAGAAGGTGAGACAAGTGAAGAATCTGAAGATGGATCCGGCGAAGCATCATCCCTTTCTGCAGATGAGCTGATCGACGGGGCACAGGAAAATTGGTCGGATACAGAAAGTTATGAACTGAATCAGGTTTATAACATGTCCAGCGGAGAAGACTCCAACCCGATAAGAACAATCACTACCCACAGCGATCAGAATGAACTTAAAATCGCGATCAACAGTGATGATCTGACAACGACGCACTATATCATCGACGGCGAACACTACATCTACAAAGGTGAAGCGCTCGAACTGCAGGATGAAGAGATGGATATTGAAAACTCCGCATACAGCGATCTGATCAGCCGGCTCGACAACTACAGATCCGGCGAAGTCACAGAAACAGAAAATGGCTATTCTCTTGCTGTGCAGTTTGAAAATCAGGAAGATATCAGCGTTTTATTGACTGAAGAAGCGAGCGGCATCATTGAAGATGCGGATGATATTTCGGGTGAGATGACACTCACTTTCGACAGTGAATACAAATATGACGGCGGCGAACTGACAGCTGTTGTAAACAGTGACGGCGAAGAATATGAGCTGTCATCGACAATCTCCATTGAAAGAATCGGCAATATACCTGTCATTGAAAAACCAAGCGGTATGTAAATCTCTGCAACATAAGGTAAAGTTATCTTTAACCATAAGATAATTAAACATTACTTATCATAACGCATATTTTCAAATATTCTGTTAGAAAAGCTTTGATGATGGGCTCTGATAGTGTTTATGTAAATGCTTTCACAAATATTGGCATTACATTGAAATATTCACAATATCTTATTCTTTGATATAATGAGAGAAACTATAAATATTTCTATAGTAATTTAGAGGAGGATTTAAAATGCCTGAGAACAAAGGTTTAGAAGGGGTAGTTGTTGCTAATTCCAAGATCAGTTCAATCATCGGTTCACAATTGACCTATGGTGGTTATGAAATAGATGATCTTGCTGAAAATGCACTGTTTGAGGAAGTGGTTTATCTGTTATGGAACGATAAGCTGCCGAATGAACAGGAGCTGGAAGCATTCAATAAAGAACTGTTTGATCTGATGAGTTTGGATGACAACATTTATAAGCATTTTGAATTATACCCGCTTGATAAAGTACATCCTATGTCGGCAGTCAGAACAGGTCTTTCACTGACAGCCCACTTTGATGAAAATGCTGAAGACAAATCATTGGAGGCGTCACAGCAGAAAGCGGTGCGCATACTCGCACAGCTGCCTGCACTTGTTGCAGCATTTGCACGACTGCGCAATGGCAAGGATGTTGTAAAACCTAAAGAAGGACTGACATATGCAGCGAATTTCCTGTATATGCTGAACGGTGAAGAGCCGACGGATACAGAAATCGAAGCGATGAATAAAGTGCTCGTACTGCATGCAGACCATGAGCTGAACGCTTCCACGTTTACAGCGCGTGTCTGTGTCGGAACTGAATCGGATGTGTACTCCGGTGTCACAGCGGCGATCGGTGCCCTTAAAGGCCCGCTTCACGGCGGTGCAAACGAACAGGTGATGGCGATGCTGAAGGATATCGGTACACTTGATAAAACGGACAGCTACATTCAAAAGAAATTTGAAAACAAAGAAAAAATTATGGGGATGGGCCACAGAGTATACAAAGAAGGCGACCCTCGTGCGAAATATTTAAAAGATATGTCTAAGAAACTGACAGACGAAAGCGGCAACAGCGAGCTGTTTGACATTTCAAAACGAATTGCTGAGATCGTTAAAGAAGAAAAAGGCCTTCTGCCTAACGTCGACTTCTTCAGTGCAACTGTCTATCACTCCATGGGCATTGAATCAGATCTCTTCACACCAATCTTTGCAATAAGCCGTGCATCAGGTTGGACAGCGCATATTTTAGAACAGTATGCAGACAACAGACTGATCAGACCAAGAGCAGAATATATCGGTGCAACAGACAGAAAATACGAACCAATCGAAAATAGATAATTTGGAGGAAAATTAATTATGGCTAGTGAAAAAATCACAACTAACAATGGTAATTTGACTGTACCAAACAAACCGGTTATCCCATTCATCATCGGTGACGGCACAGGCCCGGACATCTGGAATGCGGCACAAAAAGTATTAGACGGTGCTGTTGAAAAAGCATACAACGGAGAAAAAGAAATCGAATGGAAAGAAGTGCTTGCAGGACAGAAAGCTTTCGATGAAACAGGAGAGTGGCTGCCTCAGGAAACGCTTGATGCAATCAACGAATACCTTATTGCAATCAAAGGACCACTTACAACACCAATCGGCGGCGGTATCCGTTCACTGAACGTTGCACTGCGTCAAAAACTGGACCTTTTCACATGTCTGCGTCCGGTAAGATATTTTGACGGTGTCCCTTCACCGGTTAAACGTCCGGAAGATACTGACATGGTCATCTTCAGAGAAAACACTGAAGACATCTATGCAGGTATCGAATTCCAGGAAGGTTCAGAAGATGTTAAGAAAGTGATTGATTTCATCCAAGGTGAAATGGGCTCTGAAAACATCCGTTTCCCTGAGTCTTCAGGTATCGGTATCAAGCCGGTATCAAAAGAAGGTACTGAGCGTCTCGTACGTGCAGCGATCAACTATGCAATCGAACACAACCGTCCTTCTGTTACTTTAGTTCATAAAGGTAACATCATGAAGTTCACTGAAGGTGCGTTCAAAGCATGGGGTTACGACCTTGCTGAAAGAGAATTCGGCGATAAAGTATTCACTTGGAAAGAGTATGACAAAATCGTTGAAGAAAAAGGCCGCGAGGAAGCGGACAAAGTACAGGGAGAAGCAGAAGCTGCAGGTAAAATCATCGTTAAAGATGCAATCGCGGATATCTTCCTACAGCAGATCCTACTGCGTCCGAAAGAATTCGGCGTAGTCGCTACGATGAACCTGAACGGTGACTACATTTCCGATGCACTTGCTGCACAGGTCGGCGGTATCGGAATTGCACCAGGAGCGAACATCAACTACGAAACAGGACATGCAATCTTTGAAGCGACACACGGTACTGCACCTAAATATGCAGGACAGGATAAAGTGAATCCTTCATCAGTCATCCTTTCAGGCGTACTGCTTCTTGAGCACATCGGCTGGACTGAAGCTGCAAACCTGATTACTAAGGCGATGGAAAAAACAATCGCTTCTAAAGTAGTCACTTACGATTTTGCCCGTCAGATGGATGGCGCTAAAGAAGTGAAATGTTCAGAGTTCGGTGAAGAACTTGTTAAGAACATGGACTAATAAAAATTAATTTCAAGAAGAATGGTCAGATTGACCATTCTTCTTTTTTCTTTGTTTGAAAACATTTTCAAAACCATTTGATAATATGGCTGCGACCATTTATAATATAAGCCGTTATCTTTATTTTAAGATTACTTATATTTTTGGGAGGAAGAATGGAATGGAAAATGGTAGAAGTAAAAAAGGTCTCTTCCAAAAGTTCCTGGATTTTGTAGAATGGCTGGGGAATAAACTGCCTCATCCAGTTACATTATTTGCAATACTGGCAGGTTTGACACTGCTTGCGTCTTGGCTATTCGCAAGTATGGGCGTGTCGGTGCAACACCCTGGGGAAGAGGAGACAGTTTCAGTAACGAATCTGCTCAACGGAGAGGGTATTAATTACATATTCTCCACGATGACAGATAATTTCATTAATTTCGCACCGCTTGGCGTGGTATTGGTAACGATGCTCGGTATCGGTGTGGCAGAACATTCAGGTTTAATCAGTGCAGCGCTTAGAGGTTTTGTACTGTCAATACCTAAAAGTCTGATCACTGCAGGACTTGTTTTTGCAGGTATCATGTCATCACTTGCTTCTGATGCGGGTTATGTTGTACTGCCGCCGCTTGGCGCAGTCATATTCCTGGCACTTGGAAGACATCCGATTGCGGGTCTTGCTGCCGCATTCGCCGGTGTATCGGCTGGTTTCTCCGCAAACCTTCTGATCAGTGGTACAGATGTTATGCTTGCTGAATTGAGTACCGCAGCAGCGGCAACAATCGATCCGGCATATGCTGAAACGATGAATGTAACCATGAACTGGTTCTTTATCGCAACAAGCGTATTCATATTGACATTTGTCGGCTGGTTCGTCTCTGATAAAATTGTCGAACCGAGACTTGGAAAATATAATCCTTCGGAAGCTCCGGAAGATGCTGGTGATGAAGCAGCAGAAGATTATATGGCACCGCTCACAAAAATTGAGATAAAAGGTCTATGGTCTGCATTCATTTCTGTAATCATCGGACTTGGGCTTGCATTGTCGCTTGTCGTATTTCCAAATTCGCCGATGAGAGGTACTGACGGCACTTACATGGATACAATCATCCAGTCGCCGTTCATGTCATCTCTCGTGCCGATTATTGCAATTCTGTTCTTTATACCGGGTCTTGTGTTCGGCATGGTAACCCGTACAATCAAGAACGATAAAGATGTTGCAGGACAGATGTCGAAAACGATGGCATCGATGGGTATGTTCATTGTTCTTGCATTCACAGCCGGTCAGTTCGTTGCATATTTCAACGAATCCAATCTCGGACTCGTTATCGGTGTCAACGGTGCAGATTTGCTTGAAAGCATGAATCTGACAGGCATTCCGCTTATTATCGGGTTTATGGCAGTGACTGCATTCATCAACCTGTTCATCGGAAGTGCCAGTGCAAAGTGGGCTATGATGGCCCCGATCTTCATACCGATCATGATGCAGCTCGGCTATTCACCTGAGCTGACGACGATGGCATACCGTGTTGCGGATTCATCAACGAACATCATTACACCGTTAATGACATACTTCGCAATTATCATCGCATTTGCACAACAATACGTCAGAAATATCGGTATCGGTACATTGATTTCGGTCATGCTGCCATACTCCATATGTTTCTTCGTATTCTGGGCATTGATGCTCATCGTGTGGATGCTGTTCGGATTACCGCTCGGACCAGCAGCACCAATCGAATATCAAGGTTAATAAAAGATTTCAAAGACGCAGATAAAACTGCGTCTTTTTCTTTTCTCTGTTAAAATGGTATATATAATTCGAAGAATGATAATTTATATTGAGGAGCATAACTCATGAAGAAATTGATTTTAATAGACGGGAACAGTGTGGCTTTCAGGGCATTTTACGGATTGCCTCTGTTGTCCAATCAGAGCGGTCTGCATACGAATGCAATATTCGGTTACGCGAGACTGCTGGAAAGAATCATCAAAGAAGAAGAGCCGACTCATTTCATGGTTGCTTTCGATGCTGGAAAATCGACTTTCAGACATAAAGAATATAAAGACTATAAAGGCGGGAGACAGTCAACACCGCCTGAACTGGGTGAACAGTTCGCGCCGATCAGGCGCCTGATTGATGCATACGGAATTAAACGCTTTGAGCTGGATGAATATGAAGCGGATGACATCATCGGGACTCTTTCCATGATGGCGGATGCAGAAAAGATGAAAACGATTGTTATTACGGGTGATAAAGACCTCACACAGCTGGCGAGTGATCATACAGTC
The DNA here is from genome assembly GCF_059568765.1 of Lacicoccus kunmingensis DSM 17847. Lineage (NCBI taxonomy): Bacteria > Bacillati > Bacillota > Bacilli > Caryophanales > Salinicoccaceae > Lacicoccus > Lacicoccus kunmingensis. The sequence continues at coordinate 47,208 of NZ_JCANUC010000002.1, read as the reverse complement.
ATATATTTCACTAAAAAAGGCATCAGTGATATTGATGAATACACACCTGAACATGTCAGGGAAATATATGACCTGACACCGGAACAGATTATAGACTTAAAAGGTCTGATGGGGGATAAATCAGATAATATTCCGGGTATCCCGGGTGTCGGTGAAAAGACGGCCCTGAAACTGCTCCATCAGTTCGGCACGGTTGAAAATGTGCTGGAAAATGCAGGTTCAGTGAGCGGCAAGAAGCTTCAGGAGAAGCTGAAGGAATTTACTGAAGAAGCATTGATGAGTAAAAGTCTTGCGACAATCCACAGAGAAGTGCCGCTTGATTTCAAACTTGAAGACCTGGAATTTAAAAATGATACAGAAGAACAGAAATATGAGCTGTTCAAAGAATATGAATTCAATTCACTGCTTGAGAATATGGATGCAGCAGAAACTGAAGACATCAGTGACTTCGATGTTGAGCATACGGATAACCTTGAGGATCTTGGAAATAAAGTATCCATCCACCTTGAAGTGCATGCAGAAAACTACTTATATAACAAGCCGGAATTCATTGCATTGACTGACGGTGAAGAAGCGTATGTCAGAAGTCTTGAAAATATTAATGCCAAGCAGTTGGAAGAATTCCTGAACAGCAGGGAAGCGGTCAATGCTTACGATATAAAAAGACAGATTGCACTGCTCAATCAGCTTAATATTCGATTCAACGGTTTCAGCAATGACATCATGATGGCGAGTTTCCTGCTCGATCCATCGACGAAGATCATCGATGTTTCAGAGACGGTGAGTCCATACGGCATCAATATCAACAGTGACGATTTCCACTACGGAAAAGGGAGAAATAAAAAGAATCCTTCCGAAGAGGAAACAATCGAATTTCTGACAGATAAGGTGATGGCGGTCCATACCGCAAAAGATAAGATGGTGGAGAAACTGACAGAAGATGAAATGTCAGAACTGTATTATGACCTGGAAGTGCCGCTGTCAAAGGTGCTTGCGGATATGGAAATCAGAGGCATACGTGTCATGCCTGAACGTCTTGTCGAAATGGAAGATGAAATTGACGGTCAGTTGAAAGAAATCCAATCCCGAATCTTTGAACTAGCAGGAGAAGAGTTCAACATCAACTCTCCGAAACAGCTTGGTGTCGTGCTGTTCGAAAAGCTTGAACTGCCCGTCATCAAAAAGACGAAGACGGGTTATTCTACAGCAGTGGATGTGCTCGAAGCGCTGCTTGATAAGCATGAGATCATCCAGTACCTTCTGGATTACCGCACATTGTCAAAACTGCAGTCGACATATGTCATCGGTCTTCAAAATGAAGTGAAAGAGGACTCCAGAATTCATACGCGTTTCAACCAGACGCTGGCCCAGACCGGCCGTCTGTCATCAGTGGAGCCGAACCTGCAGAACATTCCGGTCCGTCTGGAAGAAGGAAGGAAAATCAGACGTGCCTTTGTACCTAAAGACGACGATCATGTACTGCTTGCACTGGACTATTCACAGATTGAACTCAGGGTGCTCGCAGCTATCACGGGTGATGAAACGATGCGTGAAGCATTCACGAGCGATCTCGATATTCACACGAAAACTGCAATGGAAGTCTTCGGCGTGGAACGTGATGATGTAACGTCCACAATGAGACGGAACGCAAAAGCGGTAAACTTCGGTATCGTTTACGGCATTAGTGACTACGGACTCAGCCAGAATCTGGGCATCACACGTAAAGAAGCGAAGACTTTTATTGATAATTACTTGAACTCCTTCCCTAAAGTGAAGGAATTCATGAAGTCGATCGTTCAGGATGCGAAGCGTGATGGCTATGTTAAAACATTGCTCAACAGACGCAGATACACTCCGGATGTCCACAGCAGGAATTTCAATGCAAGAAGTTTTGCGGAACGTACGGCGATGAATTCGCCGATACAGGGCAGTGCAGCAGATATCATCAAACTTGCAATGGTGAATTATGCAAAAGATGAAAAGGCGCAGTCATTCAATGCTGAACTCCTGCTGCAAATCCACGATGAACTGATCTTCGATGTGCCGAAAGATGAAGTGGAAGAATTTTTAACGGTAATAAAAGATATTATGGAAAATGCGATGGATATCGGTGTGCCGCTGAAAGTCGAACATGGCTACGGCAGCGACTGGTACCAGGTGAAGTAGGTGTAAAAGTGCCGGAATTACCAGAAGTGGAATTGGTTAAAAGAGAATTGAAAACAGTGGAAAATTTAACGATTGAAGATGTTGAAGTATCGGACAAGGTCATTGACGGCCATAATGCCGGGAAGCTGACAATCATTAAAGAACCTATTGATATATTTATCGAAAACACGAAAAACATGGATATACTTTCGCTCGGACGCCGCGGCAAATATTTATACTTCATACTGCAGAATGACCGTCAGGTTAAATACCTGATTGGTCATTTAGGTATGAGCGGTGCATTTTTTCATCTGAACAGCCTGGATGAAATCGTGGAGCATAATTTTAAAGTGCATTGGCATGTCATATTTTATCTGTCGGACGGGAGTATGCTGGTCTATGCGGATATCAGACGCTTCGGCGAGCTCAGGACAATTGATAAACTCGGGGATTTCCTGCCGGTTGTCCGGATGGCGCCTGAATATGATTCCATTGAAGCGGAAGAATTTTTCCGGAATGCAGTGAAACATCCTAAAAATGCCTCTAAAACGATCAAGGCCGTGCTGATGGACAGCACAGTCGTCACGGGTGTCGGAAATATTTATGCAGCGGAAAGTCTGTACTCTGCGGGTGTGCTGCCGACAAGAAAAGCCGGGAATATCTCTGTCAAAAGGCTTGAGAGCTTATTCCAGGCAATCATAGATGTATTTGAGCTGTCACTCACACAGGGCGGTTCGACGATATCGGACTACCGCAGTTCGACCGGCGGAAGCGGGGAAATGCAGAACAGATTTCAGGTGTATCAGCGTAAAACGTGTCCTGAAGGGCATGACATAAAGACAAAAGTCATCGCGGGACGGAATACATTCTATTGTACGAAATGCCAGCGATAAATTGTTTAGGAGAGGGTTACAGCAATGTATAAAGTGATAGGGTTGACCGGCGGCATCGCCAGTGGAAAATCGACTGCATCCGATTACATAAAAAGCCTGGGATTTGAAGTGCTCGATGCAGATGTCTATGCAAGAAAAGTCACCGAAAAAGACAGTGCGGGCTATCATAAAATCATAGAAGTTTTCGGCACGGATATTTTAGATGAAAATAAAGAGATCGACCGCAGAAAACTCGGTGAAATCATCTTCAATGATCCAAAAGAGCGGAAAAAGCTGAATGGCATATCCCATCCGGAAATCCGCCGGATGATGAATGCGGATCAGGAGGCGTTTTTAAAACATAACCATGTATTCCTGGACATTCCGCTGCTGTTTGAAAACGGTCTGGATAAAAATTGTGATATCACGATTACCGTCTATGTGACAAAAGAGAACCAGATGGAAAGATTGATGGAACGTAACAATCTGACTGAAAAAGAAGCGGCGTCCAGGGTGAACAGCCAGATGTCACTTGATGAAAAAAAAGACTTGAGCGATCATGTATTTGATAATAATAATGATCAAAAAGAACTGTATGAACAGATCGATAAATTTGTCGAAACGCTGAAAAAACAACAATTGTAAAAATACCGCTTTCCAGGAATTTTAAATGTGTTATACTATTTATGAAAAAGCATAACATAAAGGAGATTTGTCATGAAAAAAGTTGCGATAAATGGCTTGGGAAGAATAGGTAGAATGGTATTCAGAATTGCATCGGAATCTGAACATTTAGAGGTTGTTGCAGTCAATGCAAGCTATCCTGCTGAAACACTTGCCCATTTAATTAATTATGATTCAACTCACGGGAAGTGGCAGAAAACGGTTGAGCCAAAAGTGGGTGCCCTTGTAGTTGATGGTCATGAAATAAAGATTACGAGCGATCGTAACCCTGAAAATCTACCATGGTCAGATTTGGGAATCGATATTGTATTTGAGGCGACTGGCAAATTTAATAACGAGTTGGGCGCTTCCGGTCATATTAAAGCCGGTGCTAAAAAAGTCGTCCTGACAGGACCGACAAAAGGCGGAAATGTTCAGACGGTCGTTGTCGGTGTAAATGATGAAACATTGAGTGTCGATGATTACAATGTGTTTTCGAATGCATCATGTACAACGAACTGCTTAGCGCCTGTAGCAAAAATTTTGGATGATGAGTTCGGTATCAATAATGGATTGATGACGACTGTCCATGCGTATACGAACGATCAGAAAACAATAGATAATCCTCATAAGGATCTGCGCCGTGCACGTTCAGCGGCAGAAAACATCATTCCGACTTCAACTGGTGCGGCTAAAGCCCTTGGAGAAGTCCTGCCTCAGTTGAAAGGTAAACTTGACGGTTTGGCACTCCGTGTACCGACGCCGAATGTTTCACTTGTGGACCTGGTTGTCGATCTGGACAAAGAAGTGACTGCTGAAGAAGTGAACAGCACATTTGAAAAGTATGCAGACGGTGAAATGAAAGGTGTGCTTGGTGTTACATACGAACCACTTGTATCGAGAGATTTCAATACGGATGCAAGAAGTTCAATCATCGATGCAAGCCTGACGATGGTTATGGACGATAACAAAGTCAAAGTGCTCGCATGGTACGATAACGAGTGGGCTTACTCGAAGCGTACCGTTGAACTGGCAGAAAAAATTGCAGACGAACTTTAATCGTCAGCAAGGCTCAGAACAATGTTCTGGGTCTTTTTTATTTTCTTTAGTATAGGGAATGAATAAAATTTGATATAATAGAAGAAATTCTTTAAAAGAGGTGATCGTTTATGAAATGTCCACAATGTCAGCATAGTAACTCCAAAGTGATCGATTCACGCCACACGGATGAAATGTCTACAATCAGACGCCGCCGTGAGTGTGAAAGTTGTGGATTTCGCTTCACTACATTCGAACGTGTAGAAGTTACACCTCTGGTCGTTGTTAAAAAAGATGGTACAAGAGAAGTTTTCAATAGAGAGAAAGTGCTTGCCGGGCTTCTCAGGGCATGTGAAAAAAGGGCGATTCCTTATGAAGAGCTCGAGAAACGTACAGATAGGGTAGAAGCGAATTTAAGAAACCTGAATAAGGCTGAAATATCTTCAAATGATATCGGTGAGTTTGTCATGAAAGAACTGATTACACTGGATCAGGTTGCGTACGTACGGTTTGCATCAGTTTATAAAGAATTCAAGGACATAGACCAATTGATGGAAACTTTAAACCAGTTGACAAAGGGTAGTAATAATAATGAACATCAATAACCGCCTGAAACCGAATACTGAATTCATAGTGTATCGTCCGATGACTTTGAGCCGGGACAATATGGAAGTGGTCAATGAACTTTATTTACCGTTAATCGGTGCGGATACGACCATGACTTACATTTACATGTTCGAATCCACGGCACATTATGAGCCGCTGACCATCCGTTTCCACAAAGAGTTCATGGATGCATTATCCATATCACTTTCAGATCTGATGGACCGGTTTAAGAAATTGGAAGCAATCGGTCTGATGAAGAGTTATGTATCGAATCATACGCATGAAGATTTGTTTGTGTATGAACTTTTGCTGCCGCTCGATGCTGAATCATTTTTAAATGATCCGATGCTCAGCATGTATCTGTATGGCAAAGTGGGCAGTGCACAGTACAAAACAAAGAAAGAACGGCTGATGTATCCGGAGCTTCCAGAAAACATTTCTGAAGTGACGATGAAATTCACCGATGTCTTCCATCATCAAAATGACAGCAGTTATACACTGCCGGCGGAAAACTTCAAAGACCGGACCGTTTCTGCCGGGATCAATGTCGACCTGGATGATTTTGATTTCGACGTATTATTCACGCATCTGAAGGGGACGATCATCGACAGGAAGTTTTTCACGAAAGATATCCGGATGCTTATCGTCAAATTGAGTGTGCTTTTCAATCTGAATGCTTATGATATGAAAAATATACTGCTTAAAGCAACGTCGAATTACCACGGCATCGATGAAGCAAAACTGAAGTATGAAGCGAGGAAATATTTCCAGGCTGAATCGAAACAGGTCAGCCCAGTTCTCGAAAAAAAAGAGGAGAAGGCAGAAAGCGGCCCGGAAAAAGAGGAAGACAGAGAATACATCAAGATGCTGCATGAAACAAACCCGATCGACAGGCTGAGGGACCTGAGAAATGGTTCCCCAACGGACATCGACTTGAAGCTGGTGACGGATATTATTGTGAATACGCCGCTCAATCACGGGGTCATCAATATACTGCTTGAGTATGTATTTTTGAAAATGCAGGGGGAACTGCCGTATAATTACACGATGACGGTGGCGAACAACTGGGTTGAAAAAGGGTATCAGTCTGCAGAAGAGGCCGTTGAATCCATCAAAGAGTACCAGGAGCAGCAGGAGAAGCGGAAGAAAAGATATCTGCCTTCAGAACGCCAGGGTGAACAAGCACCGAAATGGATGTCTAAAAGTAAGCAGCAGCCCGAAAAGAAAAATAAAGAACCGGTGAAAACCGAAAAGAAACGAACAAATCAATCACAAAAAACTGCAAAAGATGATCCAGAACTTCAGAAAATGATTGAGGACTTTAGAAAAAACAGGTGATAGTATGGAGCCGATTAACCAATTCATTAAAAACAATAAAAAAATAGAGCGAAACAATGAGCGTATTTATCAGGAGCTGATTCAGAACCCTAAAATAGTGGAGCTGATCAATGATGAGGAAACCCCTCTGACCGCTTCGATGATTAAAAACGACCTGATCACTTTAAAGCATTATGCCGATCAGCCATCCGAATGTAAAGAGAACAGTGATGGTCAATGTGAAAATCATCCCGACGGCTATATTATCAATATTGATATCAGGAACGACCGGGCGAACATGTTTTACACACCGTGTCCGATCAAAGTGAGAAACGACGAATTCATTAAAAGGGAAAATCTGATCCAGTCTTATCATGTGCCGGAAGATATTAAAAATGCCACATTCGATACGATATATCTGGATGACGCATCCAACCGGAATGTTCTCTTGAAAAAGGCAATCCAGGTGACGGATGCGGTGGCGTCGGATACAAACTACCGCGGTCTTTATATTCACGGCGAATTTGGAATCGGCAAGTCCTACATTCTCGGATGTATCGCCAATGAACTGAAAGAAAAGGCGGTTTCATCACTGATCGTCTATGTGCCTGAAATTCTCCGTGACTTAAAAGCAGGCTTCCGTGACGGTACAACGGATGAAAAGTATAACCTGATCAAAAATGCGCATGTGCTGATTTTGGATGACCTGGGTGCAGAAGACGTCACGCCGTGGGCGAGAGACGAAGTCATTACGGGCATACTGCATCACCGAATGGTGCAGAAACTGCCGACTTTCATCAGTTCCAACTACTCAATTGATGATCTGGAATACCGTTATGCGAGAACGAAAGAGAATGGTATCGAGGAAACGAAGGCGCGCCGGATGACCGAAAGGATCAGGGCATTGTGCGAAGAAGTGCAGATGACCGGTGACAATTACAGAAACGGCTAGCTATTGCATTAAATTTTTCTATACAGTATAATTAATTTACAAATTTCATTAATTAAATTCCAAGGACGAAACACTTTCGGATTTATTCAAAGAGAGCACATCACCTGCTGAAAGATGTGTATTAAACCGTTGGATGTCACTACCTTATGATCTGCTGATTAATACTCAGCCGGCATGGTCCGTTATCGCCTTACTTGAGATGATCAGTATTTTTATATCATAAATCAGGGTGGTACCACGGTTATATCCGTCCCTCTATTATTATAGAGGGGCTTTTTTATTTTATAGGAGAGGATGAGTCAAATGGTTGAAGCAATTGATATTAAATTCCCGGATGGCAACAGTAAAGAGTTCAATTTCGGCATCACTGCCGAGGAGGTGGCATCGTCCATCAGCCCGGGCCTTAAAAAAGCGGCTGTAGCGGCAAAAGTGAACGGTGAAATGTATGATTTAAGACGTCCAATCGAAGAAAGTGCAGACATTGAATTATTTACAAATAAAAACGAAGAGGGGCTTGAAGTGCTCAGACACTCAACTGCCCACCTGATGGCGCAGGCCTTGAAAAGACTTTACGGTGATGTGAAGTTCGGTGTCGGTCCTGTCATTGAAGAAGGGTTTTATTACGACTTTGATATGGACGAAAGCATTTCTGAAGATGACCTTCCTAAAATTGAAAAGGAAATGCAGCGGATTGTGGATGAAAACGTGGAAATCGAAAGACGCGTACTTTCCCGCGATGAAGCAAAAGAACTGTTCCAGGATGATCCGTATAAACAGGAACTGATCGAAGCGATCCCTGCAGACGAGAATGTCTCCATATATTCACAAGGTGAATTTACGGATCTGTGCCGCGGTGTGCATGTCCCATCAACTTCGAAAATAAAATCATTCAAGCTTTTATCGACTGCCGGTGCATATTGGCGCGGGGATTCTGATAATAAAATGCTGCAGCGGATTTACGGTACAGCGTTCTTTAACAAGAAAGATCTGAATGAATATCTGCAGCTTCTGGAGGAGCGTAAGGAACGTGACCACCGCCGAATCGGAAAAGAGATGAAGCTGTTTGAAAACAACCAGCTGATTGGTGCAGGCCTGCCGATGTGGCTCCCGAACGGTGCGACGATCCGTCGTGAAATCGAGCGCTACATCGTTGATAAGGAAGTGGCACTCGGCTATGACCACGTGTATACACCGATCATGGCAAACAGTGACCTTTATAAAACGAGCGGTCACTGGGATCACTATCAGGACGACATGTTCCCGCCGATGACAGTGGGTAACGAGGACCTGGTGCTCCGACCGATGAACTGTCCGCATCACATGATGATCTATAAAAATGAAAAACACTCGTACAGGGAGCTGCCGATCCGGATTGCAGAGCTCGGCATGATGCACCGTTACGAGGCGAGCGGCGCAGTGAGCGGCCTGCAACGTGTACGCGGCATGGTATTGAACGACGCGCACGTATTCGTCCGCCCGGACCAGATCAAAGAAGAGCTGATCCGTGTGGTTGAACTGATCCAGGAAGTATATAAGGACTTCAATCTGAATGATTATTCATTCCGTCTGAGCTACCGTGATCCGGAAGATAAGGAAAAATATTTCGATGACGATGAAATGTGGCAGAGAGCGGAAGCGATGCTGAAAGAAGCAGTGGATGACATGGGTCTTGACTATGTTGAAGCAGAAGGCGAAGCGGCGTTTTACGGACCGAAGCTCGATGTACAGGTGAAGACTGCGCTCGGCAAGGAAGAGACGCTGTCGACAGTGCAGCTCGACTTTTTATTGCCAGAACGTTTTGATCTCACTTATATCGGTAAAGACGGCGAGGAACACCGTCCGGTTGTCATCCACCGCGGCGTTGTTTCGACGATGGAACGTTTTGTGGCATTCCTGACTGAAGAATATAAAGGTGTGTTCCCGCTGTGGCTTGCCCCGCAGCAGGTTGAAATCATCCCGGTCAACCTGGATCTGCATTATGATTACGCAAGAAGCGTCCATGATGAGATGAAATCACAGGGCATCCGTGTGCACATCGATGACCGCAACGAAAAGATGGGGTATAAGATACGTGATGCACAGATGCGTAAAGTCCCTTATCAGGTCGTCATCGGTGATAAGGAAATCGCAGAAAACGAAGTGAACGTCCGCAAGTACGGTGAAGAAGCACAGAACACATTCGACAGGGAAGAATTCCTGTGGTCACTCATCGATGAGATCAGACTCAAAAAATAGTTTGACAAAATGAGATTTAGCCTGTATAGTATTAAGAGTTGATAAGAACGGACAAGAAGAAGCTCCCGCTTCTCACCCGCAAGCGCAGTAATGTTGTGACCGGGTTTCAGAAATACAGGACATATCAGCAGGTATGTCCGGCGTATTTATGGAGACAGGCGGGTGCATAATATATGCAGCCGCCTTTTTTGTTCGTCTTAAATATTATGGAGGTGTCAAAGATAGCAAAAGACCAAACAATCATCAATGATCGTATTCGCGCTAAAGAGGTTCGATTAATTGCACAAGACGGTGAACAAGTCGGCGTTAAACCGACGAAAGAAGCTATGGAAATGGCAGAACGTGTGGAATTGGATTTAGTATTGGTTGCACCAAAGGCTAAACCGCCTGTCGCCCGTATTATGGACTACGGCAAGTACAAGTACGAACAGCAGAAGAAAGAAAAAGAAGCACGTAAAAAGCAGAAAGTCATCAATCTTAAAGAGATCAGACTATCACCGACGATTGAAGAGCACGATTTCAATACTAAATTGAAAAATGCGAAGAAATTCATCTCTAAAGAAGATAAAGTAAAAGTTTCCATCCGCTTCCGTGGCCGTGCAATCACTCACAAAGATATCGGTCGTAAAGTCTTGGAACGTTTTGCTGAAGAGCTTAAAGATGTAGCGACAATAGAACAGAGACCTAAAATGGAAGGTCGTTCAATGTTCCTGATTGTTGCACCAATTGTAGAAAACAAATAACTAATTCCGGAGGTCAATAAAATGCCTAAAATGAAAACACACAGAGGTTATGCTAAACGTGTAAAGAAAACTGGTACAGGTAAATTCAAGCGTGGCAGAGCATTTACAAGCCACCTTTTTGCAAACAAATCAACTAAACAGAAGCGTCAATTAAGAAAAGCGACATTAGTTGCGAAATCAGATTCTAAAAGACTTAAGCACTTACTGGCAAAAGCTAAATAATTACATTTTTCAAGGAGGAATAAACGATGGCACGTGTTAAAAACGGTCTAACGTCACGTAAAAGACGTAAAAAAGTATTAAAACTAGCAAAAGGGTACGTTGGATCAAAGAGTACTCTATACAGAACGGCGAAACAACAAGTAGTCAAATCAGGTCAGTATGCATACCGTGACCGCAAAACGACAAAACGTGAGTTCAGAAAATTATGGATCACACGTATCAACGCAGCAGCACGTCAAAACGACATCAGCTACAGCCGTCTTATGAATGGCCTTAAAGTAGCAGGTATCGATGTAAACAGAAAAATGCTTTCAGAAATCGCAATCGCTGACGAAGCGGCATTTGCTGAACTGGCAACTAAAGCAAAAGACGCTTTAGCTAAATAATTAATATAATATATAGGTATTGAATCCCCGCTGAACAGATGCAGCGGGGATTTTCTTTTGGAAATTTTGAGGTGTTGGGGGATGTGCGGCTGGATTAGGGTGCTGATTTTGATGTGAGGTATGGAATTTGAAAGATGTGATCGGAATTCAGGGATGAATCCGATTAGCGTGGTATGTTGGGCAGTTTGAAATCGAAAGACGATATCGAATCCGATTAGTGATACGAATATTGGAGGTTGAAATCGTTTTGGGGCTTGAGATTCGATTTGACAGAAGAATTTGGCAGTGCCAAATCGGAATTAGCAACCGAATCCGGTTTGGTGGGTACTTTTTAGAGGATGTGATTGGAATTTATAATCTAACATCGTATAAGTCATCCAGAAACGTAAAGATATTTGAATTTCATTTAAATGATCGCATAAATGACTAAAATGTAGAAAGTTAGTCGAAATCGCACTTCTCCGATGATATTGCAAAGTTATGCGAAACCGATTTTAACAGTATCTAAAACGGCTGATCAATGGCTCACTCGTACCCCTCAATAACCAATAAAATAACTCAATAATGTTATAATTCAAATAAACTGAGGAGGGCATAAAATGAGAGAAACTGAAATTGATTTTATAGTTGAAGATAGTCTGAAAGCTCTGGAGCTGTATGAAAAGATATTTGAAGTCGAGCGTATAGAAGTGACAAATTTCGAGCAGAGTCTGAATGAAGTGATTTTTAAACTATATGATGTCAGATTTCATATGCTGGATGTCAATCCCGACGCTGGGCTGAAAGCAGCTGATCCGGACCATCCAAATACCGTCTGGTTCAATATTACTGTGGCGGACATAGAGCGCACATACCAAAAAGCGCTGGATTCCGGCTGCACAGAAGTGCAGAGTGTAACAGAGATTAAAGATTTCGGTGTGTCGAATGCCATGTTCATGGATCCTTTCGGCTATATGTGGATGCTGCACCAGGTCCATAAGGAAGTCAGTTTCGAAGAGCGCATGAAAATTTGGGAAGATATGCAGACGGATTAGTGACAGTTAAATAAACAACGGCAGACGGCACAAAAGCGTCTGCCGATTTTTTATTTCTATGTCTTATTCACCACATAAAAAGATATTCAGCTGATATAGCTTTTAGTTATAACGAGTTATGAATAAATACTGTTATTCTATATCCGATAACCATGGTAGTATTTATCTAATACAAAAATTGGAGTGGTAGTCATGACAACAGTAAATACTAAAAAAATATATCGTGCAGATCAGGTAGGCAGTCTGCTCAGACCTAAAAGAATCAAGGATGCACGGAGACAAGTTGAAGCAGGAGAAATTTCTAAAGAAGATCTTAGACAGATAGAAAATGAAGAAATAAAAAGAGTCGTAGAAAGACAAAAGGAAGCGGGCCTCGAAGCTGTGACTGACGGAGAATTCCGCAGAGCATGGTGGCATTTTGATTTCCTTGAGAATTTAACAGGTGTGGAAGGTTACTGGTCCGGTGGCGGCATCCAATTTAAAAACCAGCAGACGAAATCACGGGCGATCAAAGTGACGGGCAAGCTCGACTTTGATGATCATCCGTTTATCGAAGATTTCAAATTCCTTCAGGAACAGGCAGGAGAGCACACAGCGAAAGTAACGATTCCAAGTCCGAGCATGCTGCACTTCCGCGGTGAAATCGACCCTGCTGCCTATCCGGATGAAACGATATTCTTCAAAGACCTTGCAGCGGCATATAAAAAAGGCATTCAGAAATTTTATGAAGCAGGGTGCAGATACCTTCAACTCGATGACACTGCATGGGCGTACCTCTGTTCTGATGAGCAGAAAGAACGATTGAAAGAAAAGGGGCTGGACCCGGATTACCTTGTAGAAAAGTATTTGGAGACGATCAATGAGGCAGTATCCGACCGCCCGGAGGACCTTAAAATTACAATGCACATCTGCCGGGGTAACTTCCGTTCAACATGGATTTCCTCAGGCGGATACGAACCGGTGGCATCTGAGATCTTCGGTAAACTGAATATCGACGGTTTTTTCCTTGAATATGATACGGAGCGTGCCGGCGGCTTTGAACCGCTGCGCCATGTACAAAGAGATGATCTGACAATCATCCTGGGCCTCATCACTTCAAAGCACGGTGAACTTGAAGATAAAGAAGAAGTGAAAAAACGTATAGAAGAAGCAAGTAAATACGTACCACTTGAGCAGTTGGCGCTGAGTCCGCAGTGTGGTTTCGCCTCAACGGAAGAAGGCAACTTGCTGACAGAAGAGGAACAGTGGAAAAAGATTGAACATGTAGTCAGCATTGCGCGTGAAGTCTGGTCATCATAACAATAAAATTCTAATATCAGGAGGGGTCAGGTATGCAGAAAGTGCAAGTGGAAGAAGCGATTGATAGAAGCCGCTTCAATAAGTTTCATCTGATTGTGTTTATATGGTGTTTCTTCGCCATTGCTTTTGACGGTTTTGATATCGCATTATACGGAATAGGGTTACCGCATATGATGGAAGACTTCGGCTTGACTTCTGCAGCCGGTGGAGCCATCGGAAGCTATGCCCTTGCCGGTATGATGCTCGGGACTTTCGTACTCGGCTCCTTCTCTGATATTATCGGCAGAAAACGCATTTTGATCATCTGTCTCATACTGATCAGCGTATTCAATGCGCTGGCGGGGCTGGCAACAAACGCGACGATGTTCCTGATTTTCCGTTTTATCGGTTCAATCGGTATGGGCGGCCTCATGCCGGTCGTGATTTCCTTTATGACCGAATATTCCCCTAAGAAGAACAGGGCGATGACGGTTGCTGCGATGTATTGCGGCTATTCAATCGGCGCAATCATTGCTTCAGTCACTGCGATGTACTTTATTGAAAGTCTGGGCTGGAGATTTATGTACCTGCTCAGCGCATTGCCGCTTCTCGCACTGCCGTTTATAATCAAACAGTTTCCGGAATCCATTTCATATCATCTGCAGAGAGGGCATAAAGATAAAGTGGCTGAAATATTGAACCGTGCAAATCCTGGAGGCAATTATAATAAAGCAGATAAGTTCATATATACAACTGCGAAAAAAGATACGAAGGGACTGCCGGTCGGGAAACTGTTCACGGATAACCGATCGATGACGACAATTGCATTTTGGGTGATGGTGTTCAGCTGTCTGATGATGATCTACGGTCTGAATACATGGCTGCCGACGATGATGCAGGAATCCGGATTCAATGTCGCGTCAAGTATGTCATTCATCATGATACTTGCTGTCGGTCAGATCATCGGCTCGCTTACAGGCGGGTACATGGTCGACCGCATCGGTCATAAAAATGTGCTGCTTTCGATGTATTTGATGGGTGCAATATGCTTTGTCTTCTTGAGTGTCACGCAGCAGCCGGCACTTATATATGTACTGATCGCAATCGGCGGTGCATGTACAGGCGGCACACAGAATCTTGTCAATCCGTATATCAGTGCATTTTACCCGACTGATATCAGAGGGACAGGACTCAGCATGGCAGTCGGCATCGGCAGACTGGGTTCAATTACTGCCCCGATTCTGATTGGTCTCGTTCTGATGACGAACCTCGAACCGCAGACAGCATTCATGGCGTTCGCCATACCGAGTCTCCTTGGCGGTACAGCACTGCTGTTTGTCCGTGAAAAAAGCGGCAAGACAGTACAGACAGGTACACCTGTAGCGAATGAAACGTAAAATAAAAATCGAATACTTATCAAACTTCATAATGAAAGCAAAGCCTCGAACCCCTGACCTATGGAAATTTAAGTCAGGGGTTTAATTTTATACAATATTAAATATTTATTATACAGAAACTGAAAGAGGTGGTTTTGTGGCCAAAAATTTAAAGATGAAAAGTGCACGGGTGTCCCGTGACTTTACACAAAAACACTGGCCGATGAAATTGGTGTGAGCAGACAAACAATCAACCTGATAGAAAAAGGGGAATATAATCCATCTCTTTCGTTATGTATTAAAATATGTAAATCTCTTGATTGCACATTGGATGATTTGTTTTGGGAAGAATCAAATTAAACAAAGGCGGGGTATTTATGGAAAAACTCATTGGCAGATTTGTGGGTGATGAGAGTCAGGCAGTCATATGGAAGAGCAGCTGTTATCACTTTATTTATGATGTGGATCTATATGGTTGTTAGAGTGTTACTCGTTTCAATGGGGATATGGGAAGTAAATTTCATTCAAAATGATTTTTATTTCATGTTGATCACTTTCATTATATTTACCGCAATTGCTGAATGGAAAGAGACGGATGATTTAAACTATTCACCCTTGTTAAGAAAAGAGCTGCCGCATAAAGATGGACGATTTGGGGGCAGATTAGTCATTTATATACCAGAGGCAGCCATAGCGGCAGCTTTTATTACACTGATGGAATTCTTAGTGAAGAATTTAATTGCCCTCAGTTTCACTTTTGATTTGTTGGAGATAGTCAGTACATTCATTGCTTTCATGATAATAATGATTTTTGTGAATGTAGTCATTGGTGAAATACGCATTAGAAAATACCGTACTGCGCTGGAAGATGATTAAATTTAAATGAGCAAATCTACGCTGAATAGATTTGCTCCTTTTTAATATATTAGTACAACGCCTGAATGACTTCCTCCGGCTTGAAACCTGAAATCACTTTGCCTTTGATAATTGTCTGCGGTACGGTGAATTTTCCAGTTTTGGCGATAAGCTGCACTAGAGACACCGGATTGATATCAATATTAATTTCTTTATAAGGCTCGTCCATTGAATTTAAAAGATCTTTTGCCATGTTGCATACCGGGCAGGTCGCTGATGTATATATCATTGTTTTCTGTGACATTAGTGTTTCCTCTTTTCATTTTATCTTTCCATGAATGTATTTAGATTCAGTTCAATCATTGTATCTTTTATGAGCTGTTTTCTTACATAATAACTTTTCCCATGCGGTTTCAATGGAATATCTTTCCCGGCATGCATGTAGTGTCCGGCATATTTTTCTTCGTTGCGGACAGCGAGTACTGTTGATTCTGCACCTTCTGCCGGTGTCTGAAAAAATGGAGTGAGGATTCCGTAGACTAATCTGCCGATCATTTCATTTTTCGGTGTCTTTCCAAGATTTGTTGAAACTGCACCGGGGTGGACTGCTGTGACATGTAAGCCCGCATCACTGTACTGTTCATGCAGTTCCTGCATGAAATAGAGTGTGGCAAGTTTGGAACGGCCGTACAGATTCATCGGATTGCCTCTCCCTGTAAAGTAATGTTGGCCAAGCGTTGAGAATGCATAAGCATTGGAAGAAACGATGATAATCTGTTTCGTCTCACTCCTCATCACCAGATTGAACAGATGGTGGGTGAGGAGATAGTGACCGATATAGTTGGTCCCCATCATCATTTCAAAACCATCATCTGTCATCTTTTTAGACAGAGAAACGACGCCGGCATTATTAACCAGACAGTCGATCTTGTCGTACTTCAGTTGAATGGTGTCCGCAGCGGTCTGTACACTGTCAAGGCTCGACAGGTCGCACGCCACAATATCTATATTGATATTATTATGATTTTTAAGCAGTTCCTCTTTTAACTTTTCAGCTTTTTCAATATTTCTCGCAAGCAGGAAAATATCATCAAAATCATCCGCAAACTGTTGTGCCGTTGCTTTGCCGATGCCGGAAGTCGCACCTGTAATCGCCAGTGTTCCCTGTTTTCATTGAAAATCTCCTTCAAAATGTACATGGTTTTATTCAATCAATTATAGCACGCCGTAAAGGGTCATCAATTCAGCTTTGCTCAATAAAGGGCTGATGTCTGTTTTATTGAATACAACCACTGGATTTCGGGTATTTAAAAGTATGAGAAACGCATGGAAGATAATATGGAGGTGTAAAGATGAAGACACATTTTCGCCTGATTGTTCTTGGCGGCGGTGCGGGTGGCATTTCAACCGCAAGCCGCATACTGAGCAAAAAGAAAGAGTTGAAAAATGAGGTGCTCATTATAGAGCCGGGTGATTATCACTTTTTCCAGCCGGGCTGGCCATTGGTTGGAAGTGGAGAAGTGAACCTGGAGGCTACGAAGAAAGAGACGGAAAAGGTCATACCAAAAGGTGCAAGATGGATGAAAGCATTTGTCGACTCAGTCGATCCGGTCAAACGTGAAGTGAAGGCGGGCGGTAAGGTTGTCAGTTATGATTTCATGATTGTCGCACTCGGCCTTGAACTGGATTATGAAGCGATCAAGGGAGCGAAGGCATCCCTCGGTAAAAATGGAGTATGTACAAACTACCTTTATAATTTTGTGGAATATACGCATGAATCCCTGAAAAATACAACCGAAGGCAACATTCTGGTGACAAAGCCGCAATCGCTTATAAAAGGCGGGGTCTCGGCGGAGAACTCATTGTTTACGATGGATAACTTCATTAAGAAACATGACCGTCATGCAGACCTGGTTTTCAGAACCGGACGTCCGGAAATATTCGAAGTTAAAAAATACAGTGACAGCCTGATTGAGCAGCTTGAAGCTAAAAATATCGATTATAAATTGAATGAGGAACTGATTGAAGTGCGAGGTGAGGAGAAAGAAGCGGTATTTAAAAATCATCACACCGGCGAAACGCATACAGTACCATTCGAAATGATGATTATCACGCCGCCGATGCATGGTCCAAGTGCGTTAAAAGGGTCAGGACTGCTGGATGATGAAGGCTGGGTGGATGTCGATAAACACACAATGATGCATAAGACTTATACGACAGTATTTTCACTCGGTGATGCTTCAAATCTGCCGACTGTGAAGATGGGCGGTGCAGTCAGGCAGCAGCTGCCGATCCTTGTCGAAAATCTTATCCAGCGTATGGATGATGAAGATCCAACGCATATATACGAAGGGAAGACTGCCTGTCCAATCGCAACCGAATACGGTGAATTGATCCTGGCAGAGTTCGGTTACAATAAAATACCGAAAGAAACGACATTCCTTGACCAGTCTGATAATAAGAAACTCTTTTATCAGTTCAAGAAAAATATGCTGCCGATCATGTACTGGTACGGCATGCTGAACGGCAAGTCGTAATGGAGATCGAAAACGAAAAGATGATGCTGCTTTCATGCAGCATCACCTATTTATTATATTTTAATATTATATGGATACAATGGAATCAAAGTGATGACGCCGGCCATCGACAGTGTGCTTTCTAAAGAAAAAATGACGCCCTTGCGCGATCAACTGGATAAACATCGGTTTTGATTATGTGATTGAAATACTTAAGTAGAAATGGTGTGAAGTTGTTCTGACTTCAGATTGGCTAAATGGATAATATCATAATCAAAAGTTTTAAACTAACGGAATATAAAAACTCCCTTTCGAAAGTTAAGTATCGAAAGGGATAAAATTTAAATGTTGATTTATCTGTAGACCATACCGCCATCGGTCAAGATAGACTGTCCAGTAATATAACCTGCTTCTTCAGAAGCTAAGAACGCAACCAAGTTAGCTACATCATTTGGTTCCTGTGTACGTCCTAATGATATACCTGAAGCATACTGTTCTAATGCTTCACCTTTTTTAGTTCCTATTACTTCCATGAATTTTTCATCAAGGCGTTCCCACATTCCTGTTGCTGCAATACCAGGACAATATGCATTTACCGTGATATTCTCTTTTGCCAATTCTTTTGAAGCAACTTGAGTTAATCCACGAACTGCAAATTTTGATGCACTATAAGTTGCAAGGAAGTCGAACCCTTCGTGACCTGCAATACTTGCTGCATTAATAATAGTACCGCCATTTCCTTGCTCTTTTAATTGTTTAGCGGCAGCCTGTATCCCATAAAGTGTACCTTTAACATTTACATCCATCACAAAATCGAAATTATCAGCGTCGATTTCCGTCATTTGCTCAACTTCGCCCTCTACACCAGCATTGTTAATGTATGTGTCTAATTTACCGAATTTTTCCACAGCGTGTTTTATCAAAGCTTCGTGATCCTGTAATTTTGTAACATCTGCTACTAATGAGCTGACTTCGTAATCTTTATCTTTGAGTTCTTTTAAAGTTTTATTCAGAACTTCTTCATTAATATCACTGATGACTACTTTGAATCCTTTACTTCCCAATTTATCTGCAATACCTTTGCCGAGACCTTGTGCTGACCCAGTAACCACAGCGACTCTATCTTGTGCCATATATAATTACCTCCAAATAAAATTTATATTTAATAACTATATATCTCTACCCGGAGTATTATTATATAAACAATTGGAGTAAGCCATTAGGCTGTATATTTAGATTAAATATGATTACAGATTCAATTTCTTATTGCTGGATTCTCTGATTTCTTCCAGCAGCCTGCTGTCGTGGATTAAAGATTGTCCATAAGATGGAATCATTTCTTTCAGTTTATCATCCCACTTGTCTATATATTGGGAGAAGTTGTTCTCGATTACTTCAAGAGCGACGGATACAGAAACTGAAGCACCTGGTGATTCACCAAGCATCGCAATGACCGAGTCATCTTCTGAATGAACGATTTCTGTACCGAACTGGATGAATCCGCGTCCGTGTTCTTCAGTGTCTTTAATGACCTGTACACGCTTACCGGCAAGTTCAAGATCCCAGTCTTCGTCTTTTGCATCCGGTACGAATTTACGGAGTTCTTCCATCCGGTCTGATTTGTCCATCATCACCTGCTGGATGGAATATTGGATCAGCGGCAGGTTTTTGATGCCTGCAGAAGCAAGCGTCAAAATGTTATCCTTGTTCACTGATTTGAACAGGTCCGTATTTGAACCGTATTTCAGGAATTTCGGTCCGATTGCTGCGAACGGTCCAAATAGCAGACTGTCTTTTCCTTTAAGGTAGCGTCTGTCCAGGTGAGGGACCGTCATCGGCGGTGTGCCTTCGGGTTCTTTACCGTAAACTTTTACATCGTGACGGCTGACGACATCCGGGTTGTTACATACAAGGAATGCACCGGTAATCGGGAATCCGCCAAGGTTTTTGCTCTCGGGAATTTTAGTTTTTTGAAGCATCGGAATCGCATTTCCGCCCGCACCGACAATTATGTAATCGGTCACGTGGAATTCTCTGGCACCTGTTTCCAGGTTGTGCACTTCAACTTCCCATTTTGAGTTATCCAGTCTTCTGAAAGAAGCAACTTCATGATTAAAATGAATTTCTGCCGATTTATGTTCATCGATATTTTGAGCGAGTTTACGAGTCAGCTCACCGAAACTCACATCAGTGCCGCCTTCGAGCTTACTTGCAGCGATTGTTTCACCCGGCTCTCTGCCTTCCATCATCAAAGGAATCCATTCTTTAATTTGTTCCGGATCCTCCGAGTACTCCATGCCTTCAAACATTTTAAAAGTAGACATCGCTTCAAAACGCCTTTTCAGGAAGTTGACATTCTTTTCACCCTGCACAAAGCTGAGGTGGGGCAGCGGTTTTATAAATTCATCAGGATTATTAATCTGTCCTGATTCAACAAGGTAGCCCCAGAACTGTTTGGATACTTCAAACTGTTCATTGATGACTTTGGCTGTATCGATATTGATGGAACCGTCGGGCTGTTCAACCGTATAGTTGAGCTCACACAGTGCAGCATGTCCGGTACCTGCGTTATTTCTCTCATTGGAGCTTTCAATCGCAGGCTGGTCCAGTCTTTCAAATATTTTAATATTCCAATCAGGTTCTACATTTTTAATGAATGAAGCAAATGTTGTACTTAAAATGCCCGCTCCGATCAGGAGCACACTTTTTGAATTGTTTTTACTCATATTCAGTCCTTCTTTCTAAAAGATTTCACTTTGTTATTATCATACCAATATTCCTGTCTGATTCAAAAAGTTTTTTAATTTATTGTCTGATCAATGAATTTCATTTAAAAATGCGTCAATTATATTTATCTAGATGACTTAAATAGATTAGGTAATATAAAAATGAAGCTGGACAAATTAATCAGACCAGCTTCAAATATTGTTTAGTAATTGTTTTACGGTTGTTCAAGTATTAATTTTTTAAAATCGATCAGACCTGTCATTGTTATCTCTACATTTTTAAGTTGTGCACTTGGCATATAATAATAATGATATTCTCTCGAAGCGATTCTTGAGAGAATACATTGGCTTTCCAATTCCCCATACATTTCACTGACAAAACGATCTATTGCGTCCTCCTCAGGTCTTTTGGAAGTAGCTTGTAAAATGTCTTTGCTTAACATACCATGGAATCTTTTCTCCAAATGGTTAAAGAATATCAGTGATTGAAAGTTTTTATTCTCTAGCAAGAAAACCCCACCTATAAATATATCTATATCTTCAAGTCCATGCTCATCTTGAATATACAACTTAGTAACAGTGCATTTGTAACCTGAGTCTTCCAGTTGTTTTTTTAATTCGACTGCTTCTTTATAATAATCGGCAGTATCACGAATTGCCTGTACCCCAATATTCAAATTTTTTACTGAATCAGATTTTTTAATGGATTGTTTAGTTGTTGATATAAGGTGCTCGTCAAAATTAACCAGACGGTTGAAATCTATATTCTGCTTGATCACTTGACGTTCATTATAACTTAGGCGATAAGTGTTAAACAGTAAATATTTAAACCCGGGAGGATGAATTGTGACTTTTTTATATAACTGTCTATTCTTTTTGGGTTCTCTGACAATCGTATGAAATCTCTCATCTTCATTAAAAAATCCTTCTAATTCATCGAGCCAGGGTCTGTCACTGTGATATTGATTGAATTTTTGAAGATGTATTTTCTTTTGGTTCATATCTATTAATTTATATGGACCGCAGCCAGTCCAGTGAGTATCAGTATTTTTTGGCATTATACTGAATCTTGTATATGATAGTACGCCTTTAATGTATTCTATGGAATCCCTTGTTCTTATTATAAAAGTCTCATCATCGATAATTTCAAAGGAATAATTTTTGATTATATTAACTTCCTTCTCCACAGCAGAATTGAGAGACCATTCCACATCTTTGATGTCAGCTTTTTATTGTTATGGAATACAGCATCTGGCTTTAAATAAAACTTCCAGGCATGTTTTTCAATCTTTTCAGGAAGAATAAAAATTTCGTAATACTTTTACTAACATCTACAATCAAAGCGCTCATGGCTTCTTTTTTCGCATTCACCTTACCGATATTGATTTATGACATGACCACCTCCGTGCTTGCTATGAGTACCATGAGAGCAGTGGAATTTGTACCGAATTTAATCCTGGCTATTTTTATCGGAGTATATGTCGACCGTTTCAAGCGTAAGAACATGTTGATTATGGCAACTGTTGTGCAACTCGTTTGTATCACTGTAATTATCATATTGATTTATTTTAATTTGATTAATCTGATCCTATTATATGTACTTGCATTTTTGATATTTTCTACAAATTACATGAAGGGGAGTGCGAGTCATTCACTTTTGCCCAATGTTATAAATCTTCAGCAACTGAATGATGCAAATGCTAAATTTTCGTTTTACGGAACAATATGTGGAATTATAGGACCGAGTCTTGCTGGAATTATTTATGCCTTTTACGGTCCTGAAATGAATATTCTTATTTATCTGGCCGGTATATTTTTGACATTGATTTTTATGTTATTTCTCAAAGTGGAGGAGAGGGTGGAAAAGTCAGGTAAGAATATAAAAGGTGACATTGCGGATGGCTGGCATGCTCTGACAGAGAACAAAGATTTATGGAATCTTACAATTATTATTTTGCTAGTGAATTTAGGTTCAAGTATAACAGGCGCTGTTATGTTATTTTTCGCTTTGGATACGATAGAAATAACAGAAATTCAATTGGGTTATATTTTAACAGCAGCGTCCGTAGGTGCATTGGCTGGTGCCCAGTCTGTTAAATTACTGGATAGGATTTTTAAAAAGGGACATATTTTTATGCTCTCCTTTTTGATTTCTTTGTCGGTATACTTCTTGTTGTGGATGTCCTTTCATTGGATACTGTTACTTGTGGCTAATTTCTTTATCGGGATGTCAGTCATTTTGATCAATATACCATATTTATCTTTGAGGCAATCAACCACACCAAACCATCTTTTAGGGAGAGTAGCTGGGACATCTTCAATGATTATGAAACTATCAGTGCCTCTTGCCTATCTAATTACAGGCATAGTCGGTGAGATCGTGAATGTCCGCTATATGTTTGTCGTTACAATTGTTATTATTATGTTTGTAGTAGTTTACGCACTTAAAAATAAAATACACAAGATGAAGTAGCAAATTAATATATGAAAGATGGTGCGGCAATTGATTGAAATCAAAAGTTATGAAGGAAGATTGTCAGATGAAATAAACGAAGAATTGAGCAATGTACATAATCTCATTTTTAATGCGAAAGCTGATTTAAATGAAAAACTGATGGGTAAGGAATCTGTTCTCACTCTGATTGCTTATCAGGATTATGCAATCATAGGATATAAAATGGGTTAAGAAAAGGATGAGGGCACATTCTATAGTTGGCTGGGCGGGGTCAAAGATGAATACAGAAAGCAGGGCATTGCTCAAAAGCTGATGGACAAACAGATGGCAATAGTTAAGTCAAAAGGCTATCAAAAAGTCCAGACCAAAACTTATAACAAATGGAAATCAATGCTCATTTTAAATATCAAGAACGATTTTCAAATAGTGGATTGCTTTAAAGATTCAAATAATCTGAATGCAATCATACTTGAAAAATATATTTCTTAAAATATAAATAAAAATGCATGGAATACCTATAATTCATTGACTCACGAAGTGATTTATGGAAATCTTAGAGGAGAGTTCAATATAATAGAAGAGGGGTCTACATATGTTTGAAATTACAGGTACATTGCTTGTAATAATCGCGATCGTTGTGGTGCTCATCATTGGCGCGATCGGCTGGTATCTGTTCATGAAAGCAAGATACCGTACTGTGCCTTCCAACGAAGCGCTGATTGTTACAGGTCCGAATCTCGGTGACGAGACGAAAGAGACGAACATCTATAAGGATGATCAGGGACGTTACATGAAAGTCATCCGCGGCGGCGGTCACAGACTGAAATTGTTCCAGACGGGAACAAGAGTTTCACTTAAATCCTTCCAGCTGCAGATTTCAACGCCGAAAGTATACACACTTGAAGGTGTCGGCATTTACGGCCAGGCCGTGGCGACGGTTAAAGTGGCGGATGATCTAGACGGTATCGTCAAGTACGCAGAACAGTTCCTCGGTAAAGACCAGGATGATATCGAGCATGAAATTTCCGAAGTGCTGAACTCGAACCTTCGTGCGATCCTGTCCAAGATGACGGTCGAGCAGATTAATAAAGACCGGGAAAGCTTTAATGAGCAGGTCCGTGAAATTGCTCAGGACCAGTTGAACAGAATGGGCTTCAAGATCACTTCACTCGGCCTTTCAGACTTGAAAGACGATGAAAACTATCTTGAAAACCTTGGACGTCCGCAAATTGCGAGAGTCAAAAAAGCAGCTGAGATTGCAGAGTCTGAAAACAGACGTGAAACTGAAATCCAGCAGGCAAAAGACAACGAAGACATTTCCAACGAGCAATATAAGAGAGAAATGAATATTGCGGACAGCCGTAAGGAAAAAGATCTGAAAGATGCGAGAATACTTGCGGAAACAGAGAAAGAGAATGCTGCTGCAAGAGCTGCGGGACAGCTCGAAGAAGAAGAACGCCGTCTTGAAGTTGAAAGACAGCGTCTCGAAATCGTCGAACAGGAGAAGCAGAATGAATTGAAGCTTCGCCAGATGGAACGTGAAAATGACGTGGCACTCGAGAAGCAGCAGGTCGAAGTCAGAAGACAACAGGCTGAAGCCGACTACTATGCACAGACGAAAGATGCTGAAGCTAGAGCCGAATCCCGTATGGCTGAAGGTAAGGCTGAAGCTGAAGTCATCAGAGGGAAGAGTCTTGCAGAAGCTGAAGCGATTGAACGCCGTGCGAAAGCGATGGCTGAGCACAAAGATGTCATCATCCTGGAACAGCTGATTGAAATCATGCCTGAATTTGCTAGAGCAGTCAGCGATTCACTGAACAATGTTGAATCCATCCGTATCCTCGACGGCGGAAAAGGCGAGCAATTGAGCTCATTGCCGAATACTGTGACGGGCACGATGGCAAAACTTCAGGAAAGCATGGGCCAGATGACAGGTTTTGACCTCGAAGGATTCCTGAACAATCTATCCGCTACGACAGAAGCGAATTACACTGAAGTCGACTCGGATGACGGCGGTGAAGGCAACAAAGAAGCCACAGAACTAACAGAAACACCGGAACCGGAAATTGAAGAAACAGAAACGACAGATGAAACAGAAATCAAAGATCCGCCGGATGAACCATCCAGCGATGATTATTATAAGGACTACTAAAAGGATGACTCTTCGGAGTCATCTTTTTTACGTCTTTATACCCGGTGTATGTTTAAAGCTTCTGATTAAGGGGTAGACATTGGATGGACGATTTATAATATGGAGGTTTTTTAGAATGGCTAAATTTGTATTCCAATCACCGGGAAAATATATACAGGGCGCAGGCGTTCTGAATGAATTAGGTGAAGAGACTAAAAAGCTTGCTAAAAACCCTTTAGTCATATCAGACGAAATGGTCTGGTCAATTACTGAAGAAAAAATCACTGAAAGCTTTAAAGATGCAGATATAGATTTTGTATATGAAGAATTCAACGGCGAAGCTTCAGAAAATGAAATTAACAGATTGACGGAAAGCGGTCAGAAAAATGACTCGGATATCGTTATCGGCGTCGGCGGCGGTAAGACGCTGGATACGGTCAAAGCCATCGCGGATAACCTTGGCACACCGGTCATCATCGTACCGACGACGGCATCAACCGATGCACCGTCAAGTTCCTTGTCGGTCATCTATTCCGCCGAAGGTGAGTTTACGGGGTATAGATTTTACGATAAGAATCCAAACCTCATCATCATAGACTCGGAAGTTGTCGTCAATGCACCGGTCAAACTGTTCACTTCAGGGATCAGTGATGCGATGGCAACACTTGTCGAAGCAAAAGCCGTATTGAAGAGCAATGGAGAAAACATGGTCGGCGGCCAGCCGACACTTGCATCCGTTGCGATCGCTGAAAAATGTGAAGAGATACTGTTCAAACACGGACACTCCGCGCATAAAGCGGCAGCTAAAGGCATTGTGACCCCGCAGGTGGATGCAGTCATTGAAGCGAACACACTGCTATCAGGACTCGGATTCGAAAATGGCGGACTCGCAGCAGCGCACGCCATTCATAACGGCTTCACATCCTTATCAGGTGAAATCCACCATCTGTCACACGGTGAAAAAGTCGCTTACGGTACACTTATCCATCTCGTGCTTGAAAACAGTTCGGATGAAACATTAAGCCGTTATATCGATTTCTATAAGAGCATCGGTATGCCGACGACACTTAAAGAAATGCATCTCGAAGACACTAGCTTTGAAGACCTCGTCAAAGTCGGTGAACTCGCAACAGATCCGAATGACACGTTCGGCAATCTGAGCAGCAAGATCACATCTGAAGAGATCGCGAATGCGATTCTTGCAGTCAGTGAATTCAGTGAGGACAATGAATAACACTTAATAGAAAATGAAAAGCTCCGGTTCGCCGGGGCTTTTTTCATTCAAGCCGTTAATTTCACTTGATTTATAATATCACGTACACTGTCTATAGAGAAAACACGGGAGTGAACGGACAATGAAACAGTACTACAGCGACGTCATTCAGTTCAGAGGCCCGCATTACGACTTCGGATATTACCAGGGAGAGCTGCTTCGCGATTCACCGATACTTGAAAACCGCGAACGGCAGTGGAAGCCTAGAAAGCACCGTCACTTTATTATCGACCCTGATGAATTTCTCCGTGTCATGGGAGACATTGCACCGAAAATACTCGATGAAATCAAAGGTCTCTCCGATGCCCTGGAGATGGATGAGGAAGAAGCAATCCGCCAGTTCGGCGGTTATTATATGGAATATACGACGAGCGGCTGTTCGATATTCATGGATCCGGACTTCATGGTCAGAAATTATGACAGCCACCCGAAAGGGTACGAGGGCAGATACCTTTTCTATCAGCCGACAGACGGCGGATACTCGGTCATCGGCCCATCGATGCAGATTACCGGGCGCATAGATGGGATGAACGAAAAAGGGCTTGTGCTCGGTTACAACTTCACTCACAGCAAGAAATCGAATGACGGTTTCATCTGTAATATGATCGGCAGACTGGTCCTTGAAAACTGTGCCGATGTGGATGAAGCGATTAAGCTGCTCAAGAAAATTCCGCACAGGCATTCGTTCAGCTATCCGATACTGGATGCGGACGGTAGGTCATATGTCGTTGAAGCGTCGCCGAGAAATGTCGTTGCGAGAGCATCCAATGTATGCACGAATCACTTTCATATATTGAATGAAGAAAACCGGTACCGTCAGGAAGAGACCCGTCAGAGGGAAGAGACGATACTGACGGGGCAAAAGACTGCTCTGAACCCTTATGAATCGTATAAAGTGATGAGCAGTCCGGAACATGGTGTATTTTCAAATAAATACGATGCCTCGGCCGGAACGATCCACACATCCGTATACTTCCCGAAAGATTTGAAAGCGTGGATTACAATCGGACCGGGCCGGGAACCTGTCATATTCGACTTCGGAAAATGGCTTGCAGGAGAAGACGTTTTCGTCAAACAGATCAAAGGTGAATTGGACTTTGACCGGTCATTTGTAAATATGGAAGACGTATCACAGAAAGTGGGAGAATAATTTGATTATCGATTTCAAGATGAAACCCCCAATTCCACAATGGGAGCAACTGTTCAAAGCGGGACGAAAGCCCGTCACGAAAAAATTCAGCAATCTTCCGGACTTTGAACCGACAACTGCAGAGACTTATGAAGACGTCATTAAAGAGATGGATGACACAGGAATTACGAAAGCCGTTATCCTTGGGAGAAACAATTCACCCGGCAGTTCAAATGAGGAATTATATGAATTCCTTAAAAGTGATGATAATGACCGGTTTTACGGGTTTATCGGCATCGAAGACTTGACGGTGGAAGAAGCGGTCGAAACGATTGAAAAATACGGAGTGACAAATCTATTCAGCGGGGTCGCCGTTGCACCGACAAAGATTGAACCCCATACTCAAATAGATGACGAGAGGCTCAATCCGATATTTGACGCATGCATGAAATTTAATCTGCCATTTTGTATCACCTTGAGCATGCTGCTCACGTTGAATGACGATGAAGCGGATTATGACTATATCAACCCAAAACATCTTATTCCGGTTCTGCACAAATATCCGGAGATGAAAGTGATCGTTTCCCATGCAGGCTGGCCATTCATCCAGGAGGGCATTGCGGTCGCCATGCATTTCCGCAATCTATACTTGTGCCCGGACTTCTATATGGGCTTTCCTGGCGCAGAAGTACTCGCTGAAGCGGCGGATAAAGGACTGGGTGAGCAGATACTGTATGCCAGCTGTTACCCGAATGCGCCATATGATTACGCACTTGCACAATACCGCAAGTACTTTTCGGAAGAAGTGATGGACAATATCATGTACAAAAATGCAGAAGGTATATTGAACAAATAATTACAACAGAATCCAAATTTTAAAAATGCAGCCGTCAAACTGATTGATGGCTGCATTTCTATATGTAAATCACATTGATTAATACATCCGTTAATAGGGAAGATTAAAGTAACAAAACTGATTGAGGAGTGATAAAAAAGATGACTAGAACTGTTAGTGAATTTTTATTTGACAGCCTGAAAGCGGAGGGTGTCGATGACATTTTCGGTGTGCCCGGGGATTTCAATTTTTCTCTGCTGGATACATTGGAAGATTATGAGGATATGAACTTCATCGATAACCGTAACGAACTGAACGCAGGATATGCTGCCGATGCATACTCACAAGTAAAAGGCATGGCAGCAATGATTACGACATTCGGTGTCGGTGAGCTGAGCGCGAGCAATGCGGTCGCCGGTGCCTACAGTGAAAATATTCCGTTGATACACATTGCCGGTTCTCCGGATCTCAGCGACCAGAAGGAAGAAAAGAATGTGCATCATACACTGATGGACGGTAATTTTGAAGTGTTCAGACATATGTATGAACATATTACTGCCTACGCGGTTAAAATCACTGCAGATAACGCAGGTACGGAAATTCCAAAAACCATCCAAATTGCCAAAGAGACAAAGAAACCGGTCTATATGGATATTCCATTCGATGAGGCGACTAAGCCCGTCAGCGATGTTAAAAGAACACAAACAGAAGAGATCACTGACAGCAGCCGGTTGAATGAAGCAGTAGAGACAGCCAAGGAGCAGCTGGACAAAGCGGAAACTGCGGTCATGCTTGTTGACTTCAATGCAGTCCGTTACGGACTCGAAAAAGAAGTACAGGCACTTGCTGAAAAACTGAATGTACCGGTGGCACAGATGCTTCAGGGTAAAAGCGGTTTTGATGAACAGCATCCGCAGTATGTCGGAATGTACGGCGGCGCCTTCGGAGATGATCAAGTCCGCAGGACAGTCGAAGAAGCAGACTGTATCATTGCTGTCGGCATGTTGTGGTCCGACTTCAATCTGGCGAAGTACACAGCGGATTTGAATACCGGAAAAATGATTATCATCCACCCGCATTCGACAGTAATCGCGGATGAATCGTTTGAAAATGTCCATGCGGCAGACAGCCTGAACGCATTGATGGATGTGAATTACCGTGAAGACGGAGAAGTAGCGCAGTGGCCTTCCATCTATGACGATATTGCAGGAGAAGCGAATGAGATGCTTACTGCCGATTCATATTATCCGCGCTTTCAAAACATGTTGAAGCAGGATGATATATTGGTTGTCGATACCGGCACATTGTCTTACGGTATGAGTCAGGTAAAACTGCCTGAAAATGCGATGTTTTTGTCCCACGGTGCATGGCAGAGTATCGGCTACGGTACACCAGCCGCACTTGGTGCAGCAGCTGCAGCCCCTGAGCGCCGCGTCCTTTTATTCGTCGGGGAAGGTGCTTTCCAGTTTACAGTACAGGAACTGAGCTCCATCATTGAAAAAGGATACAAGCCGGTTATATTCCTATTGAACAACCAGGGGTATACAATTGAAAGGTATTTGAACACAGAACGCCCTTATGCAGACTATAATGATATCCCTGCGTGGGATTATATGGCTCTTACTGATGGACTGGCTGGTTCAAAAGAGGTATTTAAAGCCCAGTCACGCACGAATAGCGAACTGGACGAAGCCATTAAAAATGCAGAAGAGTTTGACGGAGCGAGTCTCATTGAACTCATCGTCACCGATCCGATGGACGCGCCGCTGTATCTGCATAAATTAAGGGAATATGAAAAAGACGACTAAATACAAAAATTAAAAAGCACTTCCATAATAAAATGGAAGTGCCTTTTACATAACAGAATTTACTTAACAATCATTACAGGCGTATTCACGCGTTTAGCAATTTTGTGTGTCACGTGGCCGAGTACATGTTTGATATCCATTTTTGAACGTCTGTTACTCATGACCACAATTTCATAATCATTTTCGTTAATCTCTTTTAAAAGTTCCTGGACGACACGGCCTGTTTCGATTTTAATATTATAATTCAAACCCAGTTGCTCCAGCTGATTGGTGAATGGTTTTAAATCCTCAACCTTATCTTCAGATATCTCATCAAAATGTTTACCATGATATTTAACG
Source organism: Lacicoccus kunmingensis DSM 17847 (assembly GCF_059568765.1). NCBI lineage: Bacteria > Bacillati > Bacillota > Bacilli > Caryophanales > Salinicoccaceae > Lacicoccus > Lacicoccus kunmingensis. The sequence goes on along the minus strand of NZ_JCANUC010000002.1, from coordinate 16,274 downwards.
TTATCTGCCATTTCATTTTCTGAAATGACGTTGAATATCGTGATGATTGAATCCTCGCTTTTCTCTGTAAGATTCACCAGTTGGTCCGGGACATTAGTGAATGAATTTCCAAAATCATACGGTAATAAGATCTTTTTATACATATATACACATCCTTCATTTATTTCTTTAACTGACAGTAACTACTATATGTCGTCAATATTATATTAGATTTCCCTAATTATTAAAAGAATAACTTTAAACAGACATTAGAAAATTTCAAAAACCCTCTACCAATATGGTATCATTTCAAATGATGCAAAGGGTGAAATTCGAACTCAATAATGTGAAATTTCTATTAGGTACTGATGACCATCCGGGGTGAGCCCACTAATATTTGAAAAGATAAAAGGAGAAATATAATATGATGGATTTTCTAGGTGCAAATCCATATCTTATCGTACTCGCACTTATTGTCTCAGTGATTATTGCGATGCGGATACAAAGAAAACAAGTAAAGGTAAATTCAAACAAAATGTACAGAAGCCCGGATTCTTAAAAACTTTCTTTACGAGAGTGATGATGCTGCTGACAATTCTGATGGGAGGCTTTACAGTAATCGGATCAATCATGGGAGAAATGGAAATGGCCATCGTCTTCTCGGTGATATTTATCATTTTTGCGATACTGACATACTTTATGGGACGTAAGTTTGATACAACTTACCAGGAGACCGATGATTACTTTATTCTTAGAAAGAGGAAAGAAGAATATAAAGTATTTTTTGAAAATATTACATATTGAAATTGGGGCGCTGACAGCGAGATATTTATCCTAGATGGTACAAAATCTGACAATGAATTTATAAGTATCAGAATGGATTATTTCAATCCTGAATTCCTGATCAGAACACTGGCCGATATGACTTTCGATAATAAATTTCCACGCAGGGAATTTGACGTATATCCAGGCGACTCGATGCAGAAAAAAGAAATGGTGCAGTTCCTGCACTGGACAGATCATAAATACCTCGTCAAAGATGAGTACATTGAAGAGATAGGTGAACTGGACGGCATGCATTGGTCTGAACATAAATAATATTTAAAAAGCAGTCTGCAGAAAATTATTTTTCTGCAGACTGTTTTTTCTTTAATAGAATAATCAATATGAATATCATTGATAATAGCAGTATAGCTATAGACAGTGTAAAGCCCAGCATCAGGACCAATTCATCTTCATACTTTATAATTGAAGACTGGCTAAGTTCGTAAGGCGTAAAAAGATAACGCGCTAGTGTAAGATACCCTAAATGAAACCCGACGGATATCCATATATTTCCGCTCAATTCACTTAGCAGGGCAAGTACAATGCCAAATACAAAGAGTAAAATAAACTGAATAGAATTTAATAATAGTATTTTAACAGATTCCATCCCTGTAACTACTTGTAGTACATTCACTGTAAAAGCGACCAGAACAAATATTAATGCCTGAATGAAGATGGAAACCCAGATGGAATAATTGTTCCGTAGTACGTCATAAACGAGTCCTCTAATAGCCAGCTCTTCTGGTAAAGCTTCATAGAAAAATGCGACGAACAGAGTGAATAAGAAGGGAGCGATCCACTCGTGGAGGGAATTCCATTGAATAATATTTATCCATCCTACAAAATTTATTATAAGAAAAATTACTATTCCAAAAGACCAGGCAATTATTAATCCGCTAAATATGTGATATGCACTTTTAAGAGAGTATGAACTGCGTTCAGCTCTGTTATTATGGAAGTTATATAACCATAAAATTATTGGTATTACAAATCCGCTCATAACAGCTGCCTGTATTATCTGTCGGGCAATTTCATCAGCACCAAAGTATTCTTCAGCAAAATTCCCAGAAATAACTGCTATAAAGAGACCAGCTGATAATTTGGCCCATCCACCGAAAACCAATAATAATTTACTCTTCTTCATGAGGTAACATCTTCCAATGAATATTAATATAAAAAATTAATCAGCAGCTGTAAGTATATTTTAATAAGCTAAAAATCCTTTTTATTGTATATCATGTAAGTAATAAACCACGATATAAAATAAATGACCATAACAGTCGTCAACAAGCCTGTAAACAATAATAAGTGGTTGGTATCGGGCTCTGACAATAAAATTCCAAAATCTGATACTTGTTCGGAGAAGCTGCTCAATAATCCAACGCTGAGAACAAATGTGATTATAATGATTGTAGTGATGTTACCCTGCTTGAAAATTTGAAACAGAGGATATGTGAATGATGCGATAATTAAAAAGAATGAAACCCCAATGCCGATATCAAAAATGGTAAACGGTTTATCAAACAATACCAAGATCAAACTCACGAGCAGAACAGAAATCAATGTGTATACCAATGTGCCGATATATCTGTACAAAGTAATTTCCAATCTTGTATAGGGGAGTGAATTCAACAATTTATCCGAATTGACCTGCTCATCATAGGCCAGTGCATTATAAGGAATGTATAATGCTGCCACGGTAAATATTAGAAAAGGCGAGGACCATGTGAATACAAACAATAATATGAACGGTATGTACAGCCAAAGTAATTTCTTCTGTAATATTAAATCTCTTCTTAAAAGATATACCATTTTAATCACCTCCATTAAAAAAGTACATTATATCTTCTAAAGAAATCTTATCGATAACAATTTCATCTCCAAAAATTTCCGCAACTTCTTTAGTATTCTTTGTCATGGCTTCAAAAGTGTCACTTTTATAATTTATATACTCAAACGCCTCTACAGTGTCTCTGTCAATTAATGAACGGTCTCCTTTAACCAAAGAAAAATCATTTTGCAACGTATTGATTGAGTGATTAAAAATGATATTACCGTCCTTAATAAAAACAATGTAATCTGCAATTTTTTCAAGATCTGATGTAATATGAGTTGAAAAGAAAATGGTTTTATTTTCATCAATCATAATTTCCTGCAGTGTATTCAATAATTCCTTTCTAAATACAGGATCCAGACCAGCTGTAGGTTCATCCATAATAATCAGTTCAGGGTTATGGGAAAGTGCCAAGACGAGCGATGCTTTCATACGCATACCTTTCGAAAAATCTTTGATCGATTTACGCAATGGCAAATTGAATTTTTCGATGTAATATTTAAATGCTTTCTTATCCCAGTTTTGATATGCAGGTGCAATGATCTTCTCTAAATCCCGAAGATTTAACCCTTCGTAATAAACATTGTCGTCGTATACAAAACCAATATTCTGTTTAATATCCTTCTCATTTTCCCTATGTGCCATGCCGAATATTTCCAGATGACCAGAATCAGGTTTAATCAAATTCATAATCATTTTTATAGTTGTAGATTTTCCTGAGCCATTAGCACCGACAAACCCTGTCACATAACCTTTGTTAATACTTAAATTAAGATTCTTTATAGAGAAGCCTGAAAAACTTTTGCTTACATTTTCTAATTCGATGACTTTTTCCATGTGTTCACTCCTTATAAAATATATTCAGCATTTCCGTTAATTCTTCCAGACTGATACCGATTTCCTTACTGTTTGCGACGACGGACTGGAGCTGTTCTTCTACAGCCTGCATTTTCTTCTCCTTGATCAGCGCGATGTTATTTTCACTGACAAATGAACCTTTTCCGACGATTGAAAAGATGAAACGTTCCTTTTCCAGTTCATCATAGGCTCTCTTGACCGTAATTACACTGACACTAAGATCATGAGCGAGCTTTCTCATGGAGGGCAGACCTTCACCATCTTTTAACTCATCAGAGAGAATCAATGATTTGATCTGCTCGTAAATCTGGCTGTAAAAAGGTTCTTTGGAGCTATTTGATAATAATATTTTCATGCTTTAACCTCTATAACATTCATATTTTAATACATATTATATTGTTACTATACAATATATACAATGATAACACTTTTATCAACAGTTAATTTAAAATTAATGCAGAGTTATGTTGTCAGTTATTATCTCTTTGTTATACTGAACAAACTAATATATTTTCAGAAATGATTGAATTATTTCATATTTTTGAAGGAGATTTGTACTATGAACAGCGGTATTTTAACTTTTATAATAACGGGTATTTTGATAGGGTTCGCGGTTTTCATAAGGAAAAAGTTTGCGAAGCCCAAATCTGAGAATGACGTACAACGTCCGGGGACATTCAATATTTTTATTTTGAGGTTTATTACACTGCTGGCGATTCTCTGTGTGATCCCTGCACTCCTTGGTTTAATTGCGGGTGAGTTTGAAATGGGTATTGTATTTGGAATTATGGCAGTATTGTTTGGTCTGGCATCTGTGATCATAAAACGTGAATATGATATGTCCTATCAGGAGACTGATGAATATTTCATATTGAAAGCGAAGAACAAGGAACATCGGGTATTCTACAAAAATATTATCGATTGGCAACCCGGGTATAACGAAATGAAAGTACTCGATGAATCAAGGTCCGACATGGAGTATGTAAGGGTGAACACCGCTATTTTACGGCCTGATATCCTGCTCAGGACAATAGTGGAAATGACATTCCAGGGTAAGTTTCAAAGAATAGATGAACTGGAACATGATGACCCATACAGGAAACATGAAATTGTGAATTCTCTTATCAATAACGGTTATGGCCATCTGGTCGAAGATTGCAACGAAAAATTTGGAGTATAAAAACAATACTTATAATTAATATGATAGGATAAAAATATAGTAAATGTGATATTCAACAATTTTTAAAAGGTGAAGCGTATGCACTTAAAAGTTTGGTTTCTGATGACAATGTTATATGTATCACTGTTGTGGTCATTCATTGCTGACTTTTTTCATGATGCCGGTTGGACGTCAACGACAGTAAAATACGGACCGATGGCATTGACATGGTTATTTATTTTCGTTCTGGCAATATTTGAAGCTTTAAACAAAAAAGAACATAATGAGTCAGACAGCGACAAATCAGAAACTACCGGCAATTTTATGAAATTATGTGCTTTACTATTTATGTGGTTTATAGTCGCAGCGATGAATTTCCTGGTCGGTGAACCGAAAATGGATCTTTTAAATATATACAGTCCAGAGTTCTGGATATTCCTGATAATGATACCGTCTCTCGCTTTATTTCATTATAAAAGGAAAACGGATGGGGTTTCATAAAATTAAAGCCTGTTAAAGAAAGGGATAAAAAAATGTTGAGCAAAGAGCAGGAAAAGAGTTTAGACACATATTTGAACTGGCTGCCATTCGTAGGTTTGGTAATCAGTATTATTACAGCGGTGTTTTTGCTTGGGGTCATGGACTATTCATTGAACCTTGATGTTATAATTTATATATTAACGCCATTTTTAGCACATGTTTTCTTGATTTACTTACCTGTTAAACTAGTTTCAAAATTATAAGGTATGAAGGAGAGATATACTTGATTAAAGAATTATTCGAATCATTTTCAATTCTAAAAATTACTATGATAGCATTCTTGATCAGTGGCGTATTTACTTTCAATTACTTGTTTATAAGTGATATATTCACTTGGATCAGTTCATATTTTTAAGAGAATGATTCCCGTCAGTGGGTAGAAAGATATCATGATATAAGATTAAGCATGAATATTTAAACAAATATAAACACCGGACAATTTTGTCCGGTGTTTATATTATCTCTGAGGAAATAGTGTCTTGTAATTTAAAGGCAGTTATTGAATTCCACTAAAGTTATAAATACATGCTAATCAAATATATGCCTGTAAGTTATATCTCGTAATTCTTTTCAACTGATCTCTGGCCTCTATCTCATAAGCCTGTCCCAGTGCTTTCGAACGATTCTTACCATCAAAGAATTCTCCCGTAATCTCCTCAGCAGTTGCCAGTGCTGTCACAGCATCCAATCCCTGTTTTACAGATGTCTGTGAACTTCCGAAATGTCGTTGAACCATGTTTGTATCCATGAGTGTGGAGGGATGGATGGCATTGACACTGATGCCTTTATCAGCCAGTTCATCAGCAAGATCGAACGTGAACATGATCAATGCAAGTTTACTGCGTGAATATGCCAGAAAATCATCATAATTATTTTCAGTGCCCAGGTCATCAAAATCAAGTTCCGCCTGACCGATAGAAGCGATATTAATGATTTTTGAATCATCTTTCATTAAAGGCAGTAATTTTCTGGTGAAAAGTACTTGTGAAAGATAATTCACTGCCCACACCAACTCGTAACCATCTTTGCTTGTTTCACGTTGGTTATCTGACACTGGGCCGCCACCGATACCTGCATTATTAATCAGTATATCGATTTGTTCATTATCCGACAGTATATCTTCAGTGACACCTGCGACAGACTCAAGTGAGGAGAAGTCACCGTTGTAGTACTTCAGCTTGTCATTGCCAGTCTTATTTCTAATATCATCGACTGACTGTTGTCCTTTAGTTTCATTCCTTCCATGCAGCAGCACCTTCGCATCTTTTTCGGCAAACCATTCAGCAGTTGCTTTGCCGAGTCCGTCTGTTGACCCTGTAATTAACACTGTAGATTCAGATATCTGTTTCATTGAAAACTTCCTTTCCTTTAATTTTTATGAAATATTTCTGTGAAATGTCAATTTAAAATAAAATCCTGGTCATTAACTGCTTACCCTTAAAAAGTACTCAAAATTCACCTGAAAGAAATTTATATTTTACTATTTGTTTAATAGTTGGATGATACGGTAAAAATATATTAAAAGGTTAAAGATACAATGTTAATTTTCATATTAGTTTTTATCAATATGGGTACTATGTTGGCAGTTTTATAGAAGTATTAAGAGGAGGGGGAAGATGGATGCTTTAATGTTAGAGGGATGGACTCCAATACTCCTGATAGGTTTAGGTTTTGCGGTTTTATTTATAATTTTTTCTCGCAGCATTTCAAGGAAATCTTTATATTCGGTCGCTGTTATTTCAAGTCTAATCTGCATTGCGGTAGTTATTTACAGCCTGATCGGTATTGGAGGTTGGGACGGAGTAGGTGTATTATTCCTTACCGTCACAGTTTTTTTCGGAATATGGATAGGTACTATAGTTGGAGATGTTTTAATAAAAGAGAACTGATTTGCTACATCTAATCTATTCAATTATACAGATAAATAATGGTACAAATAGGAGAGATTAAAATGTTCAAGTACTTGGCAATAATATGTATCTTTCTAGTGATTATCCCTTTCTTCGGTCCAGAGCCGCTATATCCGATCTCGATATCCTTTCTTTCCGCTATATTGGGTACAATCTTTGGCTTATTAAGTATGAAAAAAGAAACAGGCATCTTAGGAAAGATCGCATTCATTATCAATGCATTATTAGTTTTATTAGGTGTTATGATTATATTATTTTCAATTATTTGGATACTTGGCGCAAGTTCCTAAGCTTACTATAAAGGAACTGGAAAATAAATGAGATCAAACAGGAGTGGTTGAAAATGGACAGAAAAACCAGATATATTATCATTGCTATAATCGTCATTGGTCTTGGCTTGGGTTCGCTTGGTTATTTTGGTTTGATGGAGTTTATCAAAAACTTTCCGATGAATGGTTGATACTTCGTATAATTCAAATAAGTTTTAAAAACAAAGTGGGGGTATGATGGAAGTACTATTAGGGTTTTTAGACATTGTAGCAGCAGCGATATCAGTTGGTTTTTTAATGAAAACAAAACTATGGAATAACGATGAAGAGAATAAGCATTAAATTTTTATGGGAGAAGTAAGCGATGATAGGCAGCCCATAAATAATCAGTTAAAGGGAGAGAGTTGGATGTTTTTCATACCTATGGGAGTTGGAATCATAGTTGGTCTTATTTTACTTTATACTTCGTCATTGATTAGAAAAAATTCTGGAAATCCGATTTTTGTAAATATCCTGGGTTACTCAGGTATCATTGCTGGTCTGATCTTGTTCGTTATCGGATATGTTTACGTCAGGGGATTTCAAGGTCTTGCTTATATAATGTGTGCTATCCCTATATTTATTTTCGCGATTATTGTACTTTTCAAAGATTCTTGTAGGTAGATTATTCAGAAATTACAACTGGATTTAATAAAAAAAATCATACTCACAACTAGTCGGAAAATATTTCGTTCATTGTCGGAGAGTATATCTTAAGCAGCCTGTACAACTGATTCAAGAGAGGAGAAGTCACCGTTATAGTCACTCAGCTTCTCATTACCCCTTTTATTTATAATCTCCTCGACTGTCTTTTGTCCTTTAGTTTAATCCCTTCCTTTCAGCAGCACTTTCTCAAATTTTCCAGCAAACCATCCTACAGTCGCTTAATCGAGTCCATCTGTTGAAACGGTAATTAAGATCGTGGATTCAGATAGTGGTTTTACTCAATCTCATTTTTTCTTTTACATGAACAAAATCCATTTGCTATTGAATTGATAATTTGTTTAAAAAAGCAATTATATGGTAAAAACGTAGTAAGAAGTCAAAACATTTCACCAATTTTAATGAAGAAGATTATACATTTCACAACATTAAATTGTTGGTTGTAGATAAAGTTGGTAGCTATCCTTTAATTATAGGGGAGGAATAAATGTGAATAAACAAATGAGATATTTAATTTTGGCAGTTCTTACCGGAATTATAGGTGGTTTGATACTTCCAGACGTAATTGATAATTTAATTTTGAGAGTTATTGCAATTGCAATCATTGTTTTTATAATTGGTACAGTGTTAGAGATGTTCAAACCTGAAGATGAAAAACAGATGAATAGATGAGATCTTGTATTAGCGACTCTAACTCTAATAAGCTTCAAACCACATCACTGTAGGTGTGGTTTTTTCTCTTCCTAATCCTACATTCGCGCTTGATAATAAAATAAATATCATATTAATAGTTTCGAGAGAAATTTCATCCGACTTAAATTGACATAAAAACATCGAGTGATTCTTTTCATTGGTGTGTAGCATAAGATTTGAAAGGAAGATGGAAATGATGATTAAAACATTAAACGATGTAATTGAATATATTGAAGAAAATCTTTCGAATGATATTAAAGTGGAGGGTGTTGCAAGTTTTGTAGGAGAATCCGATTATCATTTCAGGAAAATCTTTCAGTATATCAGTGGCATGCCACTCAGTGAATATATTAAAAAGAGAAAATTGGCCATGGCCAATCAGGATCTGGTGGATGGCGAGAGTGTGACATCTGTCGCATTCAAATATGGTTATCAGTCTATGGATGGTTTCACTAGAGCATTCAAAGCCTGGAGCGGTCATCTGCCTTCAGAGGTTAAACAGACTGGGACAATCATTTCATTTCCAAAACTTTCTTTCTATATCGATGTCAGAGGAGGAGAAAATATGGAAGTGAAAATCAAAGAGATGCCTGCATTCACGATTGCAGGAGTGAGTAAGAGAGTAGCGATGCAGTTCGAAGGTGTGAACAACGAAATTGTTGAACTTGCGGAGAGTATTACAGAAGAACAAAGAATAGAGATGCATAGGATTAAAAACCTTGAACCCAATCAGGTTGTAAATGCTGCATACGACGCAGATGAAAAATTATTAAAAGAAGAAGGCGATCTGACACATACAATAGGTGTAGTGACTACTGCAGAAGATATCAATTCAATTCTTGATACAGTCGCTGTTGATGCACACACTTGGGTAGTCCTTCCAAATGAAGGGAAGTTTCCGGAAACACTTCAAAATACAATGGCCCGGACATATTCGGAGTGGCTGCCATCTTCAAACTATGAATTGGTGGATGCACCAACATTTTCATTTACAATAATGGATGATGAAAAAGAAAGTTATGCTTACAGCGAAATATGGATTCCTGTAAAAGAAATGAAAAATTGATAAAGAAAGGTCACGGTCATATTGTAGACTGTGGCCTTTTCGTATTTTAAAGGACATAATATAAAGCTCATAAATATGTATTTATTAAACTAAATCTTTATAACTATTGAGATTTTATATATAATTATTCTTAATAGTTAGAAAAGAGGGATAATATGAAACTGAGAGTATTCAGAAGTTTATTCGGACTGTTATTTGTAGGAATTTTAGCGACGATGTATTTCATTAACCCTGAATTGATATCGTGGGCATTGTTCATCGTGGCAGTCATAGTATACTCGGTGTTTGAATTGATAATCAGTTTCTTCATCGGCCGGGACAGATCTGAGGATGACGATTATGAAAAGTCGGGGTACTAAAATGAATGACTGTGAGTTTTGTGATTTGAATATAAATGCCGGTCAAAAAATTATAATGGAAAATGAGAGCTGTTATTTCCTTCAATTGGACGAGCTGCAGAAAAAAGAGGGGACTCTGGAAGGCGCAGGTGTAATCATACCTAAAAACCATCGGGAGACAGTGTTTGATTTGACAGATCAGGAATGGACGGATACATATCATCTGCTGCGTAAAGTTAAGGTGCACATAGATAATAAGCATAAACCCGATGGCTATAATATTGGGTGGAATGTATATGAAACTGGTGGTCAGCATATCGGTCATACTCATATGCATATAATGCCGAGGTATCAGGATGAGAAGTTGGCGGGCAAAGGTGTAAGATCGCATTTGAAGGATAAAAGCAACGGGAGGACACAAAATGATCAAATCAGTTAATCATGTCACTTACTCTGTATCTGATTTACCCAGGTCCATCAGATTTTACAAAGATGTTTTAAAAGCAGAAATTTTAGTTGAGGGTAAGAAGACCGCTTATTTTAACATTGGCGGGCTCTGGCTTGCTTTGAATGAAGAGAAGAACATACCAAGAGAGGAAATCAAATATTCATATACCCACATGGCATTCAGCATATCTGATGGCGACTTTGATGAATGGTATCAATGGCTGGAGGACAATGAAGCGAATATTCTCGAAGGTCGCAAAAGAGATATTCGGGATAAGCAATCCGTTTATTTTACCGATCCCGACGGGCATAAACTTGAGCTGCATACAGGTACACTGGAAGACCGGTTGAATTATTATAAACAATCAAAACCGGATATGGACTTTTATGTGTAAAGAAGAGGAGAGAGTTTAATTGATTATAAGGAGCGCTACAACAGATGATGCCGCACAACTGACAACGCTCATGCAGCAGGTGGATCAAAGTTCACAATATATGCTTTGGGAAGCGGGAGAGAGAAATATACCAGCTGAAAATCAACTCAAAATGATTGATGGTATACAGAGGAAAGATAACTCTACAATACTGGTTGCTGAAGCAGGGGAAGAGTTGATCGGCTACATGTTCATTCTTGGCGGTAATGCAAGAAGACAAAGACATACAGCTTATATTGTCGTTGGCATACTTGAAGCACATAGAGGAAAGGGGATTGGTACCCGGTTATTCAGTGAAATGAACGAATGGGCATCAAACAATAATATACATCGCCTGGAACTCACGGTCGTTATTGACAATAAAGCAGGAGTCGCATTATATAAAAAGATGGGATTTGAAATCGAGGGCATCAAAAAAGATTCTCTTTTAATAAATGATAAATTTTACGATGAATACTACATGGCCAAAATTTTATAAGCTTTAATACATACGAGGTGCTGATATGAACTTTTATTTAAGAGATGTGAAGCGGACTGATGTAGAAGCCATACATAACTATGCCGCTTTGGAGGAAGTATCAAAATACCAGGGATGGGGACCGAACAGCCTGGAAGATACAGAAGAGCATGTGGAAATTGTTATGCACAGTGATGAGACGCATTATCATAAAGTTATTGTCGATCAGCAATCTGATAAGGTTATCGGAGCGATTGAAATGACGATTGATAAAGACAATGACAGCGGAGAAATCGGCTATATTTTACATCCGGATTTCTGGAACAGAGGAATTGCTACACATGCAGTGAATCAGCTACTCGATTATGGATTTAATGAATTGAAATTGAACAGAATATCAGCGGCGACTGATAAGAGAAACAAAGGATCCGAAAGAGTGATGCAAAAAGCAGGCATGACAAAAGAAGGCCTGCTGCGTGAGAACATCTTATTGAAGGATGGTTACAGAGATACATTGGTTTACAGTATCCTCTCCAGTGAATACATGTCAGGATGAATCACATAAGAATTTTTATTATAAAAGGTGGAGCATAAAATGATCGAATATCCTATATTGAATGAGAAAAATACAGTCGGTGTAACGGCGCCTTCATCCGGAGTGCCGGAAGTACTGCATAACTTGTTGAATGAGGCTTTTAAAAAGTTTGAAAGTAGATGCTACGAAGTGACTGCAGGAGAAACGATCTGGACTCAGAATAAGGCTAAATCATCTGACGCTTTGAAGAGAGCTGAAGAATTTAACAAAATGTTGGCAAATGATGAAATAGATATCATCATACCGCCGTGGGGCGGAGAGTTATTAATAGAAATACTGGAACATTTAGACTGGAACAACTTAAATCCCAAATGGATATTGGGGTATTCGGACATAAGTGCATTGCTCTTGGCAGTGACTTTAAAGACAGGCATAGCTACAGCGCACGGGACAAACCTGGTCGATTTAAGAGGTAAATACTCTGATGAGACCACTGCTATGTGGGAAAAGGTATTAAGTACAAAGGCCGGAAATTATGTAACTCAGCACTCTTCAGACAAGTTTTCAAAAAGAGTGGAATCATGAGAACCCTTCTGACTGTGTGTACCATCTTAATGAACCAACCGAGTGGAAGACGGTTGACGATGAACCAGTGGCTGTAAATGGCAGGCTGCTTGGAGGGTGTATAGATGTCATCAGACATTTAGTGGGAACACCATATGGCAATGTGAATGATTTCAGGAAAAACCATATTTTTGACGAGCCGATATTGTGGTATTTAGAGAACTGTGAACTAAATACAACAGATCTGAGGAGATTGCTGGTTCAGATGAAACTTGCAGGCTGGTTTGATAATTGTTCCGGTATTATGTTCGGCCGCAGTGCTGCGAATGATGCAGCAGATAACTATTTTATAAGTGATGTATACGAAGAATTGAATAACGAATTAGGCGTGCCGATCATATACGATATCGACTGCGGTCACGTTCCGCCACAGATGACTTTTATTAATGGCGCATATGCAGAAGTTGAGGTTAAAGATGGCAAAGGGACTCTTAAGCAAACTTTTAAATAAAACATTAGGTGCAGAAAAATTCATGTCAGGACTGTTTCAATGAAAAAGATATATGCATTTGAACATAAAAGTGATTTTGAAAAGTATCATGATATTATTGATAGATTCACATCAGGATTGAGTGAATATCAACAAATACTGGAAGAAGAATTTTCATTGAAAGATAAACCTAAAGCGGTTGTATGGACTACGGAAGAACTGGCTACAACTGTATTTTCTGAGGTGCCTATACCGGCTTATACTAATAAGGATTTAATATACATGTCTCCGGAAATTAAAGCATGGGAGAATATCTTTGAAGACCAGCTGAATGGCAAAGATTTGCCTGGGGTGAGACGATTTTATAAGGAAAATACAGAGAAGGAAATGCTTATCATTCTGGCTCATGAACTTACTCATCATTCAGATCTGTTTTTGGATGATTTTGACGAGGAATTAGATGAAGGCATTTGGTTTGAGGAAGGCATGTGCCTCTATCTGCCAAGAAAATTGCTCTTGAATAAAAGTGATTTCAATCAAGTTACCAATGTAGAAACTGAGTTATACAATGCATTTAAAGATGAATATGGGAATCATTCACTGGAAGCGTTCGGGAGCAGCTCATATCAAGGGACTTTATCCAGTATAATGTTTGATTATTGGCGAAGCTATCTGACGGTAAAATATCTGGTGGAAGTAAGGGCGGATAATGATATCGCAGCTGTTTTTGATGATTATCATAAATGGGGCAGGGAAGAGAGAAAAGTCACTCTCTCTAAATATTTTGATTTAGAAAATTAGATAAAGGAGTCTGCGATGATAAACAATAGGAGATTTAAAGAACAGGATGCGAAAGAAGTATCAGAAATGGTCAGAAGAACTTTAAGAGAGACGAACAGTAAAGATTACTCGGAAGAATATATTGAGAATGATGTCGCAAAAATAAATGAGAACTTTTTTATTGAAAGAAGTAGGTGGACGAACTGTTATGTCTTTACAGATGAAAAGACTGAAAGAATCATCGGTGTCGGTTCTATAGGATCATATTGGGGCAGTGAAACCGAAAGCAGCTTATTCACGATATTCGTTTCACCCGACTATCAAGGCAAAGGAATTGGGAAACAGATCATGGAGAAGCTGGAAAGTGATGAATATTTTCTGAGAGCAAAGCGTATAGAAATCCCAGCCTCCATCACCGCTTTATCTTTCTATCAAAAGTTGGGTTATGATTTTAAAAATGGTGTCGGTCAGGTAGATGAAGAAGGTTTGTATCGACTTGAGAAATTCAGGTAACATATTTTGTTAATATAGGCGTACTTCAAACAGGGTATTAAAATATTAATAGAGTGAGTTTTATATAAAAAGCATTATGAGAGCATCAACCGATGAAACATACTATGGAGTTCACGCACATATCATAGAATGCTACAACATTTACCGTAAGAAGTGATTCTGAATGGGTGAAAAATCGAAAAATTTTTAAGTATGGTTACGGGCAGGCTATTGGCACAAAGAATGAAATTATGGATGCTCTGAATTTTGAAATTGATGACTTCTTAAATGTTGAAATAAGAACAAAAAAATTTAAGTTTTCCAGGTGAATGGCAAAATTTTTTAAGAATAACGGAACGTATGAATATTTGCAGACAGTTGATTGGGGAGCAGCTCAGAATAAAGAGAAATGGTAATAAAGATTAATATAGATATAATTAGAACCCGGTATCGAAAAGATTGATAAACACCGGGTTCTTAATAATGAATATAGTTATTAATCGTATATTTAAATAATTAATTCATACTTTCTCTTACTTTTCTGGGGATCATGACCACTTCTGTTGACAGGTCCATTGGCTTAAATGTCTTATCAATACACTCTTCCCAGTATTTTAAATGCTTTTTATCAATCCAATGCTCAGATTCTTCGACTTCAATACCGCCATATCCCTGGACTGAATACCAATAAAGATATTCTGCTCCATTCCATATTTCCCGGTGTATTGACTCAACGTACATCTTTTCACCTTCCAGAGTGACAAGTACATCTTCAATATTATCTTTCAAAAATTTCAGCCATTCATCCACCACCACTTCAGATTTACCTGGTTTCACTCTAAATCTTGTAATCTCAATTTCCATTTTCAACCTCCTATAATCAGAAAGAAATAATATCTGTTCTGATAATTTACACCACTTTGGTATAATTATTTGATATGTTCTACTGTTTGGTGGATTTTATAATGAACTTAGCCACCTTTGATACAAAAAACGCCATGTGAATTTCATGTTATATTGAAGTTAGCAGACTCTCAATAAAGGAATGAAATCACATGACGCAATTTCATGATAACACTGAATCCATCAAAGACAAACACCTCACCAAAGATGAACGGGCCCAAATCGAGGTGTTAAAGAAAGAAAAATACTCCAACCGTGCGATTGCCCGCCGTTTAAGACGCGCACCTCAAACGATTAATAACGAAATCAATCGCGGCACTGTTCGGCAAATCGCCCGCCAGAAACAGAAGGGTAAGACCTATGATTATGAGTATTATGTCTATGACCCGGGCTATGCCCAAACACGCTATGAAACCAACCGTCTTCACTCTGGCCGGCGACCGAAATGGAGCCAATCCAATGCATTTGTCGACTGGGCAGATGCACAGATGCTGGAGCACCACTGGTCACCGGATGCGGTCGTCGGTGCTGCGAAACAGGCGGATCTGTTCCCTGCTGAGCTGATGCCATGTACGACGACACTGTACAACTGGATTGACCGGCATATCATGCGCACGAAGAACCTCAATCTATCAGAGAAGCTGGGCCGCAATACAAAATCAAAAACGCGCAAGGACCGTGAACACAAACGTGATTTGGGGCCGTCGATCTCTGGCCGGCCGGAAGCTGTCGAATCCCGGGAGACATTCGGTCACTGGGAAATCGACACAGTCATCGGTGCGAGACACAAGGATGATGTGTTGTTGCTGACACTCGCGGAGCGACAGACCCGATTTGAAGTGCTGTTAAAAATTGATGGCAAGGACGCGCAATCCGTCACTGAGGCGATTGAATCACTCGTTGAACGGGCCGGTGACCACATGCCGTCGTTATTCAAGACCATCACATCGGATAATGGCTCTGAATTCAGTGCACTTCATGAAACCTTGAAGCATGTGA